>NZ_JBXARS010000009.1:0-208176 GCF_058808515.1 Bacillus sp. GW821-FHT11D08
GTCTAATTTCGGATAACAATCATCCGTATTCAAACTTGAAGGTGTTTTTATTTGTCTCATCTTATGGGGTCAGTCCCGATTCCGCAGGCTTTTCTTTATCTGTTATTGAACGCCTTTCATCGCCCGTTTAATGACGGGAGACAGAAGAATCAAAATAATACCGAGAATGATCGAAACAAGACCGATTGAGCCGAAGTAGGCCGCTTCAGAAATCTTATCAAACAAACCGACTACTTTTGCGTTCAGGGCTTGACCGCAGGCGTTTGTTAAAAACCACATACTCATCGTCTGCGCTGAGAAAGCGGCAGGCGCAAGTTTCGTTGTGACGGATAAACCGACCGGTGAAAGGCAAAGCTCACCAAGCACAACCAAAAGGAAGCTGAGCACAAGCCAAAGCGGGCTCACAAGCTCGCCGCTTCCGCCCATAACCGGAAGCACCATGACTAAAAATGATAATCCGGCAAGGATAATGCCGATCGCGAATTTAATCGGTGTTGAAGGCTGGCGTTTGCCGAGCTTCATCCAGATCCAGGCGAACACCGGCGCGAAAATAACGATGAATAATGGGTTCAGAGACTGGAACCATGAAGACTCAAGATGCATGCCTGCAAAGGAAAGTCTCGTGCGCTGATCCGCATATAAAGCAAGAATCGTCGCGCCCTGCTCCTGAATCGCCCAGAACATTGCCGCTGCAATAAACAGCGGAACATAAGCCGCAAGCCGTGATTTTTCCGTTTTCGTCGCTTTTTTGCTCGTGAACATCACGATAAAGTAAATAACCGGAATGACAATGCCGAGGATACTGACGGTGTCAATCACACGCTGGATCGTCAGCCAGCCGGTTTGAATCAGAACGATAATAACGGCTGCTGCGATGACCACTCCGATTCCCGTGCCGATCACTGATGATTTAGAAATCGGATTCGGTACATTGGAGCCTGCTTTGCCGAGGTATTTCTTTCTCGTAAGAGCGAAAACAATCAGTCCGAGGAACATACCGGCCGCGGCGCATCCGAAGCCTAAGTGGTAGTTGTACTTCTGTCCGAGTGTTCCGACAATTAGCGGCGCAAGCAATCCGCCGAGGTTGATCCCCATGTAAAAGATGCTGAAACCTGAGTCGCGGCGCTCGTCTTCCTTCGTATATAAATCTCCGACAACGCTGGATACGTTTGGTTTAAGCAGGCCGGTTCCGATAATGATCAGAGCCATGCTGGTAAAAAACGCTGCCGTGCTGCCAGGGAAGGCAAGAGCGATGTGCCCGAACATAATTAAAATTCCGCCGTAAAATACGGTGTTTGCCGTGCCGAATACCCGGTCGGCCAGCCATCCGCCGATGACGCTCGACATGTATACGAGAGATCCGTATATGGACATGATGGCAACTGCGGTCGTTTTATCAAAGCCGAGACCGCCATGAGCGACTTCCGTGTATAAATAGTAAAGCAATATGGCTCTCATACCATAGTAGGAGAAACGCTCCCAAAATTCGGTGAAAAACAGTGTAAACAAGCCGCGGGGATGACCGAAAAAGCCTCGTTGCGGCACAGTTTCTGTTATAGAGTCCTTATCAATAGATGCCACCTGAGCCAACCCTTTCTTAAAAAAGTGTATTACAAAAATCATATTCTTATATAATACTTGTGTCAATATAATTTATACTGAATTCAAAAAATTCCAGAATGAAAAGATATTAAAACGTTGAATATAGACGAATTTTCCTAATTCCAATGACTTATTTTGTTATATTATCTGACTAAACTATCTTTATAAACTTTTTTAATAAAATTTAAAGTATGTACAGGCGGAGCGGGATATGGCGGAATAAGATGACAATAAGAGAGGAAGGAGGAGATTATCACTTGCCGAATCGTATATTGGATATTACGGATTGCGGTGTGGCGGCAGACGGAAAAACCGATGTGACGGGCGCCATCAACCAATGCTTGGCCAAGGCCGTCAGCGAAGGCTGTCATACGGTGTTTTTTCCGCCGGGAACGTATAAAATCAACGGCACGCTTGGCGGGGACAGCAGCCAGCCGTTTCGGAACGCCGGGATTAACGTGCCGAGCCATCTCACCATCGTTTTAGATCCGGAATGCACGATTAAAGTGGCGCCGAACAGCTCCTGGGGCTACTCGGCTTTCTATATAGGCAGGCGGGAAAATGTCACCATCACCGGCGGCCGGATCATCGGCGAACGGGATGAACACACGTATACCAATGTCCCTTTGCGTTCGACCCATGAATGGGGGTTTGGAATCTGTATTGAAGGCAGCAGCAATGTGCTGATCGAAAATGTGAAGATTTCGGATTTTACGGGAGACGGCATTATTGTCAGCCCGCTCGGGTTAAAAACAAACAGTGATTACGAAACTTCAGAACAGGTGACCATCCGCCGCTGTGAGATCAGGCAGTCAAGGCGAAACAACATTTCAATCACCGGCTGCAATACCGTTACGGTAGAAGAATGCGTGATTGAAGACGCCGGGCAAGGGAACGGAACGGCTCCGAAATTCGGAATCGATATTGAATCGTACGGAGAAGGCGATATTGATTATGAAGAAGCTCTTCATATTACGGTCCGCAACAACTTCTTTTCCGGAAACGCCGCAAGCTCAGTCACCAACTTTAACGGATATAATGTGTTAATTGAAGGAAATCATTCCGATAACACAATCAGCTACGGGTATGGGGCACATACCGTCATTTCGGGGAATATCTTCTTTCGGTCAGACGGCGGCTCAAGGACCGCAGTCGCCGGACAAGGTGTGTCACAGGGACAGGACAGCAGCAATGCCGTCATTTCCAACAATCTGATTACCGGTTTTTCCACCGGAGTAGATGTAAGGGGAAAAAGCGTCCTCGTCACCCATAACAAAATCAGTCAATTTGAAAATACGGGCATTTCCGTCTATCAGGCGGAAGATGTGACCGTTGACGGCAATGTCATTGAAAACGGACGTTCCGAAACGAGACGAAGCACGGGGATGCGGGCGACGCTGTCCGAAAACGCCGTCTTTACGAATAACACTCTGAATCAGGTGACAGACGGAATCACCATGTCGGCCGGCAGTATCATCGTGAAACAAAATGTGCTGAAATCGTTCAGCCGGGGCATATGGGTCACAGGCGGAAATGCCGTTATTGAAGGAAATACGCTCATTCCGAATGCGTATCAGGGCGTCGCGGAGTCCTATGCCGTATCTGTGACAAATGACGCCAGGGCTGTCATCAAGGGAAATCTCTTCAAAAGCTACAAAAACTATCCCATTTTCAGTTCAACATCCTCGGGAACCTCTGTCATCAGCAACCGCTTTGAATCATCACCGCTTATCGTTACCGTGTATCTGAATTCAGGCACGCATGAAGTCATAGACAATACGCTCACGATCAACCGAACGGCGGGCAGCCCGATCGGCATCTATCTGAACGGAGCCTCAAATTCCCTCGTGTCGGGCAATACCATCAACAACCTTTCCGCCGCTTCTGCTTCCGCCATCCAAACCAATTCCTCCGCAAGTACTAAAATCATCGGCAACCGCATTATCAAAGGCGTCATTGTGAAACACACGACAGATACGGACAGCGGAAATATCGTCATCTGAAAACAATCTGCATCGGAAAAATAAAAAGAACACATGAACTCCGAAAGAAGGAGGGATGTGTTCTTTTTTGACACAATACAGCCGTGCGCCTGTCAGGCATCTTTTTTACCTGATTTATATAAAACGATCATTTCTCTGATTAAAAAGAGGGCGAATAAAAACAGCATCAGCCATTCTGAGAAGGTGGTCAATTTAAAAGCGGACAGGTTGTTTTGGACCGCTCCATAGAAACTGAAACCTTGCAGCATATCTATCGTTACTGAAATGATCAGACAGGCAGCCAGCAAAAAAAATGAAACCCCCAATATTTTCATGCGCATCACTCTCCCTTTTTATCCTTTTCGATTACACAGAACTTATACAGACTTTCCGCCGTGCATAATCTTTTGCCGTACAGGAAGAATATGAAAAAAACGAGGAAAGGTTTTTTGCGATATGCCGCCATTTTTTAAGCAGAAGAAACAAAAAAAAGCCGATCAAAACGACCGTGACAATGAAGGCAGAAAAGAAGCGGACAGCCAGCCGGACAAAGAGCGGGATGAGCCGATCTCCCTCAGCTTAAAGCAAAATATGAAGAAGCTGTCTGGGAGGTTCGGCAACAGTGCCGATGTCGTCATCCGCCGGCTGAAAATCGGAAAAGAAGAGCTTCCGGCCGCAATTGTGTATATCGCCGGTTTGGTAGACGAACAGCTCGTCAGCCAATCCCTTCTGGAGGATTTAATCGACATCCCGTCCGTTCAGCCGGAACAAGCGGTCTGCCTGATATACGATAAAACGCTTGCGATCGGCGGGGTGAAAGAGGAAGAAAAATGGAAAAGTCTTTATGCCGGGCTGGTGGCGGGCAGCACGCTCATTTTTGTCGACGGGGCTGACAAGGCGCTGATTGCCAGCACGGAAGGGGGAGAGCATCGGTCCATTCAAGAGCCGAGCACCCAGGTCTCTTTCCGCGGCCCGCGGCAGGGATTCACCGAATCTCTGCAAACCAATATTTCCATGATCCGCAGGTATGTAAAAACGCCTGATGTATGGGTTGAAAAAATGGAGATCGGACACGAAACGAATACGGATGTCGCGCTGATGTATATTAACGGAATTTGCGATAAAAAGCTGATTAAGGAAGTCCGCAAGCGGCTGAAGCACATTGACATCGACAGCATTCTGGAATCCGGCTACATTGAACAGCTCATTGAAGACGCGCCGTTTTCTGTGTTTCCCACCGTATATCATACGGAGCGGCCGGACGTTGTGGCGGGGAATCTGCTGGAAGGACGATTTGCGATTATCGTGGACGGAACGCCGTTCGTTCTCATCGCGCCGGCCTTATTTATTCAATTTTTTCAATCCGTTGAGGATTATTATTCACGATTTGATATCGCCACTAGCATCAGGGTGCTGCGGGTTTTGATCTTCTTCATTTCACTGGTGGCGCCGGGGATTTATGTGGCGGCGACGACCTTTCACCAGGAAATGATTCCGACGCAGCTGCTGATTGTCATCGCGGCTCAGCGGGAGACGGTGCCGTTCCCGGCCGTGATTGAAGCGCTGACGATGGAAGTGGCCTTTGAGATTCTCAGGGAGGCGGGTGTCCGGCTTCCGAGAGTTGTCGGCTCCGCCGTTTCCATAGTCGGAGCGCTTGTCATCGGCCAGGCCGCCGTACAGGCCGGCATTGTTTCCCCAGCCATGGTTATCGTTGTCGCCCTGACGGCGATTGCCAGCTTTGCGACCCCGGCTTTTGACATGGCGATATCTGCGCGGCTGATCCGGTTTCTCTTTATTCTGTCGGCGGCGGTCATGGGATTTTACGGGCTGATTCTGGGCATTATCATGATGTTTGTCCATCTGTGCGGCCTGCGTTCATTCGGATTTCCGTATATGTCCCCGCTCGCTCCTTTAACCCCGGGCGGGCTGAAGGATTCCCTTCTCCGAGCTCCGTTATGGGCGGATGAAAAAAGGCCGGGACTGCTCGTGCAGGAAAACAACAGGCGCCAAGGGGAACATCAAAGACCGAAACCGGAGACATCCAGAGGAATGGTTAATAAAGATGTAGAAGAGGGCGACGGTAATGAAAAGACGTAAATGGATGCTTATCCTTTGTACGATGGTTTCCCTTATGTTTGTATCCGGATGCTGGGATAAAAGGGAGCTGACCGATTTAGCGGTGATCTCCGCCATCGGTATTGACCGGACCGAAACGGGAAAATACGTCCTTCACTTGCAAATTATCAATCCGGGAAACGTGGCCGGCGGTCTGCAGGGCGGCGGAGCGGGAGACCGGCCTCCGGTTTCCGTCTATTCGGTGTCCGGAGACAATATGACGGAAGCTTTGAGAAAAGGCTCGATGAAAGTGTCCAGAAGGCTCTATTTTGCGCATACGAATCTCGTGGTGTTCAGTGAAAAACTGGCGAAAGAGGAAGGGCTCAGTTTTATTCTGGACAATCTTGACCGCGACACCGAATTCAGGACGACCGCAACCGTTGTGATCGCGCATAATTGCAAGGCTGAAGACATTATTAAAGTGCTGACGCCGATTGATAAAATCCCTTCCAATAAAGTGAACAAGACGCTCAGCTTCACGCAGGAACAATACGGCAGAGTCATTAAAACCAACCTTCAGGACGTTCTGATTGATCTCGCTTCTCCGGCCGGGTCGCCGTTTATTCCGGGTTATGAAATGCACGGAGACGATAAAGCCGGTCCTACGATGGAAAATACGCAGACAACTGAACCGAAAGCAGTGCTGTCAGCGGACGGACTGGCGGTGTTCAAAAAGGATGGGAGGCTGGATTACTGGATTGAGGATAACGACAGTGTGGGGGCTGTATGGCTGCTCAATAGGATCAAGCATACGTTCATCAATGCGGATTGGAAGAACGTGAAGCATGCAATCAGTCTGCAGGTCACCCGCCAGAATACAAAAGTGACGGCCACTTTTCCGAACGGAAAACCGCATATTCACGTGCATGCTCAGGTCGAGGGGCTGGTGGACGCTGTCAGATACCCTTTCCATCTGTCTGATCCGCAAGTGCTGATGACGATACAAAAGGCGCTCAGCGTGCAGCTTGAGAAAGATATCACCAAATCGATTGAAGATATAAAAGCCCATAAGAATGACTTCGTCGGCTTCGGAGACCTGATCTATCGGAAGCACCCGGACAAATGGAAAAAGTTCAAAGGGAAGTGGGATGAAGAATATTTCCCCAATCTCCCCGTAGATGTCAAAACGGAAGTCATTATCAGAAGAACGGGCTTGCGGAATAATCCTCTCTCAGACAAGCTTGAGCATGATTGATTTGAGGAGAAAGGAGCGAAGCGTATGGAAAATGCGAAAATCGGCACGCGTCAGCTGTTTATTATGATCATTTTGTTTGAATTGGGCAGTTCGTTATTGATCCCGCCGGGCACGATGGCCGGGCGGGATGCGTGGCTGTCCGTGCTTCTCGGGTGCGTTATCGGTCTCGGACTTTTCTACGTTTATCAGGCGCTGTATCAATTTTTTCCTGAGTCTTCTCCGAGAGATTACATGAACGAACTGATCGGCAGACATCTGAGCTGGGCGGTCTCCCTTCTTTATATTCTCTATTTTGCTTATATCGCCGCCCGCGTATTGCGGGATTTTGGCGAAATGCTTGTCACCTTCGCCTACCAGGACACGCCGCTTTTAATTGTGAATGCCATGCTGATGATCGCCGCGATATTTGCGGTCAGAAAGGGAATTGAAGTGATAGCGAGAGCCGGCGAGCTGCTGTTTGGCATTATGTATTTCCTGACAGCCGTCGGGCTGATCCTCATTATCAGCTCAGGCACGATAAACCTCAGATTTCTCCAGCCCGTTTTAGCGGAGGGTGCAGGAACGGTCATTTCTTCCGTGTTTAAACAGACGATGTTCATCCCGTTCGGTGAATTAATCGTGTTTGTCATGATTTTCCCTTATTTAAAAGATCGGAAAAAGGTGAAGAAAACCGGATTTCTGGCGATTATCATCAGCGGCCTGTTTTTGGCGATGTCAGTGGCGATTAATATTTGTGTGCTGGACGTCAACTTAATGCTCCGCTCTCAATTTCCGCTGCTGAGCACCATACAGACAATTAAAGTGGAAGAGTTTTTAGACCGGCTGGATGTCTTTTTCATGCTCGTGCTCGTCATCGGCGGTTTTTTCAAAGTCAGCCTTTTTACATATGCGGTTGTCGTGGGCGTGTCCACGCTGTTTAAAGAAAAAAATCCGTCCCAGCTGGCCTTCCCGGTCGGATTGGGGGTGCTGATTCTCTCCATCAGCATCGCAAGCAATTTTTCGGAACATATGAATGAAGGCTTAAACATTGTGCCGATCTATATTCATCTTCCGTTTCAAGTGCTGTTCCCCGTTTTGCTGCTTATCATTGCCGTTATTAAGAAAAAGGTCAAAGGGACCGTCTATACAGTTTCGAAGAAATAACCCGGCCGGTGGGCCGGGTTTTTTTAAAATCATGATTTTTGTCTTAATGCATTGACAAACTTGCCTGACAATTGTACATTTTGATTTATTCTTATAAAATTACTAGGAAATATAGGTTTAGTGGTGTTAATATGTTCCGAACCGTATTTCAGAATAGAAGGAGATCCATCATGACAAAGAAAAAAGAAATCAAACTCGGTGTGTTTCTCGCGGGCACCGGCCATCATGTCGCTTCTTGGAGACATCCTCAGGCACCGGCGGACGCGAGCATGAATTTGGATTATTTCAAAGAACTGGCGAAAACAGCGGAGCGGGGAAAATTGGACATGCTGTTCTTGGCGGACAGTTTATCAATAGACGGCAAATCACATCCGAATGTGCTGACGCGCTTTGAGCCGTTTACGCTTCTGTCGGCGCTCGCTCAGGTCACATCCCGCATCGGTCTGACGGCGACCGCGTCTACCACATACAGCGAACCGTTCCATATCGCGAGACAATTTGCATCGCTTGATCATCTTTCCAACGGCCGCGCGGGCTGGAATGTCGTCACATCTTCGATTGAATCGACCGCGCTTAATTTCAGCGGCGAAAAGCATCTTGAGCACCATCTCAGATATCAGCGCGCGGAAGAATTCGTTGAAGTCGTCAAAGGATTATGGGATTCGTGGGAGGAAGACGCCTTTATCCGTGACAAAGAATCAGGAGCATTTTTCGATAAAGACAAAATGCATGAATTGAACCATAAAGGAACATATTTCTCCGTGAGAGGGCCGTTAAATGTTGCCCGCACACCTCAAGGGCGCCCGGTCATTATTCAGGCCGGATCATCAGGAGACGGAAAAGCGCTGGCCGCCAAAACGGCGGAGGTCATTTTTACCGCGCAAAATCATTTGGAGTCCGCGCAGGAATTCTATCAATCTATTAAAGAACAAGCGGCTTCTTTCGGCCGTGATCCTGAAAAAATCGCGATCATGCCGGGAATTTTTCCCGTTATCGCCGATACCGAAGAAGAAGCGCAGGCAAAATATGAAGAGCTCCAAGACCTCATCATTCCGTCTGTCGGACTGAACATTCTGCAAAACTATCTGGGCGGCGTCGACCTTTCCGCCTGCCCGCTTGACGGCCCGCTGCCTGAATTGGATGCGGATGCGTCGAATGCCGTTAAAAGCCGCTTCAAGCTCGTTCAGGAGATGGCCAAACGCGATAACATGACCATCCGCGAGCTGTACAAATATGTGGCGGGTTCAAGAGGCCATCATATCTTTGTCGGAACGCCAGAACAGCTTGCCGATAAGATGGAAGAATGGGTCGGAAAACAAGCTTGTGACGGCTTCAACATCATGCCGCCGCTTTTGCCTGAAGGTCTCACTCTTTTTGTAGACAAAGTGATTCCGATTTTACAAGAACGGGGCGTGTTCAGAAAAGAGTATGAAGGAACGACGCTCAGAGAACATTTCGGACTGGAAAAACCGGCAAACCGATATGCCGACTAAAGGAGGGCTCATCATGTCAAGACAATACCGGCTCGCAACGGAGGCAGACGCTGATGAGCTGCTTTCACTGACACTGCGGGCGTATGAACCGATCCGCAAGCTCGGCATCAACTTTGCCGCTGCCACGGCGGATAAAGAACTCGTTTTGAATAACATACAAAAAAACGCCTGTTACGTTTTGGAGGAAGACGGCCGGATTCTGGCGACGATTTCTCTGCGGATGCCGTGGGGGCCTAATCCCGGGCCGTACGGTGTTCCTCATATTTGGTGGTTTGCCGTCGATCCTGAAACCGGAAAAAAAGGGACGGGCTCAGACATGCTGGAGTGGCTGGAGAATACAGTGCTCCGCGATACATTAAAAGCGCCTTTCGTGTCACTGGGCACAGCGGATAAGCATCCGTGGCTGATCGGCATGTATGAGCGAAAAGGCTACGTCCGTGCAGGCGAAAAGGATCTAGGAAAAGGGCACATCACCATTTATTTAAAAAAACAATTGCAGGATTAACATATTAATAGGAAAAGGCGGGATTTTAATGAAGAAGAAAACATGGGCTTTGCTGCTGTCTGCCGCGCTTTTGGCGGTCTTATCAGCATGCGGAAACGGAAAAGAAAGCGAAGGCGGCGATAACGTACTGCATGTCGGCGCCACGGGACAAAGCTATCCGTTCGCATATAAAGAAAACGGCAAGCTGACCGGCTTTGACGTGGATGTCATGGAAGCCGTCGCGAAAAAAATCAACATGAAGCTGGACTGGAAGCTGCTTGAATTCAGCGGTCTGATGGGAGAGCTCCAGACCGGCAAACTCGACACCATCTCTAACCAGGTCGCTGTCACGGACGAACGCAAGAAAACGTATAACTTCACAGAACCGTATTCGTATGCGGGCACTCAAATCGTCGTCAAAAACGATAACAAAGACATCAAATCAGTCAACGATCTAAAAGGAAAAACAGTGGCGGCCGTTCTGGGCTCAAACCACGCGAAAAACCTTGAGAGCAAGGACCCGGATAAAAAAATCAATATGAAAACGTATGAAACACAAGAAGGCACGCTGAAAGACGTGGCTTACGGACGGGTTGACGCTTATGTAAACAGCCGCAGCGTCCTGATCGCCCAGATCAAAAAGACCGGTCTGCCTCTGAAATTAGCAGGAGACCCGATTGTCTATGAAAAAGTCGCTTTCCCGTTTGCGAAAGATGCGGCTCACGATAAAATCCGCAAAAAAGTAAACAAAGCCATTGAAGACCTGCGAAAAGACGGCACGCTGAAAAAGCTGTCTGAAAAGTACTTTAAAGAAGATATCACAACAGAAGCAAAGCATTAAGAAACGGCGGTGAAAATCGAGAATGAACAGCATTGATTGGGGATTTATGTTTTCAGCTTTTCCCGCGTTAATCGAAGCCTTGCCGATCACATTACTAATGGCCGTCGCGGCCATGGTATTTGCCGTGATCGGCGGCCTTATATTAGCGCTTATCACAAAAAATCGTGTTCCTGTGCTTCACCAGCTGTCAAAGGTGTATATTTCATTTTTCCGGGGCGTGCCGACGCTCGTCCAGCTTTTCTTAATTTATTACGGCCTGCCTCAGCTGTTTCCCGGAATGAGCAAGATGACGGCGTTAACTGCGGCGATTATCGGGTTAAGCCTGAAGAATGCCGCCTACTTGGCTGAAATCTTCCGCGCGGCGCTCAATTCAGTCGATGAGGGGCAGCTTGAAGCCTGTCTGTCTGTCGGAATGACAAAATCCCAGGCGTACAGACGAATCATTTTCCCGCAAGCCGTCAGAAACGCGCTTCCCGCGACGGGAAATACGTTTATCGGCCTGTTAAAAGAAACATCGCTCGCCTTTACATTAGGAGTGATGGAAATGTTCGCCCAAGGAAAAATGTACGCATCAGGCAACCTCAAATATTTTGAGACGTATTTAGCCGTCGCGGTCATGTACTGGATTCTTACGATTATTTACAGTGTGCTGCAGGATCTGCTCGAACGGGCGATCAGCAAGCCTTATCGCACATAGGAGGAGGCTCAGGATGATACAAGTCAGACATATTCGAAAAGCATTTAAAGACCTTACCGTACTTGACGGGATCGACCTTGAGATCAAAAGCGGCGAAGTCACGGCCATCATCGGCCCGTCAGGCTCGGGAAAATCAACGCTCCTCCGTTGTTTGAATCTGCTGGAGCGCCCGGATGACGGCATCATTGAAATCGGTGATGCAAAGCTGAATGCAGCGTCCTATTCGCGCAAAGACGTTCATAAGCTTCGCCAGCAGACGGCGATGGTGTTTCAGAATTACAACCTGTTCAAAAACAAAACCGCCCTGCAAAATGTGACAGAGGCGCTGATCACCGCGCAAAAGAAACCGAAAAAAGAAGCGGAACAGATCGGTATGGATCTGTTGCGGCAAGTCGGTTTAGAACACAAAGCGGACAGCTACCCGATTACGATGTCAGGCGGACAGCAGCAGCGGATCGGGATTGCGCGCGCCTTGGCCGTTGATCCTCACGCGATTTTACTGGATGAACCGACTTCGGCCCTTGACCCTGAGCTTGTAGCCGGGGTGCTCCAAGTCATCAAATCAATTGCCGAAAAACAGACAACCATGATCATCGTCACGCATGAGATGGCTTTTGCTCGTGAAGTGGCCGACAAAGTTATTTTTATGGCGGACGGACGCATCATCGAACAGGGAACGCCGGAAGAGCTGTTTGACAATCCGCAGAACGAACGGACGAAAAAATTCATTAAGCAAGTGGGAGAGCCCGCCGAACTTGTCTAAGAAGGGAAGAAGAAGAAATGGCAAATGAAACGTATGAATCATTAAACAAACGTTTAATCAATATCCGCCGCGACCTTCATGAACACCCTGAGCTGTCAGGCGAGGAATACGAAACGACGAATAAAATCCGCCGCTGGCTGGAGGAAGAAGGAATCACGGTTCTTGATATGCCGAAACTTCAAACCGGAGTGATCGCTGAAATCAAAGGAGACAAAAGCGGCCCCGTCATCGCCGTCAGAGCGGACATCGACGCACTGCCGATCGAAGAGAAAACAAACCTTCCGTTTGCTTCGCGCAACAGCGGCGTGATGCACGCCTGCGGCCATGATTTCCATACGGCATCTATCCTCGGCACGGCTTTTTTATTAAATGAGAGAAAGCATGAGCTGAAAGGAACGGTGCGGTTTATTTTTCAGCCCGCGGAAGAAATCGCCGCCGGAGCAAGACAGGTCATTGAAGCCGGCGCGCTTGACGGTGTATCGGCGATATTCGGCATGCATAACAAACCTGACCTCCCCGTCGGCACGGTCGGTCTGAAAGAAGGCCCGCTGATGGCGAGTGTCGACCGCTTTGAAATCACTGTTAAAGGAAAAGGCGGCCACGCCGGAATCCCTGATAACAGCATTGATCCGATTCAGGCGGCAGGACAGATCATCGGCGGCCTGCAATCAGTTGTCAGCAGAAATATCAGCTCGCTTTATAATGCTGTCGTCAGCATCACAAGAGTTCAAGGCGGCAGCTCTTGGAATGTCATCCCGGACCATGTTGAAATGGAAGGCACCGTCCGGACGTTTCAAAAGGAAGCGCGTGACGCTGTTCCGAAACATATGAAGCGGGTTGCCGAAGGAATCGCAGCCGGATTCGGGGCAGAGGCTGATTTCCGCTGGTATCCTTACCTTCCGTCAGTGATGAACGACGCCCGTTTCATACAGGCGGCGGAACAAACGGCTGAAAGCCTCGGGCTTCAGACCGTTCGGGCAGAACAGTCGCCCGGCGGGGAAGACTTCGCATTATATCAAGAAAAAATCCCCGGCTTCTTCGTCTGGATGGGAACAAACGGAACGGAAGAATGGCACCATCCCGCCTTCACACTCGACGAAAAAGCGCTCCCGGCAGCGGCTGAGTTTTTCGCCCGGCTTGCCGTCAATGTATTGGAGCAGACGAAATGAATACGGAAAATCTGACGGCCGGGCTTGCTCAGGCCGTCATGTCGTCTGTGCCGGAAACATCCGCTGAAGCGATGAAAGAAGCGCGCAAAGGACTGCTTGATTTTACAGCGGCAGCTTTTGCGGGGAGACGGGATAAAGGAGTTGAAAAGCTGGTAAAACTGGCCGAAGAAGAAGGCGGGGTGCCGATAGCGCCGCTTATCGGCAGAAATCAAAAAACCACGCCGTCCCAATCCGCGCTCATTAACGGATTCATCGCACATGCGCTTGATTTTGACGATGTTCATTCTGATGTAAGAGGACATCCGAGCGCAGTCATCCTTCCGGCTTTGATTGCAGCCGCATCAGCCGGCCGTATAGACAAAAGCCGTTTTCTCGGTGCTTATGTGACGGGAATCGAAGTGATGGCGCGGCTCGGCGAGTCAGCTGGAAGGCATCATTACGAGAAAGGCTGGCATAATACAGGAACGTTAGGTGCCATTGCGGCCGCATGCGCCGTCGGATTCTCGGAGAATCTGAATCAAACCCAATTGCAGACGGCGATCGGGTTTGCGGCTGCCCGCTCCGGAGGCATGAGAGTGCAATTCGGGACAGAAATGAAGCCGCTCCACGCCGGACTGGCCGCTCAAGCCGGGTTGTTCGCCGTAAAGCTTGCAAAGGCCGGTTTCGGCGGCTCAGCTCATGCGCTTGACGGGGAGAAAGGTTTTTTCGGACTGTACGGCGATCTTGAACGGGCAGAAACCCTGCTTGTAAACGGGTGGGGAAAACCTTGGCGGATTGTGAGCCCGGGACTTTGGTTTAAGGTTTATCCGTTTTGCTCGGCGGCTCATCATGCGGCGGACGCCATTCTCAAGCTGAAGGCCGAACATGGTCTCACTTTCGGCCAAACGGAACGGATCGACGTGATTTATCCGCCGGGCGGGGACGCCGCATTGACAGAACGGCGTCCGAAAACAGGCGAAGCGGGGCGGTTCAGCGTGGAATATGTGATCACCTTAGCTTTGCACGGTAAGGATTTTTCAGTTGAACATTTCACATCCGAGCCGATTCCGGAATCCCTTCAAAAAGGATTTGAGCGGATTCACCGCAGCTGCGATGACCAAATTCAGCCGGCTGACAACGCCGTTCCGAAGGGCCGTTTTACAATTGTACGGGTCACGGCTTCCGGCGGTCATGTCTATGAAACACGTATCGACTGTCCGAAGGGAGCGCCGGGAAACGGTCTTTCTGAAAAAGACATTGAAGACAAACTCCGGCTCGCTTTGCCTGGGGAAGAGGAAAAGGCGGAAGAATTGATCAAAGCCGCCGGACAATCAAATATTGGCCGTTATTTACAGCTGATATAAATAAAAAGAGCGAGGGGATGCAGCCCTCGCTCTTTTTACGTTCACTTCTATTGAATAGGCGGATATAGGGTGCGCCCCTGTCTGCGCTGGCAGGGGCGCGGTATCAGGAAACGGCCGTGCCGTTTTCTTTAACCGTGAAACTTCCTCTTGATAAGCGGATGTTGATATCAGACACTTTGGCAATTTGTTCGTCGTGCGTAACCATGATGACGCATTTGCCGTCTTTATGCGCCAGATCCTGAAAGAGCCGGACGATTTCCTTTGACGTATCCTCGTCGAGATTTCCCGTCGGCTCGTCCGCGCAAATCAAATCCGTGTCACAGCTGAAAGCCCGCGCAATTGAAACGCGCTGCTGCTGTCCGCCGCTTAATGTCAGCACCCGCTGACGGGCCTGCTGTTCGGTGATGCCGACTTTTTTCAGCATGCTGAGCGCGAACGCATCTTTGTTGTTCTCCTTAGAGCCGGTAATCTCCATCGCCGTTGTGGCATTCTGGAGCGCCGTCATATACGGGATCAGATGATAAGATTGAAAGACGATAGAGACATATTGATTTCTGAATTTGGTTAATCCGATTTTGGAGATGTCTTCTCCGTTATAAAGGATGCTTCCCTCTTTAGGTGTGTCAAGGCCGCCCGCCAGAGACAGAAACGTTGTTTTTCCCGTTCCGGAGGCGCCGACAATTGTATAAAACTTCCCTTTTTCAAAGCTGATCGTTATATCCTGAAACAGCGGCTGTGATTTATCTTGGTACCAGTAGCCGGTCTGTTGAAAGGTTAATAGGCTCATTATGCTGCCTCCTCTTATTCCTGCTTGGTCAGGATCGTTTTAGGGTGAAGCCGCATGACTGATACAGACGGCAGTAATGTGGCGATGACGGCAATTGCGACGCCGATCCCGCCAAGAATCAGAAGGTCATTCAGCGAGACGTTTACCTGCATTGTACTGATGACATCCGCGCCGGATGAATGCTGACCGAACATGCCGCCCCAGCCGCTTGTTTGCTGCTGTGAATCATCGGCTGAGCTGACCTGCTGGGAAAGAAGCTGATTTCCGAGCTGATTCGCCACAAGGCTGCCCGTGACGGATGCGATCCCGATGGCAATAACGGCGACAACCAGAATTTCCGTTAAGAATTGTCCGATGAGCTTCCAGCGCTTTTCGCCGATCGCCATCAAGACACCCATTTCATACTTGCGTTCCCTGATCGACATCATCACGATCAACCCGAGAATGACCGCGCCCGCGATGGATACAAGGTATACCACGTTTTTAGAAAATGACGCGACATTTTCAATCGGGCCGGCCATTTGCTGATACACCTGATCATTTGTCGTCAGCGCGTAGGTTTTATCATCTATAGATGTTTTTTTCGCAGCCGCAACGAATGAGTCAATATATTTGGCATCATCCATATAATAAACAGCTGAGCTGATTTTGTTTTTGTTATCAGACCCTTTTAACGCCGCCGCGGCGGTGTAAGGCGTATAGATTTTATTGTCAGGATTTAAGAATGAAAAATGCTGTGCCTGATCGTCTCCTGATGATGTTGTTTTATAGATTCCCACAATTTTAAGCTTCGTTTTCACAGAATCATCCGCTGCTGAGGAAACGGTAATGGAGCCGCCGACCTTCAGCTTGTTTTGATCTGCCAGCGTTTCATTAATCACGGCGACTTTTGCGTCCGCATCTGTTTTTGTGATGGCGCGTCCGTCAGTGATTTTTGAGCTCCCGCCTGTGAAATCATCAAGCAATGCCGTAGAGAGCACGCCTTCGATCGAAATATCCGCTGAAATTATCTGTCTTCCGCCGCCTTGAAAACGGCCGTCGCCGGAACTGTTATCGGCTGATTCGCCTGAGCTTTTTATCGCATCAAAGCTTTCTGCATTTGCTGACGCTGTCGTGAGGAAGTTGTAATTTTTAACATGCTGTAAAGATGTAAGCTTCTTGGCATCTGAGACGGAAATCGGCGTTGATTCAAACGTCCTCTTTTCACCGTCTTTTTGCTGCTGCGCCATTTGCTTTTGGCGGTCAGCCTGGAGTGTGACGCTCCCGCCGAGCTGCTGCCTTGCCAGTTCGCTTGATTTCTTTGCCGCTGACTGGATCGTAAGACCGGACAGGACAAAAATGCAAATCACTGAAAACACAACCAGCTGCAAAAATGTTTTTCCCTTTTTTGCCTTCATGCTCCAAAAGGCTCTTTTTATAAAGTTCATGTCTGTTCCTCCGTGTGGGTGTCAGATCTTGTAAAACCGGCCTTCTTTAGCACCGGCCATCCGATATGTATATAGTAGGAGAAATGTATGAAAAAAATATGAACAAACTATTTCCGGGTGATGAAATAAAAACTAACAATTGTGAAACCCGAAAACACCCGGGTAAAATGGTGCTATTATAAGAAAAAGCGTGAAGATAAGCGGAGGAACCAATGAAGATATTAATGATAGAAGACAATATAAGCGTATGCACCATGACGGAAATGTTCTTTTTTAAAGAAGGATTTGAAGCCGAATTTGTCCATGACGGAGTGGAAGGCTATCAGCGTTTCACGGAAGAGGACTGGGATTTGGTCATTCTGGACATTATGCTTCCATCAATGGACGGAGTGACGATCTGCCGGAAAATAAGAGAGACGAGCAGTGTGCCGATTATTATGCTGACCGCAAAGGACACGGAGTCTGATCAGGTGATCGGGTTTGAAATGGGGGCGGACGACTATGTCACCAAGCCGTTCAGCCCGCTGACGCTAGTAGCGCGGATTAAAGCGGTGATCAGAAGATACCGGGCGACGGGGCAGGCCGTAAAAAGCGACGACTTGATCGAAACGGCGTGTTTTTCAATCAATAAGAAGACGCGGGAAGTGTTTCTGCACGGAAAACCTGTCGAGAATCTGACGCCGAAGGAATTCGATCTGCTCTTTTATCTCGCACAAAACCCGCGCCAGGTCTTTTCGAGAGAGCAGCTGCTTGAGCAGGTGTGGGGCTATCAATTTTACGGCGATGAACGTACGGTTGATGTTCATATTAAACGGCTGCGCAAAAAACTGTCCAGTGAGGAAAAACCGTTTTTATACACGGTGTGGGGGGTAGGATACAAATTTGATGAGGATTAAATACTTATATCAGCTGCTGTTAAGTCATGTCAGCATTTTGATTTTGGCCTTTTTCATCATCATTTCCCTGTTTTCGCACTTTGTGAAAGATTTTGCGTATCAAAATAAAGTGGATGAGCTGTCATCTTACGCCCAGCAGATCACAAGTGAGCTGAACGGCCGCGATCTTGATCTGCGCCGCCTGTATCCGTATCAGGACATGTTAAAAACGCGCGAGACCAGGTTTATTATTTTCGATGAACATCAGCGGCCTTACTTTTTTCCTGACGATATGCCGCCGCGCGAGAAGCTGAAAAGTAAAGAGTGGCA
Organism: Bacillus sp. GW821-FHT11D08; assembly: GCF_058808515.1. NCBI lineage: Bacteria > Bacillati > Bacillota > Bacilli > Caryophanales > Bacillaceae > Bacillus > Bacillus sp. GW821-FHT11D08. The sequence continues at coordinate 18,247 of NZ_JBXARS010000009.1, forward strand.
CATGCTGAAGCAAGGGAAAACCGTTCAGATCAGAGCGGAGATGAACCGTTTTAATACAGAAGGTTTAGAAGTATCGCTTGTCGCAAAGCCGCTTTTTATCAACGATCAATTTAAAGGCGCGGTGCTGCTCGTGTCTCCCGTCAGAGGGGTCGAGCAGATGATCAGCCAGGTCAACCGCTATATGTTTTACGCGATCATCAGCACCCTTATCATCACGATTCTGCTGAGCTGGCTTTTATCTAAATTTCACGTCAAGCGGATTCAGACATTGCGGGATGCGACCGGAAAAGTGGCATCCGGTGATTATGATATTTCTCTTAAAAACAGCGGCGGCGATGAAATCGGCATGCTGGCGTCCGATTTCAACATCATGGCCAAAAATCTGAAGCAATCGAGAGAGCAGATTGACCGCCTTGAAAAACGGAGGCGCCAATTTATCGCCGATGTCTCCCATGAGCTGAGAACGCCTTTGACGACCATTAACGGACTTGTGGAGGGGCTTAACAGCAACACCATCCCGGAAAAAGATAAAGAGAAATGCTTCTCGCTGATCAGCGAAGAAACGAAGCGGATGCTCAGGCTCGTGAAAGAAAACCTGGATTATGAAAAAATCAGATCCCAGCAAATCAAACTGGACAAGCTCAGTCTGCCGCTCATCGAGGTGTTTGAAATTATTAAAGAGCATCTCAATCAGCAGGCGGAGGAAAAGCAAAATCAGCTGCGGATTCAAGTGGAGGACGGCGTCAAAGTATTCGCCGATTATGACAGGCTGATCCAGATTCTCGTCAACATCACGAAAAACAGCATTCAATTTACGCAAAAGGGAGACATCACGCTGCGCGGGTATGAAGGCTATAAAGAAACGGTGATTGAAATCGAAGACACCGGGATCGGCATCTCCAAAGAGGAAATTGAGCATATATGGGAGCGGTTTTATAAGGCGGATGTGTCCCGGACGAATACGGCATACGGCGAATACGGACTCGGCCTTTCCATCGTCAGGCAGCTCGTCGAAATGCACAAGGGCACGATAGATATTGACAGCGAAAAAGGAAAAGGCACGACCTTTACAATCCGCCTTCCGCTGAATACGAAAAATGAATCATCTTGAAACCGGCGGCCCCGTCTGGCCGCCGTCTGTTTTATCTCCACTCGGAAAATTGCGCTCTGCCGAAACAAAGTTTGCGTGTTTTTCGGGATGGAAAGAGACGGAAACGTGATAAAATAACTGGTAAACAGGTCTTGGATGGGGAGGGTGAAGGAATGAAGAGCGGGTTAATTCCTTCTTCAGCAGTCGGGCAGAAAATTAACGAGTGGTATCGATACATCAGAACATTCAGCGTGCCGGATGCGGAGATCTTGAAGGCCGAGATCAAACAAGAGCTTGACCATATGGAGCCTGATTCGAACTTAGTGCTTTATTATTCCCTCATGGAATTTCGCCATCAGCTGATGCTGGACTACTTGGAGCCGTTGGAAAAACTGAAGATAGAAGACCAGCCGACCCTGTCGGAAATTCTTGATAACATTGATAACAGCCAGGCCGGCCTCAAAGGACTTCTCGATTATTACGTCAACTTTTTCAAAGGCATGTTTGAATTTGATAAAAGAGAATTTATCTCAGCGATTACATATTATAAACAAGCTGAGAAAAAACTGGCCTTCGTATCGGACCACGTGGAACGGGCGGAGTTTTATTTTAAAGTGGCCGAAGCTTATTATCATATGAAACAAACGTATTTTTCTTTGATACATATAAAAAACGCTTATGAAATTTACGTAGAGCAGGACACATATAACGTCCGGATCATTCAATGCCATTTTGTATTCGGCGTCAATTTAATGGATGAAAGGCGCTTTGAACAGGCGGCCAAACATTTTCAGCACGCTCTGCAAATGGCCGAAAAAGAACAAAAAGCGCAGCTTGTCGGGAGGGCGCTGTATAACCTCGGACTGTGCTACTACAATCAGGACCGCATCGGCGAAGCGATTCCGTACTTTGAACGGGCGGTCGATACATTTGAATCACAAAGAATCGTCAATTCTCTTCCTCAAGCATATTTTCTAATCACACTCATTTACTTTAAACTCGGAAAAAAAGAAAAAGCGTCGGAATATCACAAGCGGGGATATGAATATGCTAAAGAAACAGACGATCCCGTTTATACGGTAAAATTCGAATGGCTGCAGGCTCTGTATCAGGCGAAACCGGATGAGGAAACAATCAGCGCGTGTTTCCGTTACCTGGAAGATAAAAATTTATACGCCGATATAGAGGATTTAGCACTAGAAGCAGCTAAATATTACTATGAACAAAATTGCTTTAAAATTTCTTCTGACTATTTTCTGAAAGTCGAAGAGGCAAGGAAACAAATACAAAGGAGTGAGGGTTTGTATGAAATTGAAATCTAAATGGTTTGTTATTTGTTTAGCAGCCGCCGCGATTTTTACAGTGACAGGTGCAGGCCAGACAGATCAGGCTGAATTCCATGTAGCTGAAAGAGGAATGACGTGAGAAGAAAATAACCTGAACAAAGGAAAAGACTGCCCGAGAATGTTCTCGGCAGTCTTTTTTGCGCGGCCGGACTTGGACAGCGGCGGAAAACAAAAGAAAACGCCGCAGGTCAAAACCCGCAGCGTCCTCATATAGACGGAGTGATGTTTAGAAACCGCCAACGAAGGCAGTACCTACAATAATCAACAGGATAAATAAAACAACGATCAAAGCGAAAGAGCTGACTCCAGAATATCCTGACATGAGCTTCACCTCCATATTGTCTATACCATACAATATGTAAAAGAAGCTGCTTTGTAAGGGATATTAGTGGACAAGAGAAAAAAGAGGCGGTGTCCTATGAGAGTAAGACTCCGGCGAAAAATTCGTCATACAGCGCACGCACCGCGTGTTTTTCCTGTTCTTCTTTCACTCCGAACATCATGCTGACTTCCGATGACCCTTGATTGATCATCTCGATGTTGACACCGGCTTCCGACAGGGCTTTGGATGCCCTGGCGGTTGTGCCGACATTATGGCGCATCGCTTCCCCGACGACCATAATCAGCGCCAGATTGTGCCTGACTGTGACTTCATCTGCTTGAAGTTCCTGCTTCAGGCGGGTGACGAGCCTGTGTTCCAGTTCTGAGTCCATCTGATTGTGCCGAAGGATGATCGTGATGTCGTCAATGCCGGATGGAACGTGTTCATACGTCAATCCTTCTTCCTCCAAAATGTGAAGGGCTTTGCGGCCGAAACCGATTTCCCGGTTCATTAAATATTTGCTTATGTAAATGCTGCAAAAGCCCGTGTCGCTTGCGATGCCGATGACTGGCCCGTTCGTATTGTCACGGCTGCTGACGACCCGCGTTCCTTTCGCATCCGGATTATTCGTATTTTTAATCTGAACGGGGATGCCGGCCCGAAATGCGGGAATCAGCGCTTCATCATGAAAAACGGAAAATCCGGCATAGGAGAGCTCACGCATTTCCCGATACGTCAGTTCGTTAATTTCTTTCGGATGCCGCACGATTGACGGGTTGACGGAATAGACGGCGTCCACATCAGTAAAGTTTTCGTACAGGTCGGCTTTTAAGCCGCTGGCGAGAATGGAGCCGGTAATATCAGAACCGCTCCTGGAAAACGTCACAATCTCATGCTCCTTCGTGTAACCGAAGAATCCCGGAAAAATGATCAAGCCTTCACGGTTTCTCAGACGGTACAAATGATCATAAGACTCAGGGAGCACCTGCGCGCTTCCGGGTTCATTCGTCACAAACAGCCCCGCTTCTTTCGGACTTACGTATTCCGCTTTCACGCCCTGCCGTCGGAAGTAGGCTGCGATCAGCTTCGCGTTGTTGTCCTCGCCGCTCGCCTTCACCGCATCCATATATTGTTCGGGATTGGTTTTACAGCTGTTTAAAAGAGCGAATAGGTCACTGCGGATTCTTTCTATAATAGAGAAATCCAGGTTCAGCTCACGCGCGATGGCGGCGTACCGTTCAATGACCGTTTCGGCAAGCTCGGGCGCTGCACCTTTTTGCAAATAATGCTCCGCACAGCGGATTAACAGATCCGTCACCTTTGTATCGTCCGAGAAGCGTTTTCCCGGTGCCGATACGACGACGGCTTTCCGCGCGGGATCAGCCGTCACGATTTGAAACACTTTCTCAAGCTGGGCTCCTGACGCAAGAGAGCTGCCTCCGAATTTTACAACTTTCATGATTTACATCCCCTAATATTTAAATTTTCTCACAAATTTAATTTTTATTATCTCTCTTTCAAACATGTAAATCAAGGATTTTTTCTACGTGGGGAGAACATTTGTATTTTCATGGAGGAATTTTGCCGCTGTTTGTCAGATTTGTTTCCCTCAAGCGTGTCATCATGTGCAAAAAATGATAAGCAGCCAAATGAAGGTTATAGAAAATCCTGCAAATTCTTGATAGACTGATTGTAAGATAATTTAGTGTACGGCCCGCGGATGACCGCTTTTGAAAGCAAAACTGTATTGACTGCGCTTGGAAAGATGATAAGATTATAATTGTCGTTGATAATGATAATCATTACGAGTGGGATATATGGGAGTTGTTTGGCAATCAGTCATACCGTTTGTGATGGGTGCAGGGAGGCAGCATGAAGCTACGTTACTTACTTTTGCTACTGGCGGTTTTGGCGTGTACTTCTATATTTATCGGTGTAGAAGATTTGTCGCCGCTGGATATTTTTCATTTAAATAAAGAACAGGCAGGTACATTGTTTGACAGCCGGCTGCCGCGTTTGGTGAGCATTATCATCGCCGGCATGAGCCTGAGCATCTGCGGATTAATCATGCAGCAGATCAGCCGGAATAAATTTGTATCGCCGACGACTGCGGGGACGATGGACTGGGCAAGGCTCGGAATCTTGATTTCATTAATGCTTTTTACGTCAGCGAGTCCGCTTGTGAAAATGTCTATCGCTTTCGTTTTCGCGTTGGCGGGGAATTTCCTTTTCATGAAAATCCTCGAGAGAATCAAGTTCAATGATGCGATTTTTATTCCTCTCGTCGGTTTAATGCTTGGGAATATTGTCAGCTCAATCGCCACGTTTATCGCATATAAATACGATCTGATCCAAAACCTGTCATCATGGCTGCAGGGAGATTTCTCACTGGTCGTCAAAGGCCGGTATGAGCTTTTATATCTGAGTATCCCGCTGGTGATCATCGCTTATGTGTATGCAGATAAATTTACGGTGGCGGGAATGGGAGAGAGCTTTTCCGTCAATCTCGGCCTGAAATACAAACGCGTCGTTAATATCGGTCTGATTATCGTGTCGCTCATCGCTTCACTGGTGATCCTGACCGTCGGGATGCTGCCGTTTCTCGGTTTGATCATTCCCAATATGGTGTCGATTTACAAAGGGGACAACCTGAGGAGCAGCCTGCCTCACACCGCTCTGCTGGGCGCTGTTTTTGTGCTGTTTTGCGACATTTTGGGAAGGGTGATCATCTTCCCGTACGAAATTTCCATCGGCCTGATGGTCGGTGTTATCGGCAGCGGCATCTTCCTGTATATGCTGTTAAGGAGAAAAGCATATGAGTCATAATAAAAAAATTACGCTGCTGGCGGCGCTCGCCATGATATGTATCGGATTCTTCCTGTTCTACGGACTGGGCAATTGGGAATACTCCCTGCCGAGACGATGCTTCAAAGTGCTTGCCATGATGCTCACCGGAGGAGCGATCGCGTTTTCAACGGTCATCTTCCAGACGATTACAAATAACCGCATACTGACACCGGGCATTTTAGGCCTCGATTCCCTGTATATGCTCATTCAGACCGTCATCGTGTTCCTGTTCGGTTCAATGAATATCGTCATGATGAACAAAAATCTTAATTTCGTCATCTCCGTCGGGCTGATGGTGCTCTTGTCCCTCGTTTTGTATCAGCTCATGTTTAAAGGCGAGGGGCGGAACGTGTTTTTCCTTCTGCTTGTCGGCGTCGTGTTCGGCACGCTGTTCAACAGTCTGTCATCCTTTATGCAGATGCTGATTGATCCGAATGAGTTCCAGGTTGTTCAGGACAAAATGTTTGCCAGCTTTAACAATATCAACACCGATCTTTTATGGTTTGCCGGTGCTGTCTTTCTTCTGACGGGCATTTATGTCTGGCGGTTCACGCGGTTTTTTGACGTGCTGTCGCTCGGCAGGGAGCACGCCGTCAACCTGGGGATTGATTACGATAAGCTTGTGAAACAGATGCTCATTGTCGTCGCCATTCTTGTGTCTGTCTCTACGGCTCTTGTCGGGCCGATTATGTTTTTAGGACTGCTTGTCGTCAATCTGGCGAGAGAGTTTTTAAAAACCTACAGGCACACGTATTTAATCGCGGGTTCTGTCCTGATCAGCATCGTCGCGCTCGTCGGGGGCCAGTTCGTCGTGGAGAAAGTGTTCACGTTTTCCACGACGCTGAGCGTCATCATTAATTTTGCCGGCGGGATTTATTTTATCTATCTGCTGTTAAAGGAGAATAAATCATGGTAGAGGTCAAAAATGTAAGCAAACAATACGGAGGGAAAACCGTCCTTGAGAAAACGTCTCTATCCATTCAAAAGGGCAGGCTCACCTCATTTATCGGTCCGAACGGCGCGGGAAAAAGCACGCTGCTGTCTATCATGAGCCGGCTGATTAAGACGGATTCCGGGGAAATCACGGTCGACGGGCAAGAGATCGGGGCCTGTAAAAGCAACGATCTGGCAAAAAAAATCAGCATCCTGAAGCAGACGAACCAAATCAATATCAGGCTGACGATTAAAGACCTGGTCAGCTTCGGCAGATTTCCGTATTCCCAGGGGAAACTGACGGATGAAGATTGGGTGCATATCAACCAGGCACTCAGTTATATGAAGCTGGATGACTTAAAGGATAAATATCTCGATCAGCTCAGCGGGGGCCAGTGCCAGAGGGCGTTTATCGCGATGATCATCGCTCAGGATACGGACTATATTTTTCTCGATGAGCCGCTGAACAATTTAGATATGAAGCATTCCGTTGAAATGATGAAGCTGTTGAAGCGGCTTGTGGAAGACTTCGGAAAAACGGTCGTCGTAGTGATTCACGATATCAACTTCGCATCCGTATATTCAGACCATATCGTTGCACTGAAAAACGGCCGGATCGTCAAAGAAGGGCCGGCGGAGGAGATCATTGAAACCTCCGTGCTTGAAGATATTTATGATATGACCATCCCGATTCAAGAGATTGACAGTCAGCGGATCGGTGTGTACTTTTCTTAAAAACCAGATGAGGTGAAAATCATGAAAAAATTCGCATTGCTATTCATTGCGCTCGTTACGATTTTTGTTGTTTCTGCATGCGGAAACGGGGACAAAACATCAGGCAAATCAAAAGAAACAATCACAATCAAAGATGACCTGAACAAAGAAGGCGTCAAAGTGCCGAAGAATCCGAAAAAAGTCGTCGTATTCAACTTCGGAATGCTGGACACGATGGATGAACTGGGTTTACAGGATCATGTGGCGGGGCTTCCGAAACAAAACATTCCAAAATACTTATCTTCATATAAAAGTGATAAATACACCAATACAGGCGGTTTAAAAGAACCGGATTTTGAAAAAGTCGCGGATATTGACCCGGATTTAATCATTATCGCTCACAGACAATCTGATTCTTATAAAGAGTTCTCAAAAATCGCGCCGACGATTTACCTTGATGATGACTATACAAACTACGTTGACAGATTCAAGCACAACACCGAAGTGATCGGCAAAATCTTTAACAAAGAAAATGAAGTGAAAGATAAGCTTGCGAAAATTGACAAATCCATTGCGGATCTGAAGAAAAAGACAAGCAGCACGGATAAAAACGGGTTAGTGGTGATGGCGAACGACGGCAAAATCAGCGCGTTCGGATCTAAATCAAGATACGGCTTCATTCATGATGTGTTCGGCGTCAAACCGGCTGACAAAAACATCGAAGCCTCATTGCACGGACAAAGCATTTCTTATGAATATATCGCCAAAACAAACCCTGATTATATGTTTGTCGTTGACCGCGGAACAGCGATCGGCACAAAATCTTCAACAAAACAAGTGGTTGAAAATGATTATGTAAAATCGGTGAAAGCGGTGAAAAACAACCATGTTGTCTACCTTGATTCAGCTACATGGTATTTATCAGGAGGCGGCCTGGAATCCATGGCGCAAATGGTGAAAGAAGTTAAAGACGGAATCGAGAAGTAAAAAAAGAACCCGGTCACATACGTGATCGGGTTCTTTTTGGTTTACCGCGTAACGGCCTGCTGCTGCTCGGGCTGACGCGGTTTTTTCTTCAATATAAAAGATAGGAGGAAGCCGGCCAGCGCGATGCAGGCGGCTACGACAAATGCCGCATTCATGCCGTGCAGGGCGGCGTTTGCCGGAGTTGTCGCATTTGCGTGCGCGGCCTGGCTGCTCATCACGGAAACTAGCAGCGCCGTACCGATAGAACCGCCGACTTGTCGGACGGTATTGTTCATGGCTGTGCCGTGCGGAATTAAGTGGCGCGGCAGGGCGTTGATACCCGCTGTCGTCACCGGCATCATAATCATGGCTGTTCCCAAAAGCCGCGCGGTATAAACGACGACAATCCAAATGAGAGACGTCGAGTCCGTCAGATTCATAAACGGCAGGGACGTGAGCAGGATGATGAAGAATCCGGTCATCGCAAGGCCCTTTCCGCCGATTTTGTCAAACACCCGGCCGATAAACGGAGACATCATCCCCATCACAATCGCGCCCGGCAAAAGCATTAATCCGGTATCAAACGCGGATACGCCCCGGACTTTTTGTGTGTAAAGCGGGAGAATGGTTTCCGTTCCGATCAGCAGCGCGAAAACAAGCGTTCCGAGCAGGGTGGTCAGGCTGAAAATCCCGAAAGAAAACACACGGAATTCCAGCATCGGTTTTTTGAGCTTCATCTGTCTTGCGATAAAGAAAATCAGCGCGACCGCTCCGACAAGCAGCGAAGTCAGCACTTCAGCACTGGTCCACCCTGATGAACCGGCGCTTGAGAAGCCGTAAAGCAGACCGCCGAATCCGAGGGTCGATAAGATCACAGATAAAATATCAATCTGTGTTTCTCGTAATGTCGTGACGTTTTTCATCAGAATAATCGCTAAAAGCAAATCGATGACTGCGATCGGGAAGATAATATAAAACAAAGACCGCCAAGAGAATGCTTCGACCGCCCATCCGGAAAGCGTCGGGCCGATCGCCGGCGCGAACGAAATAACCAAGCCGACCATACCCATGGCGCGGCCGCGCTTTTCCATCGGGAAAATCGTGAGAAATACCGTCTGCATGAGCGGCAGCATAATTCCGGCGCCGGCCGCCTGAATAATCCGGGCCGTTAAGAGCACCGGAAAGTTCGGGGCGAATGCGCCGACAATGGTGCCCGCCGTGAAAATACTCATGGCGGAAATCAAGAGGGTGCGGCTTGTGAATTTCTCTATTAAAAACGCGGTAATCGGAATCAAAATCCCGTTCGTCAGCATAAACGATGTTGTCAGCCATTGCGCTTTGTTGGCGTCTATATTGAAGTCATTCATAATGTGCGGCAGCGCCGTAATAAGCAGTGTCTGGTTCAAAATGGCGACGAACGCACCCGCCAAAAGAATCCCGACAATGACAGAGCGGTTGTATGGTGCAGTTTTAATACTCTTATTCAAGCTGATTCCTTCTTTCTTTATAGTTTGAGCAATGTTTTAACGGCTGCAAGCGGCTGGTGCAGCGGTCCGGCCTGCTCCAAATAACCGATGAGCGCTTTGATGAGAAAATCCCGCGGCTGTTTGTCCACTGATTCTTTCTCCAGCATAGCCGCAGCGGAAGCGAGTCCTGCGGCGTCATATTTTTCCTCCGGAAGGGATGAGACGGCTTCTTTCAGTTCCTTCAGGCTTTCAGCCAGCAATACGGTTTTGTCTTTCGGCTCAAATGAGGAAGCGGAGACGATATAAAGGTCAATCATCTCCTGAGGCAAAGCGGTTTCGGTTGTCCTGTTTTCGACGATGAGATTGAGATGGCGGATGATAAACTCCGTGAGCGGCTCCAGGGCGAGCGGTTCTTTTTCCAGCTTAATCAGCGTGATGCATTCTCTCAGGAGCCCCTGCAGGACGATCACCAGCTCCCATACATAAGGAATAATGTCTTCGCCGTACGTCTGAATCAGTGAATCGCGATGCCAGCAGATAAAGGTGGAGCGGGCCCTGTGAATATGCCGTTTTACCCGCTCATTAATGGAAGAGGGGCTTCCGTACATCAGCATATTAAAAAATTGCTGATTGCGCCTGAAGCCTTCAAGCTCAGCCATCAGTTTTTTGGCAAACCGTTCCTCAGGGGAGAGGCTTGTTTCTTCATTCAATAATGAAGCCGCGGCTACCATCTGTTTCTGGTTAAAATCGAGCAGCTCCAGGAGCAGGTCTTCCTTTGATTCAAACAGCTTATATAAAGACGCTTTGGAGACTTTGCACTCCTCTGCGATCGCCTGCATCGAAACGGACGAAAAGCTTTTCCCGGAAAAAAGCTTTCTTGCCGCCAGCAGAATATCCGTTTTCTTATCATTCATAAGCCCAGATTCCTTCTTTCGTCACAATAGAAAACCCATCGGTTCACAGAAAACCAATGAGTATATGATGAAAATATTAACAAAAATTTTTACATAGTGTCAACGCTTTTGTTTGAGAAATAGAAAAAACCTGCCGGAGTGTTCCGGCAGGCTGATACGTTTATTTATCCGTCTTAAATCCTTGTTTTTCAAGCATTTCACGAATGTGAGGATAATAAACCTGCTTATAGTAGGAAGTGATGCCTTGTGACCAGTTTCTTGTTTCCTGTCCGTCGGTGCGTTTTTTCATGTATTCGGACATCTGCTTGTCATAGGCCTCGATATGGGTTCTTAAATCTTCTTCTTGATACGTTTCATGATGCAGAACGGCTGCTTGCGGCAGACGCGGTTTTTTCGCGGAGCGGTCTGCCGGATGGCCGATGACGAGACCGGAAACCGGGAAAACGTATTTCGGAAGTTTCAGCAATTCAATGAGTTCGTCCGGCTTGCCGCGCACGGCGCCGATCGGCACAGTGCCGAGTCCCATTGATTCAGCCGCAGCCGTTGCCGTACCCAGCGCAATCCCGACATCTACGGCTCCGACTAGAACGGACTCTAAACCGTTCGTGATCTCAAGCGGTGTATCATTATATTCTTCAAGCGCAATTTTGGCGCGGTTAAAATCAGCGCAGAATAAAAGGAAAACCGGCGCTTGGTCAATCCACGGCTGGCCACCCGCCAATTCGGATATTTTTTTCTTCCGTTCCTTATCTTTCACCGCAATAACGGTAAATTGCTGGCCGTTAATGGAAGTCGGCGCTGCCTGAGTTGCTTGGATGATAAGGTCCAGCTGCTCATCCGATACGGGTTCATCTGTGTAGCTGCGGATGGAACGGTGGTCTGTTAATATTTGAAGGACTTCGTTCATGTTATTCATCCTTTCGTTACTCTGACAGTTCTGTGCGGACGACGTCAAGCGGCGCACTCAGCACTTCTTTTGCTTTTGCCACGAATCCTTGGAAATGGTCAGTTGCGTTGTGGAATTTCATCGCTTCTTCATCTTTCCATTGCTCAAGCATAACGAATGTATTTTCCTCACCGACTTTTTCGAAAAGATCGTATTGCACATTTCCTTCTTCCGCGCGTGAATGCTGAACAAGTGATTGTGCTTCTCCTAAAAATTCCTCGCGTTTATCCGCTTTTACTTTCATGTAAGCCTGTAAGACGATCATGGTTATTCCTCCTGATTGGGTTAATTTGTTATAGTTCGAATATTATCGAACTAACTGTAACATGTTTCGCTGCGAATGGTAAAGGAAAAACCCTCACCGCCTAAATTGTCACCCGCCGATGATCTGTGTTACATTTGACTCATGAACATTCCAAACCATCCTGAAACCGAACGCTTACAGCTGACAAAGGTTCTTCATGCTCTGAGTGATCCGCTCCGCTTAGAGCTGGTCAAACAATTGGCGGAAACAACAGAAAAAACGTGCGGAACCTGCGCTGATGTCCGGGTCGCTAAATCAACGCTGTCCCATCACTTCAAAGTGCTGCGGGAAGCGGGGGTCGCCCAAGTACGTATAGACGGGAAGCACCGTTATTATTCCCTGCGCAAAGATGATTTACAAGCGGCGTTTCCCGGCCTGCTGGAGGCGATTTTGCAGACAGAGCCGGACCGCTGGTAAATAAGTCCCCGAATTCCGGGGGTTTTTTTATGCACCGAAAACTGCCCGGTAAAGCCTGTGGACGCCTTCTTGAATATCGCTCTCCTTCAGGCGGGCGAACCCCAGGATAAGCTGCGGTTTGTTTGAATCGCCTCCTGCTTTCAGACGGAACCGGCTCATCGCAAACAGGTCGAGCTGTTCTGCATCCGCCCGTGCCAATATCTCTTTTTCTGAACGGGCGCAGTCAAACTCAGTGACAAAATGAAGCCCCGCATTGGCGCCCTTTACACTGATTCTTTCTCCGAATGTTTCTTCCAAAGCCGAAATGAGGCGTTCCCGCATGTTCTTATAATGCTGCTTCATCTTTTTAATATGTTTCTGATATTCACCTGATTCGATAAATTCTTTCAGCGCGAGCTGGGCAAGCGTGCTGCACGTATGCAGGTCATACGCTCTCTCTTTGAACGTCCGCAAAAGCCCGGGCGGCAGAACCATATAGCTGATGCGCAGACCTGGGAAAAGGGATTTTGAAAAGGTCCCCATGTAGATGACATTTTGAAACCGGTCAAGGCTTTGAAGCGCCGGTATCGTATCGGCGTCATATTTAAATTCACTGTCATAATCATCTTCAATGATGAAGCGGCCGTTCTGTTCGGCGGCCCAGTTTAAAAGCTGAATCCGCCGGGAAGCCGGCATGATCACGCCTGAGGGGAATTGATGGGAAGGCGTGGTGATCAATACAGAGGGCCGGCGTTTTTCGATTTCGTTCATGGACATGCCTTTTTCATCAAGGCTGATCGTCGCAACCTTTTTCCCGAGGTTTTGCAGCAGCCGGTACATTCTCATATATCCCGGATTCTCCATGGCGTACAGCGCGTCTTTTGGCATCAGTTCCGTCAGCAGCTGCACTAGCATTTGCGTGCCCGCCCCGAGCACGATTTGTTCCGGGCGGCATGTAACGCCCCTTGTCAGAGAAATAAGCCGCGAAATTGTTGCCCTCACTTCATATAAGCCTTGCGGATGGACGAGTTCACCGAGCGTATGAAATGAATGGGCGGCTGCTTTCTGCTCACAGCGGAACCAGCTTTTCAGGGGGAAATGCGCCGTATCCACGCTCATATGTGAAAATGAAATCAAGCCGCTCTTATCCGTCTCCCGCTCTTTCAAATCATCAGGCAATAGGAGCGAAGGCGCTTCTTCATGATAAACCGTATCAATTTCCTCCACGAAAAAACCTTTTCTTTCGACTGCATATAAATAACCTTCCGAAAGCAGCTGCTGATAAGCTGAATTCACTGAATTTACGCTGACCTTCAGCGTCTCGGCAAGCTCCCGTTTAGACGGCACCTTTGTATGAGGCATCAGGCTGCGCTTTAAAACGGCCGCTTTTATGTGCTGATAGATCTGCTGATAGATATAATCCGCCGTTTCCGAATGATCAATGGAAATCGTCAGCATCCAGACCCTGCCCCTTTCTGATACCATGGATAAATTGATTTTGGTACTTTTCATCATACCAAAAAGAAGTCAGAATGATAAGAAAACAATGCAGGGGGATGGAATCTATGAGTCGAACAGCATCATCGGAAGTGACAACTGCCCAGTGGCAGCAAAAACGGGATCAATTCGTTTCCAAGGGGGTCGGCAACGGAAACCGCAGCATGGCGGTAAAAGGGGAAGGGGCGCTTTTGTACGATTTGGACGGCAGTCGATTCATTGATTTTGCCGGAGCGATCGGAACGCTGAATGTCGGCCATTCCCATCCGAAAGTGGTGGAGGCCGTGAAGAAACAGGCGGAGGATCTGATTCACCCGGGATTTAACGTCATGATGTATCCGTCTTATATTGAGCTGGCCGAAAAACTTTGCGCCCTTGCGCCGGGAGATCATGCGAAAAAAGCGATTTTTCTCAATTCGGGGGCGGAAGCGGTGGAAAACGCCGTGAAAATCGCCAGAAAATATACGAAGCGCCAGGCTGTCGTGTCATTTACAAGAGGGTTCCACGGCCGCACGAACATGACGATGAGCATGACGAGCAAGGTGAAGCCTTATAAATTTGGTTTCGGCCCGTTTGCCTCAGAGGTGTATCAGGCGCCGTTTCCTTACTATTATCAAAAGCCGGCCGGCATGAGCGACGAGCAGTATGACGACTTTATCATCAGCGCTTTTGAGGATTTCTTTATCGCCGCAGTTGCACCGGAAACCGTCGCCTGTGTCGTCATGGAGCCGGTTCAGGGAGAAGGCGGCTTCATCATTCCGTCAAAACGTTTCGTCCAGCACGTCGCCGCTTTTTGTAAAAAACACGGCATCGTTTTTGTGGCGGATGAGATTCAGACCGGTTTTGCCAGAACGGGAACGTATTTTGCGATTGAACATTTCGGGGCCGTTCCTGATTTGATCACCGTTTCCAAATCACTTGCGGCCGGATTGCCTCTGAGCGGCGTCATCGGCCGGGCGGAAATGCTTGATGCCGCCGCGCCGGGTGAACTCGGGGGCACATATGCGGGAAGCCCGCTCGGCTGTGCGGCTGCGCTCGCGGTCTTGGATATTATTGAAGAAGAAGGGCTGAATCAGCGTTCCGAGGAGATCGGCCGGATCATCGAGCATCAAGCGCTCGAGTGGAAAAAAGAGCATGCCTGCATCGGAGAAGTGCGCAGACTCGGCGCGATGGCGGCCATCGAAATTGTCAAAGATCCGGACACGCGGGAACCGGACAAAGCAAAAGCCGCGGCGATCGCCAAAACGGCGAACGAGAACGGACTGCTGCTGCTGACGGCCGGCATTAACGGCAACATTATCAGATTCCTGACGCCGCTTGTCGTGACGGATGAGCAGCTCAAAGAAGGCCTTTCCATTATCGAAGCAGCTCTGTGAGTTCAATTATTGGAATGCCGGCGGATGTGTCTGCTATCATGAAAGTGTGAGATACATCAACTAGCATTCAATGGCTTTACTATAGCAGAGAAAGGAATGTTCAATATGCCAGAACAATTAACAGTGTACAACCCGGCAACGGGAGAGGCGATCGAAAGCATCCCCCAGCAGACGGCCGAAGATGTTGAAAAAGCGATTGAACGTTCACATCAAGCGTTTCAATCATGGTCCAAAACATCAGCGGGAGAACGTGCCTCACTTTTGAGAAAATGGTATGAGCTGATTGTTGAAAATAAAGAAGAACTTGCGGAATTAATTACGAAAGAAAACGGCAAACCGTACGAAGAAGCGGTCGGAGAAGTTTTATACGGCGCCGGTTATATTGAATGGTTCGCCGAAGAAGCAAAACGGATTTACGGCAGAACAGTACCTGCGCCGACAACGGGCAAACGGATTGTCGTCACCCGTCAGGCGGTCGGCCCGGTAGCCGCGATCACGCCGTGGAATTTCCCGAATGCGATGATTACAAGAAAAGCCGCGCCCGCTTTGGCGGCAGGCTGTACGTTCATCATCAAACCGGCGGAGGATACGCCGCTTTCCGCTTACGCCCTTGCGCGTCTCGCATATAAAGCGGGAATTCCGAAGGACGTGCTGCAAGTGGTGATCGGTGACGGAGCCGAAATCGGAAACGTCTTTACCAGCAGCCCGAAAATCCGCAAAATTACCTTTACCGGCTCAACGCCTGTCGGCAAAATCCTGATGAAAAACAGCGCCGACACCGTAAAACATATGTCAATGGAGCTTGGCGGACATGCGCCGCTGATCGTGGATGAAGACGCTGATCTTGATCTGGCGGTAGCCCAAACAATGGCCTCTAAATTCAGAAATGCCGGCCAAACCTGCGTCTGTGCGAACCGGCTGATCGTACACGAATCCGTAAAAGACGAGTTTGCGAAAAAACTGAGTGAAGAAGCTGCGAAACTCAAAGTCGGAAACGGTCTTGAAAAAGGCGTAAACGTCGGCCCTGTCATCAACAAAAAAGGCTTCGATAAAATCGTCGGCCAAATTAATGACGCCGTGGAAAAAGGCGCAAAAGTGCTGACGGGCGGAACGTATGACCAAAACGATGAAAAAGGCTGCTATTTCGTGACACCGACCGTGCTGTCAAATGTAGATACATCCATGAACATCATGCATGAAGAAACATTCGGCCCGGTTGCGCCGATCGTTACGTTCTCAGATATTGATGAAGCGATCAAGCTTGCGAACGATACGCCGTTCGGGCTTGCGGCTTATTTCTTCACAGAAAACTACCGCCGCGGCATCTATATTTCTGAACAGCTTGAATACGGCATCATCGGCTGGAATGACGGCGGTCCGTCCGCGGTTCAAGCGCCGTTCGGAGGAATGAAAGAAAGCGGCATCGGCCGTGAAGGCGGTACGGAAGGCATTGAGCCGTACCTGGAAACCAAATACATGTCTATCGGACTTTAATGAGCCGAAAAGAAAGCCCCGCTTCTAAGCGGGGCTGTTTTTATTGAGCAGTCTGCCGGTGAATATCGCCGGCAGGCTTTTTTGATCTTGCGGGAATAATCGGTTCGATTCCAGACAAAATAACAGCAAATACGATTGAAAGAAGGTCGCCATCATGGATATATTATTGGCTCTTCTCCCGGCTTTATTTTGGGGGAGCATCGTGTTATTTAACGTCAAATTAGGCGGCGGGCCTTACAGCCAGACGCTGGGAACGACAATCGGGGCGCTCATCGTTTCGTTTGTGCTGTATCTGTTTGTCCACCCGGTGCTGTCCGGGCGCATTTTTATTGTCGGCATCATCTCGGGGCTGTTTTGGTCGCTCGGCCAAAGCAATCAGCTTAAAAGCATACAGCTGATGGGCGTTTCAAAAACGATGCCGATATCAACGGGAATGCAGCTCGTCTCGACTTCTTTGTTCGGTGTGATCGTATTCAAAGAATGGTCAACCCCGATCGCGATTACGCTGGGTATTCTCGCCCTTATTTTTATCATCATCGGGATTGTGCTCACATCTTTAGAAGATAAAAAGGGGCGGGCGGACGGAGAACCGGGAAACTTAAAAAAAGGCATTGTCATCCTGCTGATCTCCACGCTCGGTTATTTGGTCTATGTCGTTGTGGCCCGGCTGTTCGGCGTATCCGGATGGTCAGCGCTCCTGCCGCAGGCGATCGGGATGGTCATCGGCGGACTGCTCCTGACGTACAAGCATAAACCGTTTAATAAGTACGCCCTCAAGAACATTCTGCCGGGAATCATCTGGGCGCTCGGGAATATGTTTCTGTTCATCTCACAGCCGCGCGTCGGAGTTGCGACAAGTTTTTCCCTCTCTCAAATGGGGATCGTCATCAGCACGCTCGGCGGAATCTTCATTCTCCGTGAGAGCAAAACGAAGCGTCAGCTGGTCGCCATTGCCATCGGGATTATCCTGATCATTGTGGCCGCGGTATTCTTAGGCGTTGCGAAATCAAATTCATAACAAATGCAGGAGGTTTGAACATGTACACGGATTTAAAAGGAAAAGTCGTTGCCATTACGGGAGCTTCATCAGGATTAGGAAAAGCGATGGCGATCCGCTTCGGACAGGAGCAGGCGAAAGTCGTGGTTAACTACTATAGTAATGAAAAAGACGCCCAAACCGTTAAAGAAGAGATTCAAAAAGCGGGAGGCGAAGCGGTCATCATTCAAGGCGACGTCACAAAAGAAGAAGATGTCAAAAACATCGTGCAGACCGCGGTGAAGGAATTCGGCACATTGGATGTCATGATCAATAACGCCGGTATGGAAAATCCGGTTCAGTCGCATGAAATGCCGCTCAAAGACTGGAACAAAGTCATTAATACCAATCTGACCGGCGCTTTCTTAGGAAGCCGCGAAGCCATTAAATATTACGTAGAGAATGATATTCAAGGAAACGTCATTAACATGTCAAGCGTACATGAAATGATTCCATGGCCTCTGTTTGTTCACTACGCGGCGAGTAAAGGCGGCATCAAATTGATGACGGAAACGCTGGCGCTGGAGTACGCGCCGAAGCGCATCCGTGTCAACAACATCGGGCCGGGAGCCATCAATACGCCGATCAACGCGGAAAAATTTGCGGATCCCGTTCAGAAAAAAGATGTGGAAAGCATGATTCCGATGGGATATATCGGTGAGCCGGAAGAAATCGCGGCTGTCGCCGTCTGGCTTGCTTCAAAGGAATCAAGCTACGTAACCGGCATTACGCTGTTTGCTGACGGGGGAATGACCAAATATCCGTCATTCCAGGCAGGCCGCGGATAAGAAAAAAAGCGATCGCAGGCTCTTTAGAGCCGGATCGCTTTTTGCTTACGCGCGTTTTTTCTTTACAAGCGCCGCGATGGAAAGGATAATCGCCGCAGCTGACAGAACGATGGCTGCAATATCAAGCGCTGATACGCCGGATTTGCTTTCTTCGTTTGACTGTTCAGCTCCGTGCGCATCCGTCACGCTGGCCGATTTCGTGATTTTCGTAATCGAGTGAGGCGTGTCGGCTTTCTCATCACCCGTCCATTCTACAATGCTGCCGTCTTTGTAATATTGGTAAGCGTCCCAAGCGGCATCTCCGCTCTTTTCAGGATTTTTCGCAACGAACGTGAACTGCTGGAATTGGCTGGGCTGAATGCCGCCGTCCTTTGCTTCCCAAGTGACGGAGACCGCTTTGTCATCATGTTTGGATACGGATGTTTTCCAGCCCGGAATCGGCTGATACTGCTGAAATTCAACGCCGGCGGGCATTTTCAGCACGACTTTCGTTGTCGGCTCATTCTTTTCCACAGGCACTTTCATCGTGTAGGTTTCCCAGGAACCGGCCGCGGATTCCGCGGGTTTGACTGAGACGTGGGCGCTTGCTGTCGCCGTAAAACCGACGAGTGACAGGGTCACGGCGGATATGAATAATAAAGCCTTTTTTTTCAACATGAGATACACTCCTTAGTTTGTCGTTGAGAATATTTGGTTGATTTCATTAAAATCGTTTGTCAGCCCGTGGACTTTGATCTTCCAGTTTCCCTTTTCGGTGATGGACAGGTTGGCGGCTTCGAATGTGCCTTCCTTCGTCTTCTTCAAATCAAAGGTGCTTTCATGCTGTTTGCCGCTGAAGCCCGTCTGGTAAACAGTGACCGTAAATTGCTGAATGTCTTTTACCAAGCTGCCGTTGTGATCGGTGACAATGACTTGAAATTCATTTTTACCCGGCTGGTTCGGCGTAATGTGCAAGGACAGGGTTTCCCCGTTTCCGATCGTTTCTGAGCCGTTAAAAGGCAATGGCGCAGGCGGCGGCGGGCTGGGCAGGCTTGTGAAGACGGCGGTTGTAAATAATACCGCGATGCCTAGTGCCCATTCGGCCTTTATCGTTGCGCTGATGCTCCTTTTTCTGCTGAACTTCGTCATCCATACGTGAACGGCGCCGAGCACAAGCATGATAACAAACAGTCCGATTTTCAAAAGGAGCGTCTTACCGTAAGCGGTGTGAAAGAGTGAATCAAACGTGCGGATAATGAAAAATCCGTTCAGCACACCTGAAAATAACAGCACACCGACAGAGGCGAACGCCCAAGGAGAAAACCGTCTGACCGTTTCCCAAGCGATGGTTTTATCGGGTTTTCTCCACTCTGATGAAAGAAACAGCACAAGCGCGGCGATACCGCCCATCCATACAGACGCGGCCGATAAATGGAGAAAGTCCATCGCGATGCCGACCGCTTTTTCGTCGATAACCGCCGCATGCCCTGCGAATGCTTTTGCCAAAAGCGAAGCGAAGAAGAACAACAGCGGCGCCGTCCAGTACGCAAATGACCGGAATGCTTTCTTCTTCAACAGCGGGATCATGGACAGGGCGAGCAGGATAAATAAGCTGATCTGGATCATCCAGACGTACCCGCCTGCCGTTTTCAGAAGCGTTTCTTTTACATAGTCCGGCTGGAACGCGGCGCTCCAAGCGCCGCCCGCGTTTTCTTTCGTCTGGATCGGGAGCTGGCAGATAAGCGCGAGCCCCGTTACACATAAAGAAATCACGAGCAGCTTTACAGTTCGTTTTGCTTTTGATGAATCTTTATTATTTCTGTACCAAAACAGATGGAAAAAAGCCGTGCCGATAAACAGGGAGAGAGCGGTGTACAAAATACCGCGGTCGATGGCCGCTTCGGGATGAAGCGCCGCTTGCGATGATGTCTGCTCCTGAAGTTCTCCGCCGGCTTTTCCGATACTGAAAGGGATGACGCCGGATACCGGATGTCCGTCGGCCGATACCGCGTTCCATTCCGCTCTGTAAATATCATGCGGCAGATTTTTTTTCAATGCCGCGGTCATGATGCGGGCATCCTTTTTTTGAATCACTGTTTTGCCCGCGTCGACCCGTTCGCCGGATGAATTATAGACCTTAATGGAGTGGAAGCCTTCTTCAATCTGTTCATTAAACTCAATTTCAATCTGCTTCGGCGCTTGTTTTAATTCACTGTTCTCACCCGGATTTGAGTTTGTGATGTAGGCGTGGGCGAAGCTTGTTTTCGGAATCAAAACAAGGAACAGCAAAAAGATGAGCCAGCGTTTGTTCTGTCTCATGGATGATGACACCGCCTTCCGGTTGGTTGTTGTTATGTCTTGCTGCAGGTGCATCCCTTCTGCCTGTCGTGTAAGATGATGTCCGCCGCCTCGTCAAAGGTGCAAATGATCCCGCCGAATCCTTTTTGAAACCGTTCTGCGTAATCAAGCGTTGAGAAGGGAATCGCCTGAGGTCGGCAGCAGTGAAGGTCAATATCGGCATGGACTAAAAAGTATGCGGAAGCGGCCGTCAGCGTCGTCTGGAGAAGAAAATCTTTACAAATGACGTGGGACACTTCTTCCTTTTTATCCTCATACCGCAAAATCGCGCAATGAATGCAGCACATCTGCTCAACGGCTTTTGAAACGGTAATAAGCTGAACAGAATACGAATGCTGAATCGGCCGCAGGCAATAGCCGCATTGATTGGCGCTTCGTTCTGAAACGGGAGGGAGCGTAATGCCGCCGGGTGTCCGGATAATCCGGTTTGCATCCGCCAGCTGATTGACGTCTCTGTACACGGTCATCTCGGAGACGCCGAATCTCTCGCTTATGTCAGAGATTTTCAGCGCGCCCTCTTCTTTCAGCCATTCAAGCAAGGTTTGCTGTCTGTGAATCGGAAGCAATTCTGCATCCTCCTTTTTATGATGTGAATGAGTGATGAACCTCCCTCTAAGAGTAGATGTTTTCACAAATGCACACAAGAGCCTGATGATAAAATATGTGAAAAAATGTTGAACAATCACAAATGTAAAAGACGTAGTCAGACTCTGTTATAATAGAAGAGTTGAATGGAGGAATAAACATGAAAGAAACGACCTGCCCGAACTGCGGCAAGCCGATTACAGGCGACATGGTCAGATCATCCATGATCCCGTGCCAGTTTCAGTGCGGGCATTGCCATGTGAAATTGCGTGAATATAAAGTATCAGCTCCGATTATGGCTGCGGCCATTGCGATCACGGTGCTTTTGATTTATCTTGTGCAGATGGCCAGAACCGCCGTCATGCCGATGTTTCCGGCAGCGCGGTATGTGCCGGCCGCCATTTTCGCGCTCGTATGTGCGTATCCGGTGTTTATTGTCAGTGAGCGGCTCATTGCCAAACTCGTCGTCACAAAAGGACACATTATATACAGAAAGCGGTAAGACACCTTTGATGAGGTGTCTTTTTTTTGTTAAGGAGTTGTCACAGTCTCTGTGCCAAACTCCTCTTTACTTTTCATTGAATGGGGATTGTAAGCGTTTTATGATGAAGACACAGGGGAGAGAGAAACCCCGTGTCTTATTTATTTTCATCTGAAGGCAAGCAAACAGGGAGGGAATGAACATGCAGCAAGAACAGCAAGCTGGCATGAAAGTGAAGATACAGCGGTTCGGCAGTTATTTAAGCGGTATGATCATGCCGAATATCGGCGCATTTATCGCATGGGGAATTATCACCGCGCTGTTTATTCCAGCGGGATGGTTTCCGAATCCGCAGCTGAATACATTGGTAACCCCGATGATTACGTATCTTCTGCCGCTTTTAATCGCATATACGGGCGGAAAAATGATTTACGATCACCGCGGGGGAGTCGTCGGAGCGACGGCGGCCATCGGAGTCATTGTCGGAGCGGACATTCCGATGTTCTTAGGGGCAATGATTATGGGGCCTTTGGGCGGTTATCTCATTAAACAATTAGACCGTGTGTTTAAAGATAAAGTCAGACAGGGGTTTGAAATGCTGATCAACAACTTCACGGCGGGAATTATCGGAGCTGTGCTCACGATTATCGCGTTTTATGCGATCGGCCCGGTCGTCCTGTCTCTTAACAAATTGCTGGCGGCGGGTGTGGAAGTCATTGTCCACGCGAATTTGCTGCCGATTGCAAGCGTTTTCGTAGAACCGGCGAAAGTCCTGTTCCTGAATAACGCGATCAACCACGGCATTTTAAGTCCGATCGGAATCGAGCAGGCCGCCAAAGCGGGTAAATCCATTCTGTTCTTAGTGGAAGCGAACCCCGGGCCGGGACTCGGTATTTTACTGGCATATATGTTCTTTGGGAAAGGCTCTTCAAGATCGACGGCCCCGGGAGCGGCGATCATTCATTTCTTCGGGGGGATTCATGAAATCTATTTCCCTTACATTTTAATGAAACCGATGCTGATCCTCGCGGCGATCGCCGGGGGAGCGAGCGGACTGCTTACATTCTCGATCTTTAACGCGGGTCTTGTCGCCGCATCATCTCCGGGAAGCATCATCGCCATTTTAGCGCTGACGCCGAAAGGAAGCTACCTCGGCGTGCTGGCGGGCGTCATCGTTGCCGCGGCCGTATCGTTTATCGTTTCGGCGCTTATTCTGAAATCGTCTAAAGCGGGCGAAGAAGATTTGACAGCCGCGGCGGAAAAAATGCAGGAAATGAAAGGCAGGAAAAGTGAAGCGGCGGCCGCGTTGGCGGACAAAGAGGAAGAGCCGGAAAACAGCGCCGCTGATATTTCCGCCGACCAAGTCAGCCGCATTATCTTCGCGTGTGACGCGGGTATGGGATCGAGCGCAATGGGCGCCTCCATTTTAAGAAATAAAGTGAAAAAAGCAGACCTGGATATTGATGTGACAAATACGTCGATCAATAATCTGCCGAATGACGCGGATATCGTCATTACGCATAAGGACCTGACTGACCGCGCGAAAGCGAAGCTGCCGCAGGCGGTGCACATTTCGGTTGATAATTTCTTGAACAGCCCGAAATACGATGAACTGATTGAAAAGCTTAAAAACTAATCAAACAGAAAGAGGGATTTTCATCATGGAAGTATTGGCTAAAGCGAACATCAAACTGAACCAGACAGTGAACTCAAAGGAGGATGCCATCCGCCTCGCGGGACAGACATTGATTGATAACGGCTACGTGAAGAACGGCTATGTGGAAAAAATGTTCGAACGTGAAGAAACATCATCCACGTTTATGGGGAATTTCATCGCGATCCCGCACGGCACGGAAGATGCGAAGGATGAGGTGCTTCATTCAGGCATTTCCGTCATCCAGATTCCGGACGGTGTGGAATACGGTGAAGGCAATACGGCAAAGGTCGTTTTCGGTATCGCCGGAAAAAACAATGAACACTTAGACATCCTGTCAAACATCGCCATCATCTGCTCAGAGGAAGAAAACATCGAACGGCTGATCAGTGCAAAGACGGAAGAAGAACTGGCCGCTATTTTCAGCGAGGTGAACTGACATGATTGCCCTTCATTTCGGAGCGGGAAACATCGGGCGGGGCTTTATCGGCGCCCTGCTCCATCATTCCGGCTATGACGTAGTTTTCGCTGATGTGAATGAAACGATGGTCAGCCTTCTCAATGAAAAGAAGGAATATACCGTGGAGCTTGCCGACGGCGGCCGGCAGACAGAAATCATCGGCCCCGTTTCAGCCATCAACAGCGCGGTGCAAGAACAAGAGCTGTACAGGCTGATCAATGAAGCGGCGATCATTACGACGGCGGTGGGCCCGAACGTTCTCAGACTCATCGCCCCGTCCATCGCGGAAGGGCTGAAGCGCAGAACGTCCTCTGAGCCTCTCAATATCATTGCCTGTGAAAATATGATCGGCGGCAGCAGTTTTCTGAAAAAAGCAGTTTTCGGACATTTGACGGAAGCGGAGCGGGAACTCGTGAACCGGACGGTCGGCTTCCCGGATTCTGCGGTGGATCGGATCGTGCCGATTCAGCACCATGAAGATCCGCTGAAAGTATCTGTAGAACCGTTTTTTGAATGGGTCATAGACAGAACCGGCTTTGCCGGCGGCCAGCCGGTACTGGAAGGCGCGTTGTTTACGGATGATCTTACACCTTTCATCGAGAGAAAGCTGTTTACCGTCAATACCGGTCATGCCGTTACGGCGTACGTCGGCTATCAGCGCGGATTAAAAACCGTCAAAGAGGCCATCGGCCATCCGGAAATCCGGCGTGTCGTGTACGATGCACTTTCAGAAACGGGCGAGTACTTAGTGAAAGCGTACGGCTTTAAGCAAGCCGAACACGAGCAGTACATGAAGAAAATCATCGGCCGCTTTGAAAATGAATACATCACGGATGATGTGACGAGGGTCGCCAGATCACCGCTCAGAAAACTCGGAGCGAATGACAGATTAGTAGGGCCGGCCAAAAAAATAAAAGAACCGAACGCGCTGGCAGAAGGCATCGCCGCCGCCTTGCGTTTTGACTATCAGGATGATCCGGAAGCGGTTGAGCTGCAAAAGCTTATCGCGGAAAAAGGCACGAGCGGCGTTCTTCAAGACATTTGCGGTATTCAGCCGCATGAGCCGCTGCACGGCATCGTGCTCAAAAAGCTCAATCAATAAAAATGAACCCGCGTCGGGGGACGCGGGTTTTTTCTTGCGTTATAATGAGAGAGAAGGGAGGCTGCGTGATGAATCAGAAGCTATTGCCCCATCGTTTTCCGTTTCTTTTGATGGACGGCACGACGAACAGTGAAGCCGGAAAATGGGCGGCTGCTTACAAAAACATCAGTGAAAATGACTGGTTTATAACTGAATCCCAAAGAGAGATGCCATTTTCGCTCGTCGTTGAAGCAATGGCCCAAACGGCGGCTTGCGCGGGAATTACCGGCGGTGACGGCCTCGGTCTCTTATCCGCGGTGAAGAAAGCGGAAAGGTTAGGTGCCGCTTTGCCGGGAGACCGTCTGGATCTTTTTTTTGAGGTCACGCGAATCAGACGCGGTTTTGTGTTCGGCCGGGCGAAAGCGTCCGTTGCCGGGAAGCCTGTGGCGGAAGCTGAGCTCAGCATATTTATCCAGCCATCGTAAAAAAAGCCGCCTCCAGCGGCGGCTTTCGTACAAGTCTGTTATTTTGTATCATAATCTCTTTCACTTTGTGAATTGTCCCTTTGGTCATGTTTGTGTTTTTCGTCATTGGCGTTTTCCTTCAGCTCTTCCAGCGGAATCGGATCGGTTAAATCATGATGTTCAGGATTTTCATTCGGTTTGTTCTTTTGTTTTCTTTCTTTCATCCTCCATCACCTCAATATTTCTTTTCCTCAACGTTCCCCCCGCCAAACGCAGAAAGCGGTTTTTTGTTCCTGTGGGTCATATGTATTAAAATAGAGACGACTACATTATAAAAAGTGAGGTACATATATGCCGATACAAAGAGAAGACGCAGATATTAAACTGATCGCGATTGATATGGACGGAACCCTGCTCAATGACGAGCAGCTCATCCCGGAAGAAAACCGGCGGGCGATCAAGGAGGCGGAGGCGAAAGGAATTCACGTCGTCATCAGCACAGGACGCACGCTGATGACCTGCCGCGAACTGGCTGAGTCTCTCGAGCTGTCATCCTTTTTAATCACGGCAAACGGCAGCGAAATCTGGGATTCCGACTTTGAGCTGGTTGAGCGCAAGCTTCTTCATACCGATCATATTCAAAAATTATGGGATCTGAGGAATAAGCACAACACGAATTTCTGGGCCTCTACCGTCGATAGAGTGTGGAGAGGGGAATTCCCGGAAACGATTACGGATCATCAGTGGCTCAAGTTCGGATTCGAAATCGAGGATGACGAAGTGCGGAATGAGGTGCTGAAAGAGCTCAAGGAATACAAGGAGCTCGAGATCACAAACTCCAGTCCGATCAACATCGAAGTCAATGCCCTCGGTATCAACAAAGCGGCTGCGCTGGCGAAGGTATCGGAAAAACTCGGCTTCACGATGGAAAATGTGATGGCCATGGGTGACAGTCTGAATGACATTGCCATGATTGAAAAAGCGGGTGTCGGCGTCGCCATGGGGAATGCGCAGGACATTGTGAAAGAAACAGCTGACTGGGTGACTGATGTCAACACGGAAAACGGGGTCGCCAAAGCGATCCGCCACTGGGTGTTATAATAGAAAAAAGAGAGAGTCTCAGTATGAGGCTCTCTTTTTTTGTTTTGTCAGATTTGTGACTAGGTCCATGGTAGGTTTTCTGACAAAAGGATGTTCAAACCTGTCAGAAATAAATATAATGAAGAGAAATCCAACAATTCGGAATAGTCATTCCGAATAGCGGAATGATAATCATATAAAACGTTTACAATACAGGAGGGATCTTATGTTTCAGATTGACATCAATTGTGATTTAGGAGAGAGTTTCGGTGCTTATAAAATCGGGCTGGATGAAGAGATTTTGGATTATGTGACATCTGCAAACATCGCCTGCGGCTTTCATGCGGGTGATCCCAGCGTGATGCGCAAAACGGTTGCGCTTGCGGCGGAAAAAGGCGTGAAAATCGGCGCTCATCCCGGGCTGTTCGATCTGCAGGGATTCGGGCGGCGGCAGATCGCGATTACACCCGAGGAAGCGTATGATCTGACGCTGTACCAAATCGGCGCGCTGTCAGGGTTTTTAAAAGCAGAAGGTGTCGAGATGCAGCATGTGAAGCCGCACGGCGCTTTATATAATATGGCCGCCGTCAATCCCGGCCTGTCAGAAGCCATCGCTCAGGCGGTCTGTCATTTTGATCCCGGGCTTATTCTTTTCGGGCTTTCCGGAAGCGAGCTGATTAAAGCGGGAGATCGAATCGGACTGAGGACGGCAAGCGAAGTGTTTGCGGACCGCACCTATCAGGAAGACGGCACGCTGACGCCGCGTTCAGAGCCGGATGCGCTGATTCAGGATGACAAAAAAGCGGTCGGTCAAGTGATTCAAATGGTGAAAGACAGCACGGTGACATCACGTAAGGGACAAGCTGTAAGCCTGAAAGCGGACACGGTCTGCATTCACGGAGACGGAGCCCACGCCCTCACATTCGCAAAAACAATCAAAAAAGAATTAAAAGCGGCAAACATTCAAATCAGCGCACTTTCAAAAGACTGAGCAGCAGAGGGAGGAAGACAGCATGGAGCAAAAGAAAAAAACAGCCGGAAAGGCTTCCGGCAAATGGTCGCTTCTTTTAGGCGCGACATTTTTGATGGCGACATCATCAATCGGGCCCGGCTTTCTGACGCAAACGGCCACGTTTACCAATACATTGGCGGCAAGCTTCGGCTTTATCATTTTAATTTCTATTATTTTGGACATTTTCGCGCAAACCAATGTATGGCGGATTATCGCGGTTTCCGGAAAGCGCGGCCAAGAGATTGCCAATATGGTGCTTCCGGGCGCCGGTTATGCCATTGCTTTTCTGGTCGTGCTCGGCGGACTTGCGTTTAATATCGGAAACATCGGCGGCGCGGGTCTCGGTCTTCAAGTATTATTCGGGATCAAACCGGAGATCGGCGCTTTAATCAGCGCAGCGGTCGCGGTGCTGATTTTTGTCATAAAGGAAGCCGGAAAAGTCATGGACCGTTTTATGCAGATCGCCGGCATCGTCATGATCGTATTGACTGTGTATGTTGCCGTAACGACGGCTCCGCCGGTCGGACACGCCGTTGTGAAAACTTTTATGCCTGATCATATCAGTGTGCTGGCGATCGTGACGCTTGTCGGCGGCACGGTCGGCGGATACATTACATTTGCCGGCGGCCACCGTTTGCTTGATTCAGGCATCCAAGGGAAGGAAGTCCTCCCTCAGGTTACGAAAAGCTCCATCACAGGCGTTCTGATTACATCGATTATGCGGATTGCCCTGTTTCTCGCCGTGCTCGGCGTCGTCTCAAAGGGCCTGAGCATTGATCCTGATAATCCGGCGGCTTCTGTATTCCGGCTTGCGGCGGGAAATGTAGGCTATAAAATTTTCGGCGTCATCATGTGGTCTGCCGCTATCACGTCTGTCATCGGCGCCGCCTATACATCGGTATCATTTTTCAAATCATTTTCAACAAAAATCGAAAAGCACTCACATGGCGTCATTATCGGTTTTATCATCGTATCCACTCTTATTTTTGTTACGATCGGCCAGCCTGCCAAAATTCTGGTCGCGGTCGGTTCGCTTAACGGCTTAATTCTGCCGCTTGCATTAGCGATGATACTGTTGGGCGCTTATAAGAAAAAAATCGTCGGCGATTACAAGCATCCGATCTGGCTCACGATTGCAGGGGCGATCGTAGTGGTTGTCATGGCGGTTATGGGCATCTATACATTATTCACGCAGATGCCGCAGCTATGGAGCTGATGATATGAAAAACCATATGAGTGACATGAGCCCCGAAGAAGTCAGACAGCTGATCAGGAAGGGGCAGATGACCGGGCCGACGGCGGGGATGGCCGCTTCTTACGCTCAAGCCAATCTCGTCGTTTTGCAAAAGGATCTTGCCTTTGATTTTCTCTTATTCTGCCAGCGCAATCAAAAGCCTTGTCCGGTGCTTGATGTGACGGATGCGGGTTCACCCGTTCCGGCAATAGCTGCGCCGGGAGCTGATATCCGGACGGACTTTCCGAAATACAGGATTTATCGGCATGGCGTGCTTACTGAAGAGGTAACGGATATTACGCCGTATTGGAAGGATGATTATGTCGGGTTTTTAATCGGCTGCAGTTTTTCATTCGAGCAAGCCCTTATTAATCAGCACATTCCAATCAGGCACATCGATGAGGGTGTGAATGTCCCCATGTATAAAACAGACATTGACTGTGTTCCCGCCGGCCCGTTTTCTGGAAAGATGGTCGTCAGCATGAGACCGATTCCGGAAAGGCTTGCAGTCCGCGCGGCGCAGGTCACGTCACGTTTTCCCGCCGTGCACGGCGCCCCCGTCCGCATCGGAAATCCGCAAAGCATCGGTATCAGCGATTTGCATCAGCCGGATTTCGGAGATGCCGTAACGGTGCGGGAAGGTGAAGTTCCCGTATTCTGGGCTTGCGGCGTTACGCCCCAGGCGGTGATCATGGAAGCAAAGCCTGACATCGTAATAACACATTCACCGGGGCACATGCTGATCACCGATATACGAAATGAATCGCTTGCTGTCCTGTAAGTGAGAAAGAATACAACGAGGTGATGACAATGATGCAGTATAGCGGAAATACAGCGCTTGATATACAGCCGTACGGTGATTCCGCCGTTATCATCCGCTTTGGCGGGCACATCAGCGAAGAGGTCAACAGCCGGGTGCATGCGGCGGCAGCCTGTATGGAAGAACGGCCGTTTCCGGGCTTCGTTGAATGTATTCCGGCATTCACAAGCTTAACGATCTTTTATGATGTGTATGCCGTCTCAAACATAAAAAAAGGCGTCTCTCCTTTTGCCCTGGTCAAGAAAGAAGTGACAGAACGTCTCAGCCATATAATGACCGGCCGCAAAGAAGAGCGCCGGGTGATGGAAATCCCCGTTTGCTACGGCGGTGATTTCGGTCCCGATTTAGAAGAGGTCGCTGAGATGAACGATCTGACCCTGGAAGACGTCATCCGCATTCATACTGAAGGCGAATATCTCGTTTATATGCTCGGATTTGCGCCGGGATTTCCGTTTTTAGGAGGAATGTCTGAGCGGATCAGAGCGCCGAGAAAGGCGTCGCCAAGGCCGTCCATCCCGGCCGGTTCAGTAGGAATCGCGGGAATGCAGACCGGTGTGTATCCGATATCCACTCCCGGCGGCTGGCAGCTGATCGGCAGCACCCCGCTCCGTCTTTTCAGGCCGGAAGAACATCCGCCGAGTCTTTTGAGAGCGGGCGATACGGTGAAATTCGTCCGGATCACGGCAGAGGAGTACAGCCGCATCAAGGAGGGAGCCGAATGAGTATGAAAGTGGTAAAGCCCGGTCTCTTGACGACGGTTCAGGACAAGGGGCGGACGGGATATCAGAAATACGGTGTGCTGGGAAGCGGCGCAATGGATACGATCTCACTGCGCATCGCCAATCTTCTTGCCGGAAATCAAGAAAAAGAGGCGGGACTGGAAATTACGCTCATGGGGCCCGGGCCTTCCTTTGAATTTTCAGAACCTGCGGTTATTGCCGTCACGGGAGCTGATTTCGCCCTTCATATTAATGGGGAGCCCGCCCCTCTGTGGAAACCGGTTTTGATAAAGGAAAACAGCGTCGTCTCATTCGGGCCGTGCAAGATGGGGAGCCGCGCTTATCTCGCCGTCGCGGGGGGATTTGACGTGCCCGCCGTCATGGAAAGCAAAAGCACATATGTCAGAGCGGGGATCGGCGGTTTTTGCGGAAGAGCGCTGCAAAAAGATGATGAGCTGCCGCTCGGCCGTATGACGCCATGTTCGGAATCAATCGCGTACCGTCTGAGCGATTCTTTCGGACAGCATGGTTTCTCAGCGCCTGATTGGTCTGTCAGCAGCAGAGGATTTCTGCCGCTGAAAAAAAATCCGGTCATACGAGTGCTTGAAGGCGCTCAATTTCACGCTTTTACAGAAGAAGCAAAATTGCGTTTTTATCAAGAGTCATATACGGTCACGCCTCAATCCGACCGAATGGGCTACCGGCTGAAGGGCGCTCCGCTTGAATTGCGGGAGCCGCTGGAGATGGTATCTGAGGCCGTGACGTTCGGAACGGTGCAGGTGCCGCCGGACGGCAATCCGATTATTCTGCTGGCTGACAGACAGACGACGGGGGGCTATCCGCGGATGGCGCATATCATATCCGCTGATCTTCCTCTCGTCGCCCAAACGATGCCGGGGGAACATATCACGTTCCGGGCCGTTTCGCTGGAGGAAGCGGAAATGCTGCTTTTAGAGAAGGAACAGCAGCTGAAGGAGCTGAAAGCAAGGCTCAAAATGGAATGGCTGATCTGACAAAGGGGCTAAAGACCATGGAAAACAAAAACAAAACCGTCATCAAATCAATGGAACTGCTTCATTTATTTCTGACTGAACCGAGCCTGAGCTTAAATGAGCTGGTTTCTCTATCGGAAATGCCGAAGACCTCGGTTCACCGGATGGCAAGCTCGCTGGAGGAAACGGGATTTCTCACCCGGGCAGCGGACGGCCGTTATCAGCTTGGTCTGATCTTTTTACAATTCGGCCAGCTCGTCTCTGAACGTCTGGACATCAGGAAAATAGCCAAACCGATTATGGAAGAGCTGTGCGGCGAAGTGGATGAGGCCGTTCAGCTGATCATGAGGGACGGAGATGAAGCCATTTACGTCGAAAAAATTGAAGGCACTCAAACCGTCCGCCTGTATACGGCAATCGGCCGCCGGTCGCCGCTGTACGCGGGAGCGTGCGCCAGAAGCATTCTATCGTTTCTGCCAAAAGAGGAGATTGACACATACATTCAGAAGACAAAGCTTGCCGCAATCGCCTCAGGCACGATGACGGATCGGGCTGAACTGCTTCAATCCATTGAAAGGTCCTTACAATCAGGTTATACGATCAGCTATTCGGAATTAGAAGATTACACGGCGGCGATCGGGGCGCCGATTTTCAATCACGAAGGTAAGGTGGCTGCCGGAATCAGCATCGCCGGCTTCGAAGCCCGGTTTTCAGAGGATAGGCTGCCGTATTTAACCGAAAAGGTCAAAACCGCCGCACAGCATATTTCTGAGAAATTGGGTTATTGACCGAGCCAATTTTTCTTCACTCGCGTACATTACAATATCGATAGTAACGAGTGGAGGAAAGTAAATGGGACTTGTTTATACGGCGCTGGGGGATTCTTTGACGACGGGGAGGGGATCCGGGCCGTTTTCCGCCGGTTTTGTCCAGCGGTTTGGGCGTATGATGGCAGAAGATTTACAGACAAGAACTGACGTATCCATCTTTGCCAAATCAGGCCTTGAGACGGGAGAAATTCTCGGGCTTATGTCCTTGCCGTACATTCAGAGGCGGATTCAGGCTGCTGATATGATTACGATTACAGGCTGCGGCAACGATTTGATCGATTCGGTTCAGGCATATCAGCAAACATCGGACGCTTCGGTGTTCACCAGCGTGTCCAGTCACTGCCATGAGAACTTTGAAAAGATGATTGCCAAGATCGCTGCCTTAAAAGGGCCGCACCCGTCTCCTTATGAGATCCGCGTCTTCAATTTATACAATCCTTTCCCGGGCATCTCCATTGCAGAAAAATGGATATCCTCTTATAATGCGCACCTCAGCACACTCGCATCGGCGCCGCACGTCAAAATTGCGGACGTCCACAGCGCTTTCAAAGGAAAAATGAATGAATATCTCTCTCATGACCGCGTACACCCCAACAGCAAGGGGTATGAAGTCATGGCATGCGTCCTGCGGGGGCTCGGATACGGAACCCTCGCCCGCTCATAACCGCGCGCTCCTTTTTATCGGGAGCGCGCTTTTCGTGCTCCTTAAAACAAACTTAAAATTGTCCGACTTTCGTTCTATCCGCGCAAAAAATACGCTAGAATAATGGGGGATAAAGACAGAAATAGAATTGTGTTCAAAAAATGATAACAGAAAGGATGGATTGCTTTGCTGCGCGCCTTAAAACTGTCACTCGCGATGCTGATTATTATACTTGCGGCCGCCGCATTTACGTATGCGGAACATACCTCTGTCATACAGCCGGTTATGCTCGTGTTTCTCGGTGCGGTCATGTTCATTCAGGGGCTGGAGGAAAAACGGAAAGAAAACGACGGCTCCGGGAAATTCAATATCTATACCGCCGTTTTTGTATGGTCGATCTCCTTAATCGGTTTTACGCTTCACGCGATCTGAGGCTGATAGATCCTGAAAATGCTCCACAACGGGAAATGGTGAATAAAAACGGTGCAGTAAGGCTTTCCATTCCTGATATTCCGGCGATCCGCGAAAGCCTTTTGTATGATCTTCCAATGTCTCCCATTCCACAAGCAGCAAATATTTATGCGTCTTTTCCATACATTTGGACAAGGAATGGGACAGATAACCTTTCATGCCCGCGATAATCGGCTCCGCCCGGCGGAATGCCTCTTCGAATTCCCCCTCAAGACCTTCTTTTACATACAGCATGGCTGCTTCTCTGATCATCTGAAATTCCCCCTTTTTTTAATAGATACATTGTATAAGAATATGGCCCGTGACGGCAGGAAAAACAAAAAAATTTTAAACAATATGAGAAAAAAATCCTTGCCAGCCTGATTTGGTTTAGGAGAAAATAACAGTTGGAAGGCAGGGGAATAGACAGTGAAAAAAGGGTTATACCTATTACTTTTACTCGCAGGAATCATAGGTTTGATCGGCTGCTCGAAAACGGAATCGGCCGAAGACAGAATGAAAGATTTCGTAAAAGACTGGAACGGCGGTCATTACGATAAGATGTACCAAAGCCTCACCCAGGATGAAAAGAAAAAACGATCCAAAAAGGATTTTGTAAAGCGATATGAAACCGTTTATGAACAAGCAGGGGTCAAAAATCTGAAAGTCACTGCCGAAAAACAGGACGAAGACGACAAGAAAAAAGATGACCTCCAGCACATCGATTATAAAGTCAGCATGGATACAAAAGCAGGGAAGGTCGCTTTTGAAAACACGGCCGTCCTGAAAAAAGAAAAAACAGACGATGGAGAATCATGGAACATCGACTGGAATCCTTCTTTTATTTTCAAACAGCTTTCCGATGACAAAACCGTGCAGATCGCAAATGAAGAACCGAAGCGCGGACAAATTTACGACAAAGACGGAAAAGGTCTCGCCGTGAATACCGAGGTGCCGGAAATCGGCATTATCCCTGGAAAACTCGGCAAGGATAAAGACAGCGTGATCAAAAAACTGTCTGAAAAACTGGACCTTTCTGAAGACGATATCAAAAGCAAACTGAACCAGGGCTGGGTAAAAGACGACTCCTATGTCCCGCTTCAAAAAATCAGACCGGATGATGAAAGCAAGGTCAAAAGCCTGCTCGCATTAGACGGCGTGACGAAAACGAAAGTCAGCTCCCGCTACTATCCGTACGGCGAAAAAGCGGCCCATCTGACCGGTTATATTAAAACCATCACAGCGGAGCAGCTGAAAAAAGCGAAAGACGGCCAATACAGCGATACTTCCAAAATCGGCATCGCCGGCCTTGAGAATGTATATGAAGACAAGCTGCGCGGCACGACCGGCTGGAAAATTTACGTCCCGCAAACAGGTGAGGTCATTGCTGAAAAGAAAGCCGAAAGCGGGCAGGATATTCATGTAACGATTGACATGAAAACGCAGACGAAGCTGTATGATTCTATGAAAGATGACAGCGGAGCGGCAGTCGCCCTCGAACCGCAAACGGGAGAGACACTCGCGCTCGTCAGCGCACCGTCTTATGACCCGAATGGCTTTCTTTTCGGCTGGAGCGGAAAAGAGTGGAAAAAGCTGAATGAAGATAAAAACAATCCGTTTTCAGCGAAATTCAACAAACTTTATGCGCCGGGATCAACGATTAAACCGATTGCCGCGGCAGTCGGCCTGACAAACGGCACATTGAAAGCGTCAGAAAAGAAAAAAATCACCGGAAAAGAGTGGCAGAAAGATTCGAGCTGGGGCGGTTACCATGTCACACGCGTATCAGAGCGCCTGAATGAAGTGGATCTCGAAAACGCGCTGATCACATCAGACAACATCTACTTTGCGCAAAATGCCATAGATGCCGGAGCGGACGCGTTTACAAAAGGATTAAAAACATTTGGCTTTGATGAAGAGATTCCGTACCAATTTCCGATTGAAAAGTCTTCAATCGCTAACGGCAAGCTTGATTCCGAGATCCTTCTCGGAGATACGGGCTACGGCCAGGGGCAGATGCTGATGTCTCCGCTGCACTTAGCGGCTGACTATACCGCATTTGTAACAGACGGAAATCTCGTCAAACCGACATTGATCAAAGACGGAGAAAAAACACCGCAAATCTGGCATAAGCAAGTGGTATCGAAAGCCAATGCCGAAGAAATCACAAAAGGGCTGAGAGGCGTCGTTGAAGATCCGCGCGGCTCTGCATATCAGCCGGCCGTAAGCGGCATTACCGTAGCCGGGAAAACCGGTACAGCCGAGCTGAAAACGTCTAAAGAAGATAAAGACGGCAAAGAAAACGGCTGGTTTGTCGGTTACGATTATAAAAAGAAAGACCTCTTGATCGCGATGATGATTCAAGACGTCAAAAAACGCGGCGGAAGCCATTACGTCGTTGAAAAAGCGAAAAAGCAGTTTCAGAATCATTAAATGACGATTTTTGCGGGCTGAAAGGAAAATCGGCCGCCGAAGCAGAATGAAACAGCATGGGCAATTCCTGAAAACAGAGATACAAGAGGCTCTAAGAAAAAGGGGGATCTCACATGCAGCGCATTCAATTGGCTGAAGACCTGGAATTTTCAAGAGTGATACACGGGCTTTGGCGTCTGAACGAATGGAATGTTTCAGACGGAGAGCTGCTGAATTTGATTGAATGGTGTATCAGCCAAGGCATCACCACCTTCGACCATGCCGATATATACGGCGGTTATACGTGTGAAAAGCTCTTCGGCGGCGCTTTGTCCCTTTCGCCTTCAATAAGGGAGCGAATCGAAATCGTCACAAAATGCGGGATTGTCATTGAATCACCGGAACGGCCCGGAAACAAGTCGCATCATTATAA
Source organism: Bacillus sp. GW821-FHT11D08 (assembly GCF_058808515.1). Lineage (NCBI taxonomy): Bacteria > Bacillati > Bacillota > Bacilli > Caryophanales > Bacillaceae > Bacillus > Bacillus sp. GW821-FHT11D08. The sequence goes on from NZ_JBXARS010000009.1 coordinate 54,369, forward strand.
TACGTCGAAGTCTCACATTTTAGCGTCGGCGGAGGAGTCGCTCTTGAATCTGAATACGGATTATCTGGATGTGCTGCTCATTCACAGACCGGACCCGCTTATGGACCCGGAGGCGGTGGCTGAAGCGTTTCATGCGCTGAAAAGCTCGGGAAAGGTCAGATATTTCGGGGTGTCGAACTTTAAAGCGCACCAGTACAGAATGCTCGAATCCTATTTGGATGATCCGCTCATCACAAACCAAATTGAAATCTCGGCGTACGAGCTGGAAAATATTCATGACGGCACGCTGGATTTCTGTCAGGAAAAACGCATTCCGCCGATGGCGTGGTCACCGCTTGCGGGCGGGAGCGTCTTTACCGGACAATCAGATAAGGACGTCCGTATCCGTGCCGCGCTTCGTTCCGTACAGGAAGAAATCGGCGCCGCTTCCATTGACGAAGTCATGTACGCATGGCTGTTCACCCACCCGGCAGACATCATGCCGATTGTCGGCAGCGGAAAAGAGAACCGCATTTCCGCCGCGGTGCGTGCATCCGCGTACAAACTCAGCCATGATCAGTGGTTCCGGATTTATACCGGTGTCCAAGGCTGCGATATTCCATAAACAGAACAAACGCCCGGAAGCTATCTTCCGGGCGTTTGTTTATGTGGTGTGCAATGTCTAAAAACAAGTAAGGTCACTTTGAAGTATAGCCGTGCGGATCAAGAGTAACAAGCGTCATGGCATATTATCTGACACATTTTTCTTTTTCAATACTGTCACACGGCCCAGTGCCAAATTGCCATTTGAAAATGGTTGAATAATCATTGAAAGCGTTTTATATTATAACTTACACCACTTTCCCCGGCAGCACTCCCCATATGCCATACTTCTCACAACTAGAAAATCTGGAGGCGCGTTTCATGTATATGACAGCGAGAGAACAAAAATTAATGAAACATCTATTACTGCAGAACCGGTACGAGACAGTGCATGAACTGGCGGAAGCTTTACAAGTCAGCACAAGAACCGTTCACCGCGAGTTGAAAACAATCAAACCGATGATGGAATCATTCGGTCTGGCACTTGATAAACAGCCTGGCAAAGGACTGAAAGCGGTAGGAAACCCGGAGGACAAACAAAAACTCCTGTCAGACCTGTCCTATGAACAGCATGAATACAGCGCTGAGGAGCGGAAACTTTTAATTCTATGTTCACTATTAGAGTCTCAAGAGCCGATCAAGCTCTACAGTCTGGCGAACAAACTGCAAGTAACAAACGCGACGATCAGCTATGACCTGGATGAGCTGGAGACTTGGATTGCGCCCTTCGGCTTGACGCTGATCCGAAAAAGGGGCTTCGGCATTCAGCTGACGGGGCCGGAAAATGCGAAACGGAAAATCGTCGGCAATCTCATCGTCAACCGCCTTGATATTCAAAGCTTTTTGGAAGCGGTTGAATTGAATATTAAAGGAAAACCGAACGATGCTGAAAAAATGTTCGGCGTCGTAAATAAAGCGGAACTTTTGAAAATGGACCGGCTCTTAATTCAGCTCAAGGAAAAAATCGCGATCGCCTTATCTGACAGCTCATACATGGCGCTTGCGGTTCATTTAACCTTTGCGATGGACCGGATCAGGCTCGGAGAAACCATCACGATGGGGGCTTCGGAACTAAAAGCGCTGCAGCAGACGAAGGAGTACGGCTCTGCGCTGGAAATGGCAAAAGAGCTTGAAAAAGCGTTCGGCGTTTCAATTCCGGAAGCTGAGATCGGATATATCACCATTCATTTGCGGAGCGCCAACCGCAAATACAAAACGGAATTCAAACCGGAAGACATAGAGGTTGAAACGGCCTTGCAAACGAAGCAGCTGATCGGCTTCATTTCTGAAAAAATTAAAATTGATCTGACGGAAAACGGTTCTTTATACGACGGTTTAATCGCCCATCTAGAGCCTGCGATCAACCGGGTAAAAGAAAATATCGACATGTACAACCCGATGACCGAGCAAATTAAACGCGACTACTTTCTGCTGTACATGGCCGTAGAAGAAGGAATGGAAAAATTCTTTCCGGGGCTTCTTTTCTCTGATAATGAGATCGCTTTCATCGTTCTTCACTTCGGCTCCGCTTTGGAAATCAAACGGGAAGAAGCGAAGATCAAAGCGCTGATCGTCTGTTCAAGCGGCATCGGGTCGTCCAAAATGCTCGCATCCAGGCTGAAAAAAGAGCTTCCGGAAATCCGTTCCTTTGATATGTCTTCCCTCATCGAACTGAAGGATCGAGACATCACCGCGTATGACATGATCGTATCCACCGTTCCGATCCCGTATGAAAACATTGATTACGTCATGGTCAGTCCGCTTTTAAACGAAGAAGACGCTGATCAGGTCAAGCAGTACATCAAAAGAAAAATTCCGCTGATTCTTGACAAAAAAAGAAACGGTAAAAGAGAAGAGAAGCAGCCGGAGACGCCTGATATGCTGGAAGCGGCCGGCCGTATGGCGCATTACGCGGCGGTTATCCAAAGCGTGCTGCGGAACTTTTCGGTCAAATCCATTGATTCAAACACGGCGTATGAACTGTTTTTGAACCGTATGTTTGACATGCTGGAGCAAGAAGGATTGGTTCATAATGCCCAAAAAACCGCACAGCGCCTTGCTGAGCGTGAACGACAGGGCGGACTCGGCATTCCGGGAACGGCGATGGCCCTGTACCATCTCAAAAATGAAGAAATTGTCACGCCTTTTTTCAAAATTTATGATTTGACAGCTCCATGCAGTGTCAAAGGCATGGACGGAAATTCCCTGACCGTCGACCGCGCTTTGGTGATGATGGCGCCGGCTGATATGCCCGCTGAAGGGTCGGAAATACTAAGTGCGGTCAGCTCGGCCATCATCGAGTCCGAAGACAGTATAAAAGCCTTCCAGACTGAGGATGAGGCCGATTTATACAAACGTTTAAACAAGCTGTTTTATCATTTCATTCAGGAGAAAGGACAGCGGTAAACAGGAAGCGCACACCTCATGTGGGGTGTGTTTTTTTGTGCATGTATGAGGGTAAGGGGAAGGGAAGAAACTAAAAACACGGGACTATTGTATCATTCACTGATGGAATAGTTCTAAAACAAAATAGTTTTACAAGTTATATTTTTTGGTTTAAAATGGGTTGCGTGAGAAAGAAAATCTGACAGAGTTTTTTTGTGATTTATCATTATGGGAGATGAAAATATGGAGACATTACAGCATCTGATTCTGCATGACATTTCAAATAGCGAAGAGATTGAAGCTGTAAAAAGCGGTGCGCATACCCTGACCTACGCGGAATATCGAAAACGAATCAACCAGCTTGCACAAGCGCTTCTTGATAAAGGAATAAAAAAAGGCGACAGAGTGGCGATGCTTTGCAAAAACGGCCACGCGGCATCCATTGTCATGTTTGCGGCACTCGAAATCGGCGCGGTAGTTGTGCCGGTCAGCTGGCAATTAACACCTTACGAAATGAAGGGCATTTTAGCAGCCTGTGAACCGAAAGCTGTTTTTTACGGCACTGAATTTAAAGAGATTATGGAAGAAGTGCTTCCTGCGCTTGCATCTTCCCTTAAACTGAAGGTCGAGACCGGAACAGCTGCGGAGACAACGCCTGAGTTTGACGCTTTATTGACAGGCTCCGGCGAAATACCGGACGTCGAAACGGTGTCTGAAAACGATACGGCATTGCTGATGTTTACCTCAGGTACAACCGGCAATCCGAAACGCTGCATGATCACTCACGGCGGCATATACAACTACGTAAACGCGACATTGGCATACACGGGGAGAATGCAGCATGTCCGCTTCTTAGCATGCCATCCGAATTACCATACGAGCGCGATTATCTGCCAGATGGTCGGCACGATGAGCGGAACGACATTCATTATGACAGACAATCAGGACCCTGTGGAAAACCTGAAGCTCATCGAAAAAGAAAAAATTCAAACCATCATGGCGCTGCCAGTCTATTTCACATACCTGCTGAAAGCATGGGAAACGCATCAGACTGACATGTCTTCTATCGTTTATATGATGACGGGAGGAACAAAGGTGCCAAGCAGTCTGATCCAGCAGTATCTCGACATCGGCATTCCGCTCATGCACGGATACGGAAGCACGGAAGCGTGGGGCATCAGCTCTTGGAATCCGCAAATGGGAATGGATAAAGCCGCTTCCGCGGGTAAACCGATGGAAGAAGTGGACGTCCGCGTTGTAGATCCGGAAACAGGTGAATTCCTTCCGCAAGGTTCAATCGGAGAAGTCGTTGTGAAAAGTCCGTTTTTATTCAAAGGCTACGAAGGTAACGAAGAAGCGACACGAAAAGTGCTGAAAGACGGCTGGTTCCATACCGGCGATTCCGGCTATGTGGATGAAGACGGATTTATCTTTATCACCGGACGGTATAAAGATGTCATCATCTACGGCGGCGACAATATTTATCCTGACCAGATTGAAGAGGTCATTCAGCAAGTGCCGGGCATTCTCGAAACGGCGGTTGTCGGTATCCCTGATCCGCTTTACGGCGAAAAACCGAAAGCGTTCATCGTGACAAACGGCAGAGAAGGTCTGACAGAAGAAGAAGTGACCCGATTCCTTCAAGAACGTCTTGCCGCCTTTAAAATTCCGGACATTGAGTTCGTCAGCGAACTTCCGAAAAACAACCTTGGAAAAGTGAGAAAAGACGTGCTCCGCAAACAAGCGGTCCGTTCATAATTGAAAACAAAAACCCGGCTGCCAGCCGGGTTTTTTTCTTGCGTTCCATGTGAAACATTTTTCTCCGAAAACGTTTTGAACTGTCTCAATCATGTTTATCCGGAGGACAGCCGAGGTAGACAAGAAATATGAGATCGAACAAGAAGGAGGAACTTGACATGGAAAACTATCCGAAGGAATTCCCGGCGGAATCACAAAACCGCCAGCCGGGCATTGAGAACGAAATGAATCCGGCGCCTGTTTATGAATACAAAGAATATAAAGGCGCTGATAAATTAAAAGGAAAAATCGCACTTATCACAGGGGGCGACAGCGGTATCGGACGCGCCGTAGCGGTTGCTTACGCGAAGGAAGGCGCAAATGTCGCGATCGTCTATTTTGATGAACACGGTGATGCGGAAGATACAAAAAAACGAGTGGAAGAAGAAGGCGTAAAATGTCTGTTAATCCCCGGCGATGTCGGTGAGGAAGACTTTTGCAATGAAGCGGTTGAAAAAACGGTTGAAGAATTCGGGCGTCTTGATATTCTCGTGAATAACGCCGCGGAACAGCATCCGAAAGAAAGCATTAAAGACATCACAAGCGAGCAGCTTCACAGAACCTTTAAAACAAACTTTTACTCACAATTTTATTTGACTAAAAAAGCGATTGATTACATGAAGCCGGGCAGCGCGATCATCAATACGACATCCATTAATCCTTACACAGGCAATCCGCAGCTGATTGACTACACGGCTACAAAAGGCGCGATTAACGGTTTTACGAGATCCATGGCGCAAGCGCTCGTCAACGACGGTATCCGTGTCAACGCCGTGGCACCGGGGCCGATCTGGACACCGCTCATTCCGGCGACATTCTCAGAAGAAACAGTCGCTTCCTTCGGTCAGACTACTCCGATGGGGCGGGCAGGCCAGCCTGTTGAGCATGTCGGCTGCTATGTGCTCTTGGCCTCAGATGAATCATCTTATATGACCGGGCAGACGCTGCATGTCAACGGCGGCAAATTTGTAAACACATAAGGGGGCTGAAGCATGACGATATCGAAACATGATGTGAATGCATACTATCAAAAAGCGGGAATCGTTCTGACTGATAATGAAGTCGAAGACATTCAAATCATGGATTACGGCTTAGGCAAGCTTGAGGAAACCGGGCTTCAGCTGTTTATTTACGTGAATACCGACCGCTACTGTTCGAAAGAATTGGTGCTCTTCCCGCGCCAGACGTGTCCGGAACACCGTCATCCGCCGGTCGGCGGCGAGAAGGGAAAACAAGAGACATTCCGCTGCCGCTGGGGGAAGGTGTATCTCTACGTGGAAGGCGAAAAGACAGAGAACCCAAGCGTCCTCCCGCCGGAAGAAGACAAGGAATACTACACCGTCTGGCATGAGATTGTGCTTGAGCCGGGCGGACAATACACCATTCCGCCGGATACGAAGCATTGGTTTCAAGCGGGAGAAGAAGGGGCGGTCGTCACGGAAATGTCATCGACAAGCACGGATGATCACGACATTTTCACCGACCCGCGCATTTAAGGATGAGGCTGCACGCCTCATCTTTTTTTGTATGGAAAAAAATGAATTTACCTGTATAATGGCTAATAAAGGAAAGAAGGTGCGGTCGTGTTTTCCTGTCAAATCCGGGAACACCTGACGATCAGATTGCTTGCCAAAGAAGATACGGACGAATTGTATTCTGTTATGAAGCGAAATCAAAACCATCTCAGCGAATGGCTCAGCTGGGCGGAAGACCTGGCTGATATCGATACGTACCGCGATGTGATCATCCCCGAATGGCGCTATAAATACGCGGAAGAAAATGGGTTTGACGCCGGAATTTTTGTGAAGGGCCGGTTTTGCGGCATGATCAGCATCCATAATGTCGATACAGCCAATCAAAAAGCAGAGATCGGCTACTGGCTGGATCGAGAGCATGAAGGATTCGGCATTATCACCGCAAGCTGCCGGGCGGTCATCACCCATGCATTTCAGGATCTCGGCCTGAACCGCATTATGATCAGCGCGGCTGAAAAAAACATGAAAAGCAGGGCGGTGGCGGAGCGGCTCGGATTTCAGAAAGAAGGACTGACGAGAGAAGGCATTTTCGTACAGGGCGCCTATCATGACACGGTGAACTACAGCATGCTGAAGCGGGAATGGAGCGAAGATCGGCAGAAGAGCACATTTCTTGGTTTAAATGTCTCCCCAATGTGGAAAAGTAAAAGCGGAGACGTTAAAAAGGAGTGATTCTTCATGAATCAAAATGAAATCAAAGAAAAAGTGCTTGAAGTACTGGATCATCATAAAGTCGGTTCGCTTGCGACGGTAGAGCAAGGCAAACCGCATTCACGCTACATGACATTTTTCCATGACGGCTTAACGATTTACACGCCGACGAGCAAAGACACTCATAAAGCGGAAGAAATTGAAAACAATCCGAATGTTCATATTCTGTTAGGGTATGACTGTGAAGGATTCGGAGACGCTTATGTGGAAGTGGCAGGAACCGCCAAGCTGAACAACTCAGCCGATTTAAAAGAAAAGCTGTGGGGTCCGAAACTGGAACGCTGGTTTGACGGAAAAGACGATCCGAACCTGGTGATTCTTGAAATTGAACCGAAGCAGATCAAGCTCATGAACGCAGGTGAAAAAACGCCGGCCGAGCTGGAACTTTAATAAATCATTTGATCATTCAGGGGCAATCTGTTATACTTAATTGCTAAGTGACAACATGCAAATAAAAAAGAAAGTAAACTTCTTTTTTCTGTTTTGATATAGAAGCTTCAGGCTTCAATGGACAGCTTGAAAAAAGCTGAGCTTATTCTTTTCCTTCTGACATTCGCCCCTAACGAAGAGATGGAAAAAAGACTTTTTGTTTTACAATTCACACCGGCGCGGCTTCGGAGCCGCAGTGACGATTGAGAGGTAGGGCTTTCGTTGTCTTGTGTTCAAGAACTTCCATGGTGTTTACTTTCGAAGAATGATTCTGTCGGAACTGTTAATACGAATCACCCGCGGGCTAAGGCGGGCAACCATATATTATTTATTTGCGTAAGAAAAGAATAAGACAAAACCGCGCCGGACATCCGGGCGGTTTTTTTATGTAAACGGCCGAAACCTCGCCGCAGTCTGCAGAGTCTAATCAGTAGAAAAGATTTGGAGGAATCATACATTGCACGTTATTACTTCACAAGTACTGTTTATCTTCTGTTTTCTGCTGCTGATACATTCGATTGAAACGCTTGCCTATGCAACACGGCTTTCCGGCGCGAGAGTCGGATTTATCGCGTCCGCACTGTCATTATTTAATGTCATGGTCATCGTGTCTCGCATGTCAAACATGGTTCAGCAGCCGTTTACCGGACATCTGATTGATGCCGCCGGATCAAACGCCCTGTCTCTTGTGGGCGCCCAGTTTCGATTTTTAATATTCGGCTCCACGGTCGGAACGATGCTCGGCATCTGTCTTTTGCCGACATTCGTCGCGTTATTCTCCAGGGCGATTATACACTTGGCGGACGGAGGAGGCTCCGTCATGCAGGTATTTAAAAAAGGATTTTCACTGAACGGGCTGAAGCATGCGCGTTCTTATATCAGACTGCCGTCAGTCTCCTATTTAAAAGGGCTTCAATTCCGAATGATTCCGAAACGCTTGTTTGTCATTAATATGGTCATTACGTCTATTTACACGATCGGTGTTCTGTCCGCTCTGTACGCCGGCCTTCTGGCGCCTGAGCACAGCACGACCGCCGTGATGGCATCAGGCTTAATCAACGGAGTTGCGACTATGCTGTTGGCTGTGTTTGTTGACCCGAAAGTCTCCGTACTGGCAGACGATGTGGCGAAGGGCAAGCGCAGCTACGTCTCCTTAAAATGGACATCATTGACGATGGTCACATCAAGGGTCGCTGGTACGCTTCTCGCCCAGCTCGTATTCATCCCCGGCGCTTATTATATCGCCTGGGTGACGAAATGGATGTAACGCATGAAAAAAGCTCCTCTGCAGAAGAGGAGCTTTTTTATTGATAATTTCTCAGGCCGCGATCATAAATAAAATTACCGAACGGAATAAAGGCCGCGATAAAACCGGCGGCTGACCATTTCACATGCCATTTGACAGTAAACGCCGCATACGCCAGCACCGCCAGATAAATGATAAACAAACCGCCGTGAATGGAACCGGCAATGGTGACGGCGAGCGGATGATGAGCCCAATACTTCAGCGGCATCGCGATAAACAGCAGCACCAAAAGCGACATTCCTTCAATAAACCCCATCGTGCGAAGTCTGCCGATAGGCGTGTGTAACATACAGCTCCCTCCTGTCGGACATCTTTTTTCCTCTATACTATAAGCAAAGGGCAGTCCTAATATGACCATTTCGCGTCTGTTCCTGAAAAAACCTTCATGATTTCAGCCTGTTGTTCTTGTCATTTTTCGGATTTCTCTTGATAATATAGCCAAAAGGGTAAGGAAGGACTACAGTCATGAAACTAGATAATGTGGATCTGAGCATCATCAAAGAGCTCCAAAGGGACAGCCGCCTGTCCATGCGGGAACTGGGCAGAAAAATCAAATTGTCAGCTCCGTCCGTCACAGAGCGTGTCAGACAGCTTGAATCCTTCGGCGTCATTAAGCGCTATACATTGGACATTGATCAAAAAAAGATCGGGCTTCCTGTTTCCTGCATTGTCGAAGCGACAGTGAAAAACGGAAAATACGATCAATTTAAAACCTACATTCAATCCATTCCCAACATTGAATTTTGTTTTCGGGTCGCCGGGGCGGCGTGTTATATGCTGAAGATGAACGCGGACAGCCTGGAAACGATCGAACACTTCATCAACCGCACCTCTCCGTATGCCCAAACCGTGACCCACGTCATTTTCTCAGAAATTGACACAAAAAACGTCCTCGATTAGAGAGAGCGTGAGGAAGTCTGTTATAATAACAGGATGATTGTGAAAGAAAGAGAAGTGAAAAGCATGTCAAAAACAGTTGTATTAGCTGAAAAACCTTCAGTCGGCCGGGACTTGGCCCGCGTTCTGAAGTGTCATAAAAAAGGAAACGGATATCTTGAAGGCGACCGCTACATCGTCACATGGGCGCTCGGGCATCTGGTAACGCTCGCTGACCCTGAAGGATACGGCAAAGAATTTCAATCATGGCGGCTTGAGGATCTGCCGATTATTCCGGAGCCTTTGAAGCTCGTCGTCATTAAAAAAACAGGAAAACAGTTCAATGCGGTCAAAGCTCAGCTTGTCCGGAAAGACGTCAGCCAGATCGTAATCGCTACAGACGCAGGACGGGAAGGGGAGCTTGTGGCCCGCTGGATTATCGAAAAGGCAAACGTCCGCAAACCGATTAAGCGGCTGTGGATTTCCTCTGTGACAGATAAGGCGATTAAAGAAGGATTCCAAAAGCTCCGCAGCGGAAAAGAGTACGAAAACCTGTATCATTCCGCCGTTGCCAGAGCGGAAGCGGATTGGATCGTCGGCATCAACGCGACCCGCGCGCTGACCACAAAATTTAACGCGCAGCTGTCATGCGGACGCGTCCAGACTCCGACATTGGCGATGATCGCCAAGCGTGAAGCGGACATTCAGGCGTTCAAACCCGTTCCTTATTACGGTCTCCGTGCGGCTGCTGATCAGATGACGCTGACATGGCAGGATAAAAAAACAAAGCAGACAAGAACATTCGATCAGACGGTGACCGGCCGTTTGGCAAAAGATCTCCAAGGAAAGCCGGCGGTCATTTCAGAATTGAAAAAAACGGCGAAGAAAAGCTTCGCTCCCGGTCTTTATGACTTGACGGAATTGCAGCGGGACGCTCATAAGCGCTTCGGTTTCTCCGCAAAAGAGACGCTGTCGGTGCTTCAAAAGCTGTATGAACAGCATAAGCTTGTCACTTACCCGCGGACGGATTCCAGATTCCTTTCCGCAGACATCGTGCCGACTTTAAAAGACCGTTTAAACGGCATGGAAGTTAAGCCGTACGCACAGTACGTCAATCAAATACTGAAGCGGGGCGTCAAAGCGCATAAAGGATTCGTCAATGATGCGAAAGTATCGGATCACCATGCCATCATTCCGACAGAGGAGCCGCTGATCCTTTCAAGCCTCAGCGACAAAGAACGAAAGCTTTACGACCTGATTGCCAAACGTTTTCTCGCAGTGTTAATGCCGGCGTTCGAATACGAAGAAACAAAGGTCACAGCCGATATCGGCGGCGAAACATTTACCGCAAAAGGGAAAACGGTTCAATCGCCTGGCTGGAAAGCCGTGTATGATATGTACGAGGATGACGACGATCATGAGGAAGACAAAGACCAGACGCTCCCGGATCTTCAGCAGGGTCAGCGCCTCACTGTCTCATCACTGAAAGAAACGAGCGGACAGACGAAACCGCCGGCGCGCTTTAATGAAGGCACGCTGTTATCCGCGATGGAGAACCCAAGCGCCTTTATGCAGGGAGAAGAGAAGAACCTTGTGAAAACATTGGGTGAAACCGGCGGACTCGGAACAGTCGCCACCCGCGCTGATATTATTGAAAAACTGTTCAACAGTTTCTTAATCGAGAAAAAAGAAAAAGATATTTTCATCACGTCAAAAGGGAAGCAGCTCTTACAGCTCGTCCCGGAAGATTTAAAATCGCCGGCCTTAACCGCTGAGTGGGAGCAAAAGCTTTCCGCCATCGCAGCGGGCAAACTGAAATCCGCCGTGTTCATTAAAGACATGAAAACATATGCGGGCAAAACGGTGAAGGAAATCAAAAACAGCAGCCAAACCTTCAGACATGACAACATTTCAGGCACCGCCTGCCCTGATTGCGGCAAAATGATGCTTAAAGTCAACGGCAAACGCGGCACGATGCTCGTATGTCAGGATCGTGAGTGCGGCAGCCGGAAAACGCTGGCAAGAAAAACAAACGCCCGCTGTCCGAACTGTCATAAGAAAATGGAGCTTCGCGGCCAGGGCGAAGGCCAAACCTTCGCATGTGTATGCGGCCACCGGGAGAAACTGTCCGTCTTTGAAAAGCGCAAGGCGAAAGATAAATCCGGACGCGCATCCAAGCGGGACATCAACTCTTATATGAAAAGCCAAAACAAAGAGGAGCCGATGAACAACGCGCTGGCAGAACAGCTGAAAAAACTCGGCCTGGATAAATAGATCAGAGAAAGGCAGCATTTGTAAAGAAATGCTGCCTTTTGTTGTGTTTTTAACTGTAATGGGAATACGATCCAGACGAAGAGGGAAAAGGTGAGCAGACGGCGCTCCCATTTAAAATTTCCCAATGTGAAAAAATGCTAGTATTCTTTTATCGTTTCCTATATAGTAAAAATACTTTGTGAAAAAATAAGATATGGGTCTAAAAAAGGATTTATAAAATAGGAGGATGGACTGTGAAGCAATTCGTTTTTCGTCTGATGATCCTTTTGATTTCGATCGTTCTGACGGCGGGGTGCGCGGAGGCCGGCACTGAAAAACAGGCGGCAGCCGTACCGTCCGGACCGCTTCAGCCCGCAGAGCATTTTATTTATCATAATTTGATGAACGGGCGGGGGATGATCCGGACGAACATAACCGGTGAGCCGGAATATTTATCAGAGTCTCTCGGACTATGGATGGCATTTTTGCTGAACAGGAAAGATGAACGGCAGTTTCAAGCGCAATATCAGCTTCTCACCGATTCGTTTCTGACGAAAAACGAGCTCGTGTCGTGGAAGATTGACGGGAATAAAGCGAGCGGCACCAATGCCTTAATTGACGATTTCAGAATCATGAACTGTCTGAATGAGGCCGGAACCCTATGGGGAAACAGTGAATACGGGAAAACAGCGGTGCAGATCGGGAAGGCGCTGGAAAAATACAATACGAATGACGGGTATTTTACGGATTATTATGATGCCGCTTCAAATGCCGCGTCAAAGACCGTGACGTTGTCCTATGTCGATCCCGGCGCCTTACAGATGCTCAGAGAAAAGGGGATTATCGATGAGAAAACGGAAAACCGGAACCTCGATGTTCTCAATCTTGCGCCCCTGAAAAATGGTTTTTTGCCGAAATCGTTCAATACCGAAACTAAGGAATACAAATATGACAGCGAAGTCAATGTTATCGACCAGCTGTATGCCGCCGTGAATCTGAAGCGGGGCGATGGCAAAGCCGCTGTGCTGTCGAAATGGATTATAAAGGAATTTAAGTCGCGCGGACAGCTGTACGGACGATACAGCGCAGACACGAAGGAGCCGGTGGTTCAATACGAATCACCGTCCGTTTACGCCCTGGCCGTTCTTTTTTTAGCAGAACAAAAAGCTGATCCGGCTGTCATCAAGCCGCTTTATGAAAGAATGACTTCATTTGAAACACTGGACACGCTGAAACCTGATTACGGCGGCTATATGAGCGGGGGCGATACACATTCTTTCGATAACCTGCTGCCGCTTCTGGCTGAAAGGAAATTGTTTAATGAAAATATCATTCAATGAATCACAAAAACTGTGCAGCTACACAGCAGTTATGCTGGTGCTGCTGTCTTTTTTTATTTACTATGCGTCTCAGCAATCCGCAGGGCTTCTGATAACCTGCATCACATTGCTTGTCACGGGAGCCGGCATATGGTTCGGGGCAATCTACGCGCTCGTCATCACCTTACTCGTCTTATTTGTTCTCGGCAGCCTGCTCCTGTGGTTTCAGACCGGAAGCTTTATGGCGTCTGCCGGTGCCGAAAGTCTGCAGGTGCTGGTCATTTGGGGGATTGCGCTGCTCGTCTTTTCTTACATAGCGGGAAGGATTCACGAGTTGGCGAAGGGGCTTGAGCGCTCAGTGAAACAGCTGCGTGAAGAGATTACGAGCTTTGTCGCCGTCGACAGGGTGACCGGCTTTGACAACCATCTGCGGATGAAGCTGGAGCTTTCCGAGGAGATCAAGCGGGCGGAACGCTACGGCAATTCCTTCGTCTTTTTGCTGCTGCACATGCATTATTTCAAGGAATTCAAATCCCTCTACGGAGAAAAAGAGACCGACCGCCTGCTGGCATTTATCAGCCGCCAAATCCGGTCAAGCGTTCGGGAAACAGACAAAAAATTCAGGCCGTCCGCCGAACGGTTCGGCATCGTGCTGACCCATACGCCTGAAGAACACATGCCGGCCGTTCTGGCGAAGCTGAAAAAGGAATTGGATACGTATCGGCTGCAAAACGGTAAATACGTCTCCATCACCTTCCGTGTATGTTACTTGGCGTACCGAAAGGATTTACAAACGGCCGAGCAATTTTTAAATGAACTGGAAAACGAGATGATGATGAATGAACTCTAAATGGATACGTCTCTTACTCTCGGCGCTCTTCATGATTTCGGCGGTTTATGTTCCCCTTACGGCGGAAGCAAAAGACAAAAAGGACGGCATTCTCATTATTTATACAAGCACGGACGGCAAAGAAACCGCTGAGGTCAAAATGCTTGATCTGACCGCGGGCCATTTCTCATCCGCCGTCACCGTGAAAAGCGACGGAGACATCACAGCCGCGGACCTCAAAAAGAATCGGCGCGTCATCTATTACGGCGTCACGAAAAAAAAGCTCAGCACATCATTCGTGTCTCTGATCAGCAGCATGCCGCAGCAGCTTATCAGCATCGGCTATAACGCCGGACAGTTCCGCCAATTTGCGGGTTTGTCCCTGACAGAGAAAGAAACGGTATACCGCATTTACGGCAAAGAAGAAAAAACAGACATGCCGCTTGAAAAAGGGATGTCCGTGCTCGGCGTATCGGGAGTAAAAGGAAAGCCCCTTTATACATACCGGTCCGGTGACGGCAGCACCCGCCCTTTTATGTGGAAAACGGCGCGCTCTGACTATTATTTCGGTGTGACGAGCCTGTTAAATGATTCGTTTCTGACGGCGAAAGCGCTGCGCAACGCATTCGGAGAATCAGCGGGCGGCACCCTCCTTTATTTGCGGCTTGAAGACATCAGTCCGATGTCAGATGAAACATTGCTTTACGAAGCGGGCGCTTACCTGCATAAAAGACACATTCCGTTTATTCTGGCGGTCATTCCGGTCTATCTCAATCCGGAAAACGGAGAAAAAGTATACTTGGCGGACAAACCGAAAATGGTCAGCGTCCTGAAAAAACTTCAGCAAATGGGCGGCAGCATCATTATTCACGGCTACACGCACGCATACCGATACAGCGAAACGGGAGAAGGCTTTGAATTTTGGGATGCCAAAGCGGATCAGCCGATTACGTCAGAAAATGCGGATGATACTCCGGTCAAGCTTGAAAAGGAACAGGATTTTCCGAATGAAAAAGCGTACCGGGCGTATGTGAAGCCTTTCCGTGAAAAAGAAAAAATCTACACGAGAACGAAGCTGGAGCAGGCGATTGACGATCTGACAGAGCTCGGCCTTTACCCGCTGTCATTCGAAGCGCCGCACTATACGATGTCTGAAGAAGGCTACAAAATCGCATCTTCTTATTTCTCCAGCATTTTCGGACAAGTGCAGCTCAGCGGCACGACGTGGAAAACCTCGGGCGCCCCTCCGTTCGTCTCAAAGCCGGCTATGCTGGACGGGATGACGCTGTACCCTGAAACAATCGGTTATGCCGATAACTCAAAGGAAAATCCGCTCGGAGATATGGAGAATCATATTTCGCAGATGATTGATTTCGGCGGCGGAGTGGCGGGCGGTTTCTACCATCCGTATCTCGGCATGAAATACCTCCCCGAGCTCGTCAATCAGATGGAGCGGATTCCCGGCGGCGAGTGGCTCGATCTGAAGAAAACGAAGCAAACGGTAACGTCGGACAGCGTCAGGATCAAAACGGACGGAGACGGAACCATTCATGTGGAAAACAAGATTCATCCGATAACGGCCTTTTTCAATCACCATCAGCAGACGCCTCTGGAAAAAGCGCTTTGGATTCTCTCCGGCGTGGTGTTATTGTTTATCATCATGTTCGCCTGCTACGTTCTTTATTTGCGCGCCACATTAAAAAAACGAATCTTTAAGGAGAGAAGGAGCCTTGAGTAACATTCTGTTTTTTATCTCATTAAGTTTAATATGGGTGATGCTTCTCTATCACATGTTTCTGATGCAGGGCGGATTCAGGCATTATATGACCTTCGAACGGAACATTCCGAAATGGCGCGCAAAGATGGGGGAGCTCCCGAAGGTCAGCGTGCTCATTCCCGCGCATAACGAAGAGGTCGTCATCAGGCAGACGCTGAAGGCGATGGTGAACCTGTATTATCCGAAAGACAGGCTTGAGATCATCGTCGTTAATGATAATTCCTCCGACCGGACGGGAGACATCGTCAATGAATTTTCGCGTCAGTATGACTTCATTAAAATGGTCATCACAAAGCCCCCGAACGCCGGAAAAGGAAAATCTTCGGCGCTGAACTCAGGGTTCGCGGAATCGAACGGAGACGTGATCTGCGTGTATGATGCGGACAATACGCCGGAAAAAATGGCGGTGTACTACCTGGTTCTCGGTCTGATGAATGATGAGAAAGCGGGAGCGGTTGTCGGGAAATTCCGTGTCATCAACGCGGCCAAAACGATCCTGACGAAGTTTATCAATATTGAAACCATCTGCTTTCAGTGGATGGCGCAGGGCGGCAGATGGAAATGGTTCAAAATCGCCACCATCCCGGGAACGAACTTCGCGATCAGGCGGAGCATTATCGAACAGCTCGGCGGCTGGGATGATAAGGCGCTGGCGGAGGATACCGAGCTGACCATCCGCGTGTATAATCTCGGCTATCATATCCGCTTTTTCCCGGCGGCTGTGACATGGGAGCAGGAGCCTGAGACATGGAAGGTGTGGTGGCGTCAGCGGACAAGATGGGCGCGCGGCAACCAATACGTTGTTCTCAAGTTTTTATCCCAATTTTTTAAGCTGAAACGCAAGCGGATCATCTTCGATCTGTTTTATTTCTTTTTTACGTATTTTTTGTTTTTCTTCGGTGTGATCATGTCAAACACGATTTTTATCATCAATCTTTTTTACGACCTGCATCTGGCAGTCGGGTTTTTGGCGATGATTTTGTGGATACTGGCCTTTTTCCTGTTTATGACTGAGGTCATGATTACTTTAAGCATTGAAAAAACAGAAATGAACAAACAAAACTTCTTTATCGTATTTCTGATGTACTTTACATACTCCCAGGCTTGGATCGTGCTCGTCATCTGGTCATTATTCACAGAGATCAAGCACCGCTTGTTCAAGCAGGAAGTCAAGTGGTACAAAACGGAGCGATACAATCAAAATAAAAGCGGGTGACCTTTTTGAAAAAAGCGATCATATTGATAACTGGCCTTTTGCTATTGATGTATAACGGGCAGGCGGCCGCGGCCCGGGAACTGAAAACGGACGGTTCCGCCCTCGGAACAAGCGCCGGCGCAAAAGAGCAGCAGGCGCTGACTGGCGATCTGATGACACTGTACGGGGCGAAAGACAGCGCAGAGCTGACCTATCAGATTCCTGCGGGAGCTTCGAATGCGGATCAGTCGCTTCTGATTGATTACGAGGCGTCAAACTTATTAATTGCCCCGTCTTCTTTAACCATCGCCATTGATGATGAACCCGTCAAATCCATAAAGCTTGACGGCAGTTCCAAGCGGAAAACGGTGAAGCTCAATCTCAGCAAAAGCCAATCCGCCCAAGGCTATCACAATGTATCATTACGATTTTACGGCGTATTAAAAGAGGGCGTCTGCGTCAGGCAGGATACGTCAGGCAACTGGATAAAAATTTATCCGGACAGCCGCCTTGTGCTTTCAGAAGCAAGCAAGTCAAAGGGAGCGGATCTCGGCCATTTCCCGTATCCGTTTGCCCAATCAGGCAATACGGGTGAAGAAACCGATATTATCCTTCCTGACAAACCGACCTCGGCGGAAGCTGAAGCCGCAGTCAAAACAGAAGCATTTCTGAAAACGGCAGACAGCAGGCTGAAGGTATCCTATGTAAAAGAATCCGACGCCGGCAAAATCAGCAATCCGTCAATTGTCATCGGCGCTGATCAGCATTGGAACGGGAAAATAAAAGAACTTTTCGAACGCGGGAACATCAAAGCGGAAGACAACAAACTTCTTCTCGCTGAACGGGTTCTGACATCAGGGGACAAACGGCAGCCCGTCCTGTTTGTCACGGCGCAATCAGACAAAACGCTGACGGATAAAATCCGCGTCATCACAGACAGCGCTTATTCAAGCCAGCTGGGCGGAGATACTTTGACAATCGGCCGCCTTCAGCCCGCTGCGGAAAAGACAGGCAATAAACTGACACTAGAGGACTTCGGCGCGGGAAATGTAACGGTCGGATCAAACAAAACGGCGTCAGAGCACTTCTTTTACCCTGCGGCGGCCGCTGTTGATAAAGACGGTAAGGTCAAGCTTTCACTTACATTAAAGACGTCGGAATCGATCCGGACGAAGGCGGATTCAGCAAATGACGCCGAGAGAGCGGAGCTGAACGTCACGGTCAACGGACAGCCGAATGCGGTGCGTCTTGATGATCTCGGCAATAAAGATAAAGACGGCTTTTACCACGTCTCCATCCCGATTGATCCGAAGCTTTTGCGAAGCAGCAGGTACATTGATCTGCAATTTGTCACATCAGGTTTGAAACATAACAATCCGTGTATCGACCGTGACGAAAACAAATGGGTCTATATTGATAAAAGCAGCACGCTGACGTATCCGGTAAGCGATACGGCGCAGAAAGCTGATTTCGGGCAATGGCCGCTCCCGTTTGCGGGCGGCGGGAAAGAGAAAACAGTGATCGTCATCCCGGATGGCGTAAACATACAGACACTGAAAGAACTTTCTCTGGTGGCGGATTCATTCGGAAACGGCTTTACCGTAAAGACTGCATCAGACATGAAGGAAACGGATGCCAAAGGCCGGAATGTTGTGTTTATCGGAGGCCTGCCGCAAATTCCGCTTTTGAAATCAAACGCCTCTAAGCTTCTCGTGCCGTCAGACCGCAGCGGCGCGTACGATGTTTCTTCGTTTCAGATGCTTAATGAGACGACGAAACAAGTCGCGTTTACCCAGGAATCACCTTGGGACTCCGGCCGGAGCATCGCTGTTTTTGCTCCGTTATCAGGAAGCGGCGCGTCTGTCACAAAAGAGCTGATCAGCTTTTTAGACAGCACAAGCGATGCCGCAACTGTCATTAACGAAACAGCCGGCCGGCAGCTGTTTTCGAACCATCAGCAAATCAAGTCCGATGACAGCAGTTCGGCGGTTGATACGAAGAGCCGGTCCGCAGCACTGAACGTTACGTATATTGCTGTTTTCGCGGCGCTTATGATCATTGCGGCCGGTCTGATCTGGCTGACGGCAAGAAGGAAAAAAAGGAAAGCGGATAATGAAAAAAGCGAAGAGTAATGAAGGAAAAAGAGGCCGTTAACAGGCCTCTTTTTTTGTATTTTTATTTCCATTTTTGGCGGTGATTTTTTTATTTTTGAAACAGCATAAAAGCCCCTTTACAACTGAACGGGACGGGAGTATGATCTCTTTTATAATCTATATCGCTTAATCTGTAATCAGAGCGGGGGAACCAATTTGCGGCGCGTGATGCCGCTTGGGGTGAATCCTTTTTCAGGTAGGGCCAACTCTCATCAGCCCGAATCCGACAGCTAACCTCGTAAGCGTTCATGAGAGGAGATGAATGAAACCTGTGCACGATTATGGCGCAGGGGCATCCGTTTGCCTCTGTGTCTTTTTGCTGTGCTGAAATATGGCATGCAATCAGCATTCGGAGACATCATAGCAGTAAGGGTTTGTAAATCAAACGGAAAATGAAAAAAAGGGGAAGACAACAAATGTACCATTCAATCAAAAGATTTTTGATTGGGAAACCGCTGAAATCACAGGCTGCCGGAGAGCAGAAACTCACGAAACTCAAGGCGCTCGCCATGCTTTCTTCAGACGCGCTGTCATCAGTTGCTTACGGAACGGAACAGATTCTGATCATTTTGGCTGCGGTAAGCGCGGCCGCGTTTTGGTATTCCATTCCGATCGCAGCGGGTGTTCTCATTTTGCTGCTTGCTTTGATTCTGTCCTACAGACAGATTATTTACGCTTATCCGCAAGGCGGGGGCGCTTATATGGTGTCAAAAGAAAACCTTGGTGAGAAGCCGGGCCTGATTGCGGGCGGCTCATTGCTTGTTGATTATATTCTGACGGTGGCGGTAAGCATTTCTGCCGGAACTGACGCGATTACATCGGCATTTCCGGCTTTGCACCCGCATCATTTGCTCATTGCTGTTTTGCTTGTGATTCTGATTATGATTTTAAATTTGAGAGGACTGTCAGAGTCGGCGTCCATTTTGGCGTATCCCGTCTATCTGTTTGTGGCGGCGCTTGTCCTTTTGATCGTCGTCGGGCTGTTTAAACTCATGACGGGCCAGGTTCATCCGGCCGAACACACGCCGATCGGCACACCTGTGGCGGGCATCACGCTGTTTTTATTGCTGAAGGCCTTTTCTTCGGGCTGTTCGGCACTGACCGGTGTTGAAGCCATTTCAAACGCGATCCCGGCCTTTAAAAATCCTCCGGCAAAAAACGCGGCCCGCACTTTGGCCATGATGGGGATTCTGCTGGCGATCTTATTTACGGGGATTACGGTGCTGGCGTACGGCTACGGCACGGGTCCGAAGCCTAACGAGACCGTTATTTCGCAAATCGCCGCGGAAACCTTCGGACGCCATACGGTGTATTATTTCATTCAAGGCGTTACATCATTGATTCTCGTGCTTGCGGCGAATACGGGCTTTTCCGCATTTCCGCAGCTGGCGTTTAATTTAGCGCGCGATCAGTATATGCCGAGAATGTTTACGGTACGAGGCGACCGGTTAGGATTTTCAAACGGAATCATCTTTCTCGGTATCGCGTCCATCCTGCTCATTCTTTTATTCGGCGGCCGCACGGAACATTTAATTCCGCTTTATGCTGTCGGCGTGTTCATCCCGTTTACGCTGTCGCAGACGGGAATGTGCATCAAGTGGATCAGGCAGAAGCCGAAGGGCTGGGCGGTAAAAATGCTGATCAACTCATGCGGCGCCGCCATTTCATTTATGGTGCTGTGTATTTTATTCGCGACGAAGTTCAATCTTGTCTGGCCAGTGCTGTTATTCATGCCTGCTGTCGTCATGCTGTTTTTCGTCATTAAAAATCACTACACCGCGGTCGGCGAACAGCTGCGGGTCGTTGATCAGCAGCCTGAGGAAATCAGGGGAACCGTCGTCATCGTGCCTGTCGCCGGTGTCACCACCGTCGTCCAAAAATCGATTCAGTATGCGAAATCATTATCGGATCAGGTCATTGCGGTTCATGTTTCCTTTGACAGAGAAAACGAAAAAAAGGTGGAAAAGCGCTGGGAAGAGCTTCATAACGGTGTCCGCCTCGTCACCCTGCATTCCTCATACCGCAGTCTGGTTCACCCGTTTGATAAATTTTTGGAAACGGTCGAACAGAAAGCGAAAAAAGAACAGTTCTCCGTGATGGTGCTGTTTCCGCAATTCATTACGAAAAAACGCTGGCAGACCATCCTTCACAACCAATCAGCCTTCTTGCTCCGCGTCCGGCTGTTTTGGAAGAAGGACATAATCGTCGCCACCCTGCCGTATCATTTTAAAAAGTAACGGCAAAGACCGCAGGCTAAAATGCCGCGGTCTTTTTTGTAAAGGAGGACAACATGGCACAAGGCGCTTTTGTCATCATACAAAATGACGGGCGGGACATATTGCTCGTAAAACGAAAAGACATTCCCTTATGGGATTTGCCCGGGGGCAGGATTGAAGAAGGTGAAACATCTGAAGCCGCAGCCGTCAGAGAGGCCTTCGAAGAAACCGGTTATAACGTGACCATCCTGCAAAAAGCCGGTGAGTATGAAAGGCCGGCATTTGAAGATACACAACATGTATTCATCGGAGCCATTAATGGGGGAACTCCGCTGATGAACGGGCCGGAAACCGCCGCTTTACGCTGGTTTTCCCCAAACCGGCTGCCGCTGTTCATGGTGCCGAACAGAAAACGGCAAATAAAAGACGGACTCAATGGGGCGGCAAATCAAAAGGCAGTCCTTAAAGACCGAAATCTGTTATCCATCCTTGATCTGCTAAGAAAAAAGCTGAGAGTATAGCTCGTGTTTCAACCTGTATGAAAAAGGGGATGAATACAGGTAAAAGGAGGATGCAGTATGCCAAGTAAAACAGCAGGACACGTAATGACGGAGCTGCTTGAACAATGGGGAGTCGGTCATATATACGGCATTCCCGGAGACAGCATTAATGAATTTATCGAAGAACTGAGACATGAACGGAATAACCTGACATTCATCCAAACCCGGCACGAAGAAGTCGCAGCCCTGGCAGCCGCGGCTGAGGCAAAACTGACCGGCCAGATCGGTGTCTGCCTTTCAATCGCAGGACCGGGGGCCGTTCATCTGCTGAACGGTTTATACGACGCCAAAGCGGACGGCGTTCCGGTGCTGGCGATTGCGGGACAGGTGGCTTCCGATGAAATCGGCCGTGACAGCTTTCAGGAAATCAAATTAGAGCAAATGTTTGAGGACGTGGCGGTATTCAACCAGCAAGTACATACGGCAGAAGCGCTGCCCGATCTTCTGAATCAGGCGATCCGCACGGCTTACAGCAAAAAAGGCGTTGCCGTTTTAACTGTTTCTGATGATTTATTCGCGCAAAAAATCAAACGGGAGCCGGTTTACACATCGCCGATATACCTCAAAGCTGATATAGAGCCGAAAAAAGAACATCTCGTGACATGTGCGCAATATATTAACAACGCAAAAAAACCGGTCATTCTCGCCGGCCAAGGGTTAAAATCAGCAAAAGAGGAGCTGCTCGCATTCGCCGATAAAGCGGCCGCTCCGATTGTCATTACCCTTCCGGCAAAAGGCGTCGTGCCTGACAGCCATCCCCACTTTCTCGGGAATCTCGGGCAAATCGGCACAAAGCCCGCCTACGAAGCAATGGAGGAATGCGATCTGCTGATCATGCTCGGCACATCGTTCCCATACAGGGATTATCTCCCGGATGATACGCCCGCCATTCAGCTTGATTCGGATCCGGCGAAAATCGGCAAGCGCTATCCCGTCAATGCGGGAATCGTCAGTGATGCGGCTCTGGGGCTGAAAGAGCTGACGGAATACATTGAATATAAAGAAGACAGAAGATTTTTGGACGCCTGCACCGAGCACATGAAGCATTGGTGGAAGGAAATCGAAAAGGATGAAACCGAAGCGACTCATCCGCTCAAGCCGCAGCAGGTCATTGCCCGGCTTCAGGATGCGGCCGCAGAGGACGCCGTCCTGTCAGTGGATGTCGGAACGGTTACGGTGTGGATGGCCCGCCATTTTAAAATGAAGAAGCAGGACTTTATCGTCTCAAGCTGGCTCGCCACGATGGGGTGCGGGCTTCCGGGAGCGATTGCCGCAAGCCTTGCCGAACCTGAGCGGCAGTCCATCGCCATTTGCGGAGACGGCGGATTTTCAATGGTGATGCAGGATCTGCCGACAGCTGTTAAATATAAACTGCCGATTACGGTTGTCATATTAAACAACGAAAATTTAGGCATGATTGAATATGAACAGCGGGTCAAAGGCAACATTGACTACGTCACCCAGCTGCAAAATATGGATTACGCCGCTTTTGCAGAAAGCTGCGGGGCAAAAGGGATCAAAGTGACGAAACACGAGGAATTGGCTCCCGCTTTTCATGAAGCGCTCAACTCAAATGAGCCGGTCGTCATCGACGCCGTCATCGGCGACGAGCCGCCGCTTCCGGGAAAAATCACTTACGGTCAAGCGAAGGGCTTCAGCAAATACATGCTGAAAAACTTCTTTGAAAACCAAAAAATCGAAATGCCGTCACTCAAGAAAAGCTTAAAACGGCTGTTTTAAGAAGCAGGTGGTTATAAAAAAATAAACAGGCAGCATGCCTGTTTATTTTTTTGTTGGGCGGCTTGCTTGCATATAGCCGTCCTAAACGAAAACGGAGATTGTGAAAAGCCACAGCTGGCGAGCGATGGCTGATCAAAAAACTTATGAAGGACCAGGACAGTTCATAACAAACGTGGTTCGCACATCGCATCGCCCAGCCCTTATCAGCAAAAACAGAAACCAAGACAGGCGGGGCGACGTACACCGTCAAGAAAGGCGATACTCTTTCTGTCATTGCACAGGAAACTGGCGTGAGCATGGCGACCCTGCAAAGGTTGAACAGTATCAAGGACCCGAATTTTATCAAAGTCGGCCAAGTATTAAAGCAGACGGACTCGGCCAGCTCTCCAACAAAAGGCAAAAAATCATCTTACACGCTGCCATCAGGCGTTTTTAAAGTGACAAGCCCCTTAACTAAGGGAACGGCCGTGAAACAGATCCAGACAGCTTTGGCGGCTCTTTATTACTATCCGGACAAAGGAGCAAAGAACAACGGAATAGATGGCTATTACGGTCCGAAAACAGCAAACGCAGTCAAACGATTCCAATCTATGTACGGGTTAACTGCTGATGGAATTTACGGACCGAAAACGAAAGCAAAAATGTTGTCTCTTCTGAAATAAATGAAACAGCCCTTTAATAGGGCTGTACCACAATTCTATATATTTCATAAAAATAAAGAAGTATATAGAATTGTGGTTCGCATCAATGGTAGAATGTGTTTGTTGGAAGGCATTTAAAATACTTGTAAATTTGTATAAAATTTGAAGGGTAACCTTACGAAGAAATAGTGAAACAACACATTGCCTGATAAACATCGTGCAAAACCCAAATCCTATAGTTCAGTTGGCACTGCATATCCCGATTTTGTGTCATTATGCACTAGATAGAAATGATTAAAATATCCTAAATAATTAAAAAAAGGTGTTTACAACCTTATTTATATCCTATATCTTAGAAAAGAAGGAAAAATATTCAATAGGGGGATACTGACGTGAAAAAGAGTAAATTTTTACTTACCACCATGTTCTCTACAACTATGTTGATTTCCGGTTTAGGCTTGGGATTTGGGAAAAGTGCACATGCTGAAGGATTTCCGCAACTTACTAATGAAAAAGTCCAAACGGAAATACAGGAAATGAAAGATGCCGGCATGACAAGTGAGGAAGTACAGAAATTCTATGAAATGAGTAAAGAAGAGTATGCGTATGTACAAGAACATGCAGAAGACTTGTATAAGGGTTCCCAAAAAGAAATCAAAGAATTGAAAGCCTCTGGTCAAATTGATGAAGTTCTTCCTAAATACAAGGAGCCTGAATATCAGCCCAAGAACCAAATTGCAGCAAAAGCGTTAGGTACAAAAGGTGATGTTCTTACAAGCTATGAAATTAATTCTGGAAGTTGGTCTATTGGTGTAGGACATGCTGCGGTTGTTTCAACTAACAAATCAAAAACAGTTGAAGCATGGGCGAAAAGCTGGAGCCCTATAAACCAAGATGGAGTTCGCAGATATAATAATAACTGGGGAAGTAAAAAGAAAGTTTATGGTCTATGGGTTAAAGGATCGAATAACAATAAGTATATAAACGCTGCAAAATATGCGGAAAAGCAAGCAGATAATAAAAAGAAATATAATTTCAACTTTTTAAATAAAAAGACGCTAAATTTTATTGTTCTCAATTAGCTTGGCGTTCTTGGAAAAACCAAGGTATTGATATTGACAATGTCAAATGGGACAGCGTTGTAACACCAATGGAGCTTGTAAAATCCAATAACACAACAATCTTTTATCACAAGGGTTAAACAAATTGACAAAAACAATCGGTGCTGCACCGGTTGTTTTGTCATTTCAAAGGGAGGAAAATATGAATAGACTTAAGACCCTGTTTATTTTCATTTGCATACTGATAGTCACAACCTCTTGCGGTCTCATCCAAACTGGGAATGAAAAAGAGGAAAGAAGCAGCAATAAAAAGACTGTATTAAAGGATATTGACAATGCAAAATTTATTGTTGGTTTTTCTAACACTTTAGATAGGGGAAGTGAGATTGGGGTTTACGGTGAAGATGGTGCTAAAATGGATAGCTTGGAATTGAAAGATGGTATAAATTTCACGATGTCTTCATATAACAAAAACGATACGTTCTTCTCATCAAATAGAAGCAATAATCACTTGATGATAGACAATAAAACCGGAAAAATAAACAAAATAAATGAAAAGAGTTTGTCAAAAACAACTGAGGATGAAGGTGCTTTCTTTATAAATAGTTCTGACGGTTATATCATCCATGACATTAACGTTGGATATACAGACAAAGGGCTGGAAAGTGAACTGGTATATTGGGAGGGAAACAGCCGAAAAAACAAGAAACAAATAAAGCTTGACGGAGAACTTGGATCAGCAATCGTCGCTAAAAATAAAATTTATGTCATTTCAAGTGATGAAGAAAGTATGTCCATCCTTTCAATTAACCCAGAGACAAATAAGCAAGAGAACAAGGCATCCATACCGAATAAAGGGATATACTTCATGGATGAAAAGGATGCATTCCAAGCTCTAGATGAAAATACATTTGTACTGGCAGTTAATGATAACGTGAATGAGAAAGAGAATTCTAAGCTCATATTAATAGACAGAGAGACTCTTAAGGTAAAAAAAGAAGTCGAGATGGAGAAAGGGTTTCATCCTGCAAAATTGAAAATATTAAAAGATAGCATCTTAGCTGTTTCTTTTGAGGGGAAGCTGCAGGTGTTTGATAAAAAAATGGTTAAGAAAAAATCTTTTGATTTTTATGCTGGGGATGATAACAAATTAATGAATGATGTTCAATTCAATGACAGAGAGATGTATGTTTTACTCAAAAACTTTGATATCCAGCGTGATAACAAGCTTGGAGATATCACGTCTTATGATTTGAAATCAGGCAAAAAGGTAAAAACAATCCCGCTAAAAGCAAAAAAAGAGTGGGAAATTGCCCGGTTCGAAATTTTAAAATAAGTAGGAGGTGTTTATATTAGCCCGTTTTTGAGCCCTGCATATATCATACTCATTATTCTTCCGGCAGCTTCTTTTATGCTGGGGATAATAGGGTATTTCATCTTTAAAAAAGTATGGACTATGGTTGTCGTCGTATTGATCCTGTCATTGATATTTATGTTTGTTGTGATAGGGGCAGAGCCAACATTTTTAATTTGGGTGTTTATCATGACGGGAGCCTGCCTTATCTCCGGTTCAATCACTAAGACTATAATGAATTTTACAAAGCGAAAATATTAAATGGAATAATCAAGAGTGTACATCAAAACCATAATCCCAAAAATCCCGCGACGAAAATTGCGGGATTTTTTCGTTTGTGTTTATTGTAGGAAAAGTTATAATATTACAAAAATAGTGATTAGAGGGAGGGATAAGTGTGGACCAAGTTTTACCGTCGTCCCAAGTTGGTGTCAAGATCAATGAATGGTACAAAATGATTCGCCAGTTCAGTGTGCCTGATGCTGAGATTTTAAAGGCTGAAGTAGAACAGGAAATAGAGGAGATGGAAGAGGATCAGGATTTGCTTGTCTTTTATTCATTGATGTGCTTTCGTCACCAATTGATGTTAGATTCCTTGGAGCCGGAAGACAGATATAGAGATCGCCCTACAGTCGACGAACTGCTTGAAAAAATAGAAAAACCACAAAAAAGACTTACAGGCCTCTTGAAATATTACTCATTGTTTTTTCGTGGAATGTATGAATTTGATCATAAAGAGTATGTTGAAGCGATAAGCTATTATCGCAAAGCAGAGAGAGAGTTGAATGCTGTATCAGATGAAATGGAGCAAGCTGAATTTCATTACAAAATAGCTGATGCCTATTATCAAATTGATCAGCATTTTGTTTCCCTCAATCATTTAAAAAAAGCCAAGCAATTGTTTGAAAAAAGTCAACTATACAAAGTGAAAGTGATTGGCTGTAATATGATGGTCGGTGCTAACATGTACGATATGTACAGGCTGACGGAGGCAGAATCATATTATCGGGAAGCATTAAGTATCGCCCGTGGCTTGGATGAGGAAAAAGTGAAAAGAATTATCGGAGTGATCTTTCATAACTTAGGCTTAGTTTATTTAAGAGGGAAAAATTTGATTGCTGCTGAAGAGAATTTCAAAAAGGCAATAGACGTGAAAGAACATATTGATACAGTGTATGGAGTGAGATCATTATATATGATGGCGAATGTCCTGTACCAATGTGATAAAGCCAAGGAAGCACGTTTCTTTTATGAAACGGCTCTAAATCGTGCTCGGACTTCTAATGAAGAAGAATATTTGGCTAAATTAAAAATCATTAATTCATTATACGAAGAATATAATGAAACAGAAGTGAAACAAAGCTTAGGTTACTTGGAAAAGAAACGCCTTTGGTCTGATTTCGCAGAGCTAACCGAAAAATTAGGTGACTTTCATTTTGAGAAGAGAAACTATGTAGAGGGAAGAAACTTTTTAAAGAAAACCATACATGCCCAAACACAAATACTTAAGGTTACGGAGGCTATATAATGAAGAAACTTATAATCAGCTCCGCTTTAATCGGTATTCTTTTTACTGGATTATTAAGTGTGACAAATGTTTATACTGCTGAAATGAGTGACTCTGGAACTTTTTATATCGCTGAAAAAGCTATAAATATTTAAGTGTTCTCCAATTTTTGACCTCCACCTTTTAAGACTGGGGGATTTCTTTTTCTTATCCAGTAATCAACATACGCTGCCTCATAAGGTTCTTAACCGTTACTTATATTGCGTTCACCTTTCCGTTTTGCTGTGAAGTGTTTTCTTGAACGATGCATGCATGAGAAAGACGCCGTCCATTTTTAAGCCTATCTTCAATCATTCAAGGACAAACAAAAGAGCTATCGAGAAGATCTCGACAGCTCCTTTGTTTGTTGAGCGGCTTGCTTGCATATAGCCGTCCTAAACGAAAACGATGATTGTGAAAATCGGCAGCTGGCGAGCGATGGCTGATCAAAAAACTTATGAAGGACCAGTGCAATTCATCTCAAGAACAGCCAGAGAGCGGTCACAACAGCGATCATAAAGTAATCTCCCTCATTCAGTGTAGTTCCATTTTTGACAAACACAAGTGCCGTCCGGTTTGTCTTTGTCCCTTTCGGGGTTTTAAGCGCAATGTTCTTCCCTATATTGTAATAAACAATTTTAAACAAATGATACGCCAGCGAACAGAGTAAAAAGAGCAACATGAACTTGCCAATAAACAATATCATGTTTCATTACTCCCTATTGCAGTTTTTTCGTATGAATATATGACGGAAAAGTCAGGATGTTATATAAAAGAAGAAGTATTTTAAAGAGGCTGGTGTTATTCATTAATGAATGGCTCACCGTAACATCTCTAGATCCGGAATCATTTCAAAACGAAAGAGAAGCCCGAGGATTATTAAAAAACAGTCCCTAATTTGTCCGCTTATTTTTGAACATTTGATCCAAGATGAACATAAAGAGGGTGAATAAGAAGGACACCGTAATCATATCTATCAGAAATATATTAGAGGTTCTTTTTATTAATAGCAGCCATACCACCTGCAAAACTAAAGAAATAGAAAAATAGGATATATATGTCATGATTCTCATATTTGTTACCCCCTTAGCCTAATTTCTCTTTTGTGATCTTATCCAAATTAGTGAAAAGGATATCCAATCCCGAAAATAAGAAAGTGATGAACAATGAAAGAAGAATTTCTCCACCTTGAAATATAGATATGTTCTCAATGATATGATTGGAAACGTATTGGATTGAGAAGTAAACAGCAGCCCATGCAAAAATGAATTCAAGGATATAGGCTGACCAAGCAGGCAATGTCAAAACATGAGTCATTCCTTTTACAATTGCTGTAAGGATAAGCATATAAACTAAAGCTAAGATACTGACGACGACAGAAAATATGTATAAGTCTGAAAGTGAACCATAGATGATATATTCTCCGAAAAAATGATTTACAGTTATAGCTGCAAAATACATAACTAGGCTGGGTACAGTTATAGCCAAGAACAGGGAGAATCCAATAAGTACGATGAATGCTGCATGAGCTAAGCGGTTTGGCGGTGTATCCACGATCTCTTTTTTTAATAGAATCATAAAAATAAGAGATGAAATCACAAGGCAGCATAAGAAAGTGAGCAGAACAGTAAAAAAGACAGTCATTTTGACATCTCCAATGAAAAAGTGCTATTAGAGTGAATCTAACAGCACTTTGCATTACTTCATACGTATTTTCCTGATGATCATTTATGAATGATTTTAAAATGCTTTCATTGCTAAAGTTGTCAATTGAGCGAGGTTTTTAGCCTGGCTGTCAGAAAGTCCGGACTTTTTAAGTGAAAGATAAAGATTCTTTTCCACGTCAGCCCAGCTTAAGGCGACATACTCGTTCAGCATTTTCTTTAAAACCGGTTCGATGTGTTCATTGAAAACGGACTCGAGTTCATTTCTTATTTTCTTTCCTGCTAATTTTTCAACAAGATTGAATAATTTTGTTTTATTTTTCAGCACTTCTCTGATTACATCTTTGACTGGTTTTGACACAGATGCATCGCTTTGTGCTTTAAGTCCGTAGGAAAATTGCGTATCAGTCTGATAAAAAAATGATTTGGTCGTTCCAGTGGCATTGGCAGTATTATTATGATTTTCTTTAGCTAAGGATGCGGGGACAAAAGCAGTAGTTACAAGGGCTAAAGATGCGGCAAACAGAATGCCTTTAGCTGCGTGTCTAATGGGAAATCCTCCTTTAGAAATGTAGTGTAGAGAGAAATGAAAGACTATGTATTTAGGCGGGACCGATATGATCCGCTTTGAACATTTTCCCCTCTCAGATACCATTCTATCAATAGGTATTTTTGGGGTAAATAGGATTTTAATACAGTATTTTTCTTATAATTCAAAATCTTCTTTAGCAGGATTCATTTTGGCTGCAGTTTCGATGAGATGGGACATGGGCTGGAGCCTATATAACACATGTACAGGCTGATTGAGGCGGAATCACATTATCGGAGCGGTTTATAATTTAGGGTTAATGAATAAAAATAAACAGGCGGCATGCCTGTTTATTTTCGTTTGCGTGAAAGAGCGAAGAAAAACGGGAAGGCGGAGCCGGCCAATAACGTACCGAATAAAAACATGCCCCCGATGAACACATGATAGTTCACCCCGCCGATCCAAAGCCCCGTGATTAAGGAAACGATGCTTAATGCGATCATGAAAAAGCCGGGAATCAGACGTTTCTTACCCGTTGTCCGATAAGCAAAAAGAGAACAGAAGATGCCGATGACAATCGGCACAATCCACAGATAAAAAAGGATAAATACTGACATAAGCAAAACTCCGATTTTTCTTCTATCATACCAAAAACGCCCGGAAAAAGATACGAACGGCACCCGGCGTCAAAAGAAAAACCGGCCATTGCGGCCGGTTTTTTTCTAACGGAATGAATCGTAGATCACAAACAGATTAAGCGCGATCACCAAAACCGCAATCAGCCAGGCGAGAGCCGTCACCCATTTTCGGTTCGTCAGGGCGCCCATCAGGCGTTTGTTGCTTGTAAACATAATCAGCGGCACGAGCGCAAAGGAGATGCCGAATGAAAGAACGACCTGGCTCCATACGAGCGCTTCTGTGGCGTTGACCCCCGAGATAATGATGATCATCGGCGGAATGATGGTAATGAAACGCCGCAAATAAAGCGGGATACGGTAACGGATGAAGCCCTGCATGATAATATCGCCTGACAATGTGCCGACAGAAGAGCTTGAAAGCCCTGCGGCCAGCAGCCCGATCCCGAAGAGAATGGCTGAAGCCGGTCCGATATAGTGGCCGAATTGCTGATAAGCCACGTCTAAATCTTCTACATACAGCCCGTTCTTGAAGAAAAGCGCGGCAGCGACGATGAGCATGCTTGCGTTAATCGCCCCGGCGATCACCATCGCGATGAGAATGTCAATCGTCTCGAATCTAAAAATCTTTTTCCGCTCACTATCCGTTTTTCCGACGACACGGCGCTGTGTCAGTGCGGAATGTAAGTAAATGGCATGCGGCATCACGGTTGCGCCGAGTATCCCGGTTGCCAAGAGCACACTGTCCATTCCGTCAATTTTCGGGATAAACAGCCCCTCGAGAACGGAGGCGGCGTCAGGTTTGGCAAAGAAGGTTTGCAGAGCGAAGGCGATCACCACGACGAACAGAAGTCCGGCAATGCCCGCTTCCAGCGCCCGGTAACCCCGGCGCTGCAGCTCTAAAATCGCGAATGATCCGATCGCCGCGATAATGGCCGCTTCAACCATCGGTATGCCGAACAGCAGGTTGAGTCCGAGCGCCGCCCCGATAAATTCTGCCAGATCAGTTGCCATAATCACCAGTTCACCCTGTATCCACAGCCCGGCTGATACCCATTTCGGATACCGGTCTCTGGCGATTTCCGGAAGGTTTTTACCCGTGGCAATGCCGAGCTTCGCGGAAAGAACTTGAATTAAAAAAGCCATCAAGTTTGAAAAGAGGATGACCCACAGCAGCATATACCCATACTTCGAACCAGCTGAGATATTCGTAGCGAAGTTTCCCGGATCAATGTAGGCAATCGCCGCGATAAAGGCGGGGCCTAAAAAAGGCAGAAGCCGCTTGAATCCCTTGCTTTTGCCGTCAAGTGCATCCTGCACGGCTTTTGCTTGCAGTGATTGTGCTGAGATGTCTTTGCTCATTATGTCTCACCTAAATTCCGATAGATTTTTAGCTAAATAACAAAAAGTTTCCTAGATGCAAATTATTTTATCTACATCATAAATCCGCTATTATAAGATGTCAAGTTCTTTATGTTCAATAAACCGGCACATTGATGCCCTGTTTTATCTATGATATGTATCCCGCCGAAGAAAGGTCCGAAAATGAAAACGGCATCGTTCCGGGAAAGAAGCGATGCCGTTCGCAAAGCGTGTTTCCGCGTCGGATCATGCGCGGATGCGTGGAGCGTTCTTTTAAAAAGGTGAAAAGAGGACACTTGCCTATATAACTTCACAACTTTCTGTCCGCCCAACTGATTTGAGAAAAAGACGCTGTATTTCCTCCGTTTTCTCGGGTAAATAGAATAATAATGTTTCTTTCCATTGAAAGATAAAACCTTTCTGTACCATTCAAATGACCTCCGGAAAAACTCCGGCCGCTCTGAATAAACGTTTGAATCAACGATATTTCAGTGATTCCAGTCTAATAAACCGCTGTTATCTATCAAAAAAAGAATCGGCATGGTCACTTGCGAAGAAAAGAAGTTGGAGCATTAGACTTATTTCAGTCTCCCGGGCGAAAAAGTATAATAACGTCAGGAAAGCTTTCCGGCCATATGATAAAAGAGGGGGAATTTTCTTGGTACGTCGTTTGTCGATCATTTCTTTAGCCATGATTTTTGCTGTTTCTTTATTCGCTTTTGGCGGCTCTGCATCAGCAGCAGCTTTCAAACCTAAAGCTGAACCGGACGTTTCCATTTTAGCCAGCGGGGGCACAGTCGGTATTTACGGTGCTAATATGCGCTCATGCTCTAAGGTCAGCTGTTCAACGATCACAACATTCTCAAGCGGTAAAAAAATTACTGGTTCTTGGGTAACCGGAGAATATGTTCAAGGCCACTACACCAATTCTAATAAATGGCTGAAAGTCACGTATGCAGGAGCGACAGGCTACGTTTCAGTCACCACGCTATCTTATTATTACGGTTTATAATCAGAAAAACCTCGTTCTCTTGAGAGCGGGGTTTTTCCTTTATTCCGATTCAATTTCCGCGTTTCGTTTCATCATCGTGTTTCATCAGCTGATCGATTTCTTCCTTAGAAGCGTTTTTTTTCCACTCTTTCGCCTGACTTGTCGCAATGGGAATGGCCCGTCCTTCTTCATAACCCTCATCTACCATCGCATTCGCGATTTCGATCGCTTTTTTCTTCACAGGTTCCTCGAGATTCTTCAATGATTGCGGATAATCCTTCATAGACCAAGGCATGTCTATCACTCCTTTATGAAAAGTGTTTCCCGCCTGAAGAAAAAGAAAACCGCCTCATCAAAAAGAATGACAGCTATTTTTACGAGAGACCAGCAATTTCTGAATAAAATATAAAGGATAAAGAAGCAAGTACAGATTGAATGCCCACCACATAAGATCAAAATCACCGATAAATACCCAAAAGGCAATCGCTTGCAGGCCTGAACAAAAGGTCAGCACAAGTGATATTAATGCGAAAGAGCGCCATAACGCATGTGTCCGTTTATAAAGAAACAAGCTGTACAGCCCGGTTATCGAAATGAAAATATCTAAGGGAAAGAATGACCAGTTCCAGGCCATGATCATGGCGTTATCATAATCTTTAAACACCATGTTTTTTGGAATCCACTCAAAAAAAGTAACAATCCAATAAACGATAAATCCAATATCTGTAATGAGGAAGAGAACCTTTAACCCTTTCATCATCTGTTTCTGTCCGTATGAACGCTGATGCCGTTTGATGACGTTTCACTTTCAGAAATAAAGTTTAAGGAAACAACACCGATGATGATCAGAAGAACAGAGACGGCTTTTATGACAGAGAACTGTTCATGAAAGAAAAAAATTCCGATCACGGAAATCAGCACGATCCCCATTCCGGACCAGACCGCATATGCGATGGAGACACTTATATATTTCAAAGTCAAAGTAAGAAAACAAAGGCTGCCGATATAAAACAATAACAATAAAATACTTGGGACAAGTTTTGTAAATCCATTTGATAATTTCATGCTGACCGTACCCAATACTTCAAAAATGATCGCTAAACTTAAATAAATCCATTGCATTCAACATTCTCCTTCAATCGTATTATTCAAAATTATACAATATACAGAATTTGAAGAAAATTAAACAATGGAATGTTTTCCGGATAAAAAATTCGGCCGGGTGTAAAAAGAAAACGCCATAAAGGTATACTATGAACAAAGAAATCAGAAAGGACGTGCAGGACGGGTGACAGAAGAGCGGACAGACCTGGAAAGACAACTGAGAGACATTCAAAAATGGGAAAAGGCGCAGCAGAGGGTGATGTTCTGGCAAACATTCACCCGCTTGCCGTTTCAGCTTTTGGACAAGCTGACACCGCAATTTATTCAGAGGAAAATCGGACTCATTCTCGATGAAACGGGAACGTTTATTCAGTCAGGCGGACAGTACCTGACATCTGAAAAGCGCATCATGAAAAAGTTTCAAAAACGGCTGCCGCACGGTACATGTCAAACGCTACACGACATCCGCATTGCGCCGCTTGCCGTCATGGACGAAATCGCAGAAGCCATAGCGCGTACAAGCGTAAAGGCCGCGACGGTGCAGGGAGCCGCAACGGGAGTCGGCGGCGTATTCACGCTGGCGGCAGACATCCCGGCGATGCTCGGCCTGTCCTTAAAGACGCTGCAAGATATCGCGGTTGCTTACGGCTTTGATCCGAAAGACAAGAAAGAACGCGTGTTTATCGTCAAATTGCTCCAGCTTGCATCCAGTGACGTCATCGGAAAAAAAGCGATCCTGCAAGATTTACGGCAATATGATCAAAACGACCGCGCCTATCAGCGCGTCGCCTCGCAAATCCAAGGCTGGCGGGAAGTCGTTTACAGCTACCGCGATACGTTCGCCGCGAAAAAACTGCTGCAAATGGTTCCGGCCGCAGGTATCATCTTCGGCGCGTCCGCCAACCGTTCAGCTTTAGAAAGCATCGCGGAAACAGGCATCATGCTTTATAAAAAACGCCGGATTCTAAAACGCATGAAGGATACAGAATGATAAAAAACCACCCGAAAACACATTCAATGTGTTTTCTTTGTTTAGCAGTTCTGAAATCGGGAAACCAACAACCAACACCAATTAAAGGAGGAATTCAAAAATGGCACAAGATAATAACAAAATGAGCAGAGAAGAAGCAGGTCAAAAAGGCGGAGAAGCGACAAGCAATAACCATGACAAAGAATTCTATCAGGAAATTGGTCAAAAAGGCGGAGAAGCCACTAGCAAAAATCACGACAAAGAATTCTATCAGGAAATCGGTGAAAAAGGCGGAGAAGCCACTAGCAAAAATCATGACAAAGAATTCTATCAGGAAATCGGTGAAAAAGGCGGAGAAGCCACTAGCAATAACCATGACAAGGAATTCTATCAAGAAATCGGCCA
This sequence comes from Bacillus sp. GW821-FHT11D08, assembly GCF_058808515.1. NCBI lineage: Bacteria > Bacillati > Bacillota > Bacilli > Caryophanales > Bacillaceae > Bacillus > Bacillus sp. GW821-FHT11D08. The sequence goes on from NZ_JBXARS010000009.1 coordinate 90,294, forward strand.
AAAAGGCGGAGAAGCCACAAGCAAAAATCATGACAAAGATTTTTATAAGGAAATTGGCCAAAAAGGCGGAAACAGACGAAGCAGCTAATAAAAGCATAAAAGGCAGACAACCTGCAGATCAAAAGCGATCCGGCGCATCAGCTGGATCGCTTTTTATTTTGGGAAAATCTTAATCTGAGCCGCCGTTGCGATACAATAAGATGAAAAAGGGGTTTTTCACTCGTGTCTGACATGCTGAATTTGCTCGCTATCGCCAATAAAGTTAAAGAAAAACACGACAATTTTTCAATCGCGGAGATCAATGACCACTGTGTGCGCCTCGCAGTGTTTACGGGAGAATATGACTGGCACCATCACCCTGACTCAGATGAATGGTTCATCGTTCTGGAAGGGGAGCTGCTGATTGATTTTAAGGACAAAGAAACCGCAGTGCTCAAGGCAAATGACAGCCTGCTCATCCCGAAAGGCACGATTCACCGCACCCGCTCTTACGTCAGAACCGTGAATCTTTGTGTCGAGCATACGCATGCGAAAACAGTCATCACAGAGGAATTGTCATGCTGATCAAAAAGATTGTATGTGAAACAGACGCTGCAAACGCTGAAGCATTTGCGCAAGCACAGTCAAGGTGGGGAGCATTATCATGTGTAAATGGCTTCGTCAAACAGGCCGGCGGCTGGCGGAAAAACGCAGACGGCCTGTTCATCGCAGAGATCATCAGCGTTTGGGAGAACAGACAGGCCTATGATGATTTTATGGAGAACGAACATGACCGCATATACGAAGAAATCGGGCAGAAGGCTGCGATTCTTTCAATAGAAGTGATGCTGTATGAAGAGGATGAACCTGTCATTCACGAGCTGTTACATCACCCGGACATCCGATACGAACCGGACTGGACGGTTCAGAAGGCATAATGAAAGCCCAAAACAGTTTGTTTTGGGCTTGTGTCTTTACTCGCGTCCGGGAAGCGTGTTGTGGACATACGGCGGGACAGGATCCAGCTTAGCTATTTCGCCGTGCGCTTTCGGTTCCTTTTCGTATTCAAATGGTTCTCCGTCCGGCGCTGTTTCCTTCAGCCAATTTTGTTCAGCGCTTTCTCCGCCATCTGAGAAATGAATAAGCTTATGGGAGAATGACTGTTTTTCCAGTGCCTTCGGGAATGTGGAAGGAACGATCGGGCCTTCCTGTTCTTCTAATTCTTTAATGGCCGCAAGCCATTGGTTTTGATGCATGGTATCGCGGGCCAATAAAAAGCTGAGCATATCTTTCACGCCTTTATCATCGGTCATTTCATACAGGCGTGCGACTTGAAGCCTTCCTTGTGATTCGGCGTTCAGATTGGCGCGGAAGTCTGCCAGAAGGTTTCCGCTTGCGACGATATAGCCTGCGCTCCACGGAACGCCCGTGCTGCTCTCCGGCATTGCGCCGAGTCCTGAGACAATTGCATGATGCGGATTCATCCCGCCTAAAATGGACCCGATGACCGGATCATCAGCCGCTTTTTCCTGCTCTGCCAGCGGGGCGTCTTCTAACAGTCTCGCAATCATCGTCGCGATCATTTCGACATGGCCGATTTCTTCCGTCGCGGTATCCATCAGAAGATCCTTATATTTTTCATTGCCCCGTGTATTCCATCCTTGGAACAAATATTGCATGGCGACGGATATTTCCCCGTATTGTCCCCCTAAAATTTCCTGCATCTTTTTTGCGAACAGCGGGTCAGGACGATCCGGTTTAGCCGGATGCTGCAGTTTTTTCGTATGTGTAAACATGTCTCCATCTCCTTTTTTTGCTCTGTCCCTATTTACTTCCCCGGCGGGAAAAGGGATGAAACGGAGATGGGCGTATTGGTCCTGCTAAGGCTCGCGGCGCAAGGATAACAAATCCTGCACAAGCCCGCGGCCGATCACCTGTTCATATTGTCCGTAAATCGGGTCGAGGCGTTTCATCCATGTGTTCTTTTCCGCTTTGCTCAGCACATGAATATGAATGGATGAATTCTTCTTTATCTCTTCAAGCTGGTCTTTATTCATTTTCTCAGCGGAGGCTTCGTTCCATTCCGTCGTTTCTCTCATCGCCTCCGTTAAGATGGTTCTCGTTTTTTCTGTCTGCGAATTCCAGAAATGCTCGTCGGTCATCACGGCATAACCGAGGTACCCGTGATTGCTGATTGTCAAATAATCTTGAACATTATAAAATTTTTTAGAATAGATATTTGAAATCGTATTTTCTTCTCCGTCTACGAGATTGCTTTCCAAGAGCTGAAACGTGGAATTAAAGGAATCCTGCCGCGGGCGCGCGCCGAGCAGACGGTACTGGTCTTCGATCACGCTGCTCGGCATGATCCTGAGCGCCTGTCCTTTCAAATCGTCCGGAGTGAAGATCGGCCCTTTATTTGACGTAAGCTGCTTAAACCCGTTCGTCCAGTACGCCAGACCTTTCAAATGATGCTTTTCTAAAGAAGCGAACAGGCGTGTGCCGATTTTGCCGTTCAGGCCTTCTTGCACGGCTTTATAGTTTGTAAACGCGTAAGGCAGATCCAAAACACCCCATTCGGGAGACAGTGATCCGAGCTTTGAGGTGGAGGGAGCGATGAATTGCACGTCCCCGTTTTGGAGGGCGTTTATTTCTTCATTATCTGAATAGAGGCTCCCGTTTGGAAACACCTCTACTTTAATGGTGCCGCCGGACTTTTGATAGACAAGGTCGGCAAACTTATTCGCCGCCCGCCCTTTTGGCGTGTTTTCAGCAACGACATGGCTGAATTTGAAAACGATTTGATCTTTCAGGCCTTCCTGTTCGTCATCATAATACGGTTCTTCCGTTGAGAAACGATCATGAAAGCCGATGAATAAAGCGGTTCCGATACCGAGTACCATCAGGCTGAGACAAGTCAGCAAGCTTTTCATCGAAAACCCCCTCCGCCATTTTCTATAACAAGCATAATCGGGCGGGCCGTTTTCGTAAAGAGACGGAAAGGAAGAGGCCAATGACGAAAAAAAAGCTCACCATCCGCTGGAAAATCACCATACTTTCGTATATCGTCGTGCTTTTTACCTTTTTGATCGTCGGCATCGTGCTGATCGGCAATATTCAGCATACAGAGGAGCGCGAGCTGAAAAAACGGCTGATGAATACCGCGCGGACGGTATCTGAGATGACCGATGTCAAACGCGCCCTCGAGCAGAAAAAACAAAGGGAAGACGTGCGCCATGCGGTCGAAGAAATAAGGATCATCAATGAAGCGGACTACATCGTCGTCATGGATATGGATCATATCCGCTATTCACATCCCGTCAGCACAATGATCGGAAAGCGTTCAAGGGGTGAGGACGAAGCCGCGGCGTTCGCCGAGCACATTTATTTTTCCGAAGCAAAGGGAGAAATCGGCACCGCCGTCCGCGCTTTTTATCCCATTAAAGACCGGGATTTGAATCAGATCGGGGTCGTTCTGGCCGGTAAAACGCTGCCCGGATTCGGTGAAATTCTTCTTCAGCTGAAACATGAAATACTGTTTATCGTTCTGCTGGCGCTCGGGTTCGGACTGGCCGGCTCCTTTTTGCTGGCCCGCCACATCAAAAAACAAATGTTTTGGCTGGAGCCCCATGAGATCGTGAGAATGTATGAGGAACGGACCGCTACGTTTCATTCGATGAATGAGGGCGTCATCGCGATCGATAATCAGCATCACATCACCATTTTTAATGAAAAAGCGAAGCAGATATTCAATGTCAGACAAGAGACCGATGGCAGGCTGATCTGGGACGTGTTAAAAGATTCGCGGCTCCCTGAGATCGTCGAGCGGAACCGAGCCGTATATAATGAAGAAATCCAAGTCAGCGGAAAGGTGATCATGAGCAGCAGAATTCCGATCGTCATGAAAAAGAAGGTCATCGGAGCCGTCGCCATTTTTCAGGACAGGACGGAAGCCGCGAAAATGGCGGAAGAACTGACAGGTGTGAAAAATTTTGTCGATGCGCTCAGAGTTCAAAATCATGAACATATGAACAAGCTTCACACCATCGCGGGACTGATTCAGCTCGGAAAATCAGAAAAAGCGCTCCAGCTTGCTTTTAAGGAATCATCAGAACAAGAAAGCGTCACCGATTTTCTTCATCAGGCCATTCAGAATGACGCTGCGGCGGGACTGCTGTTAAGCAAAATCAAAAGAGGAAAAGAGCTTGGCATTTCTGTGAAAATTGATGAAAACAGCAGTTTCTCGGCATTTCCGGAACATGTCGACCAGCATGACATCGTCGTCCTGCTCGGCAATTTAATTGAGAATGCGTTCGGCGCATTCGAAACAGCGGACACGGAGGACAAACATATTGACATCAGTATCGAGCAAAATGATGAAGTGCTTGCTATATTAATAGAAGACAACGGAAGCGGGATTTCCGATCAGCACATCCCGCGCCTTTATGACAAAGGGTTTACCGTCAATAAAACGGGAGGAACGGGATACGGCTTGTACCTCGTCAAACAAATCGTCGACAAAGGGATGGGCGTTATTGAAGTCGACACACGGCAGGGACAGGGAACGGCATTTTCTATTTTATTTCCGATGAAGGGGGAGGAATCATTCGATGGACATCAAGGTGCTGCTTATTGAAGATGATCCGATGGTGCAGGAGGTGAATAAAGAATTTATCACCGGTGTTTCGGGGTTCAGCGTCATCGCCACAGCCGCTGACGGAGACGAGGGAATCAGGCTTATTAAAGATCTGCGGCCCGGGCTCGTGGTATTAGACGTATACATGCCGAAAAAAGACGGAATTAAAACGCTCCAGGAAATCAGAAAACAAAAGCTCGAAGTAGACGTCATCATCGTCTCGGCCGCAAAAGACAGAGAAACAATCCAGCTTATGCTGCAAAACGGTGCGGCCGACTATATTTTGAAGCCGTTTAAGCTGGAGCGGATGAGACAGGCGCTCGAAAACTATAAACAATATAAACGGAAAATTGAAGAGCATGACACCATGTCGCAAGAGCAGCTTGACATGCTGCTTAAAATTCCGCAAAATCCGTCCCGCGATCTGCCGAAGGGGTTAAATCATTTTACGATGAATGAAATTTTGACCTATATGAAACAGCAGACGGAGCCGCTTTCAGCTGAAGAAGCCGCCAAAGCGCTCGGAATCGCCAGGGTGACAGCGCGGCGTTATCTTGATTTTCTTGAAAAAGACGGCCAGATTAAGCTCGACATTCAATACGGGGGAGTGGGCCGGCCGGTTAACCGCTACAAATTCGTCCGCTAGCCGAGACCAAAAAGACCAAAATGTCCGTTATGATCATAAGCTTCCCCTCTTTGTTTGAAAACGCTATCATTTTTGTATAGACGCAGCGAGAGGCAAGGGGGAGTAGGGATGAAAATTTTCAAAAATCTTACGGTGCAGGTCATCACGGCGGTGATCATCGGCGTCATTGTCGGACTCGTATGGCCTGAGGCCGGGAAGCAGATGAAGCCGCTCGGCGATACATTTATCAATGCGGTAAAAATGATTATCGCACCGATCATATTCCTGACGATCGTGCTTGGCATCGCCAAGATGGGAGACATGAAAAAAGTCGGCAAAGTCGGGGGAAAAGCATTTATTTATTTTGAAGTCGTGACCACCATCGCCCTTATTATCGGACTTCTGGTCGTCAATATCATGAAACCCGGTGAGGGGCTTGATTACAGCAAGCTTGAAAAAGGGGATGTCTCTCAGTACACGCAAAACGGGGGACAGGGGATTGACTGGATTGAATTTATCACTCACATCGTTCCGTCAAATATGGTTGACGCTTTCGCAAAAGGCGACATTCTTCAGGTCTTATTCTTTTCTGTTTTATTCGGTGTCGGCCTGGCGGCGCTCGGTGAAAGAGGCAAAAGCATTATTGATTTCTTCGATAAACTGTCGCACGTTTTTTTCAAAATCATCGGCTACATCATGCGCGCGGCGCCGATCGGCGCATTCGGGGCCATGGCCTATACGATCGGGCACTTCGGCCTTGATTCCATCAAGCCGCTGGCGAGTCTGATGCTGTCTGTATACGTTACGATGTTCCTGTTTGTATTTGTCGCTTTGAATATCATTTGCAAACTATTCGGTTTCAGCTTGTGGAACTATCTCCGTTTTATTAAAGATGAACTGCTCATCGTTCTCGGCACAAGCTCTTCTGAGTCCGTCCTTCCGCGGATGATGGATAAAATGGAGCGCTACGGCTGTTCCAAATCGGTTGTCGGCCTTGTCATTCCGACGGGATATTCTTTTAACCTGGACGGCACCTCGATTTATCTGTCCATGGCGACGGTTTTTCTGGCGCAGGTGTTCGGCGTTGACCTTACCATCGGCCAGCAGGTTACGATCATTCTCGTGCTGATGCTGACATCAAAAGGCGCGGCGGGCGTAACCGGAAGCGGATTTATCGTGCTCGCCTCCACTTTATCGGCGCTTCAGGTTATTCCGCTGGAGGGGCTGGCGCTGCTCCTCGGCGTTGACCGCTTTATGAGTGAAGGAAGGGCGATCGTCAACCTGATCGGAAACGGAATCGCCACCATCATCGTAGCCAAGAGCGAAAATGAGTTTGACGAAGCGAAAAGCACACAGGCCGTAAAAGAAATGAAAACGGCGGTATAAAAGGAAAGGAACGGTATGCATCGGGCATGCCGTTCTTTTTTTCGGCCGCCATGAGTAAAAAAGATAAATTTGTTTAAATTTATTAGGAGGTGGACAAAGACCTTAGCGTCATTTTGTTATATAATTTACAATTAGAGAGTGAAAGATGAAATCTAAGGGCTTTTTGTCCTAGCAGGAGTGTATAAATGGCGGCTATTTTTAAATTTTTTCAGCATCCGGGTGTCAGACGTTTTTCCGTTTTTCTTGTTTTGACTGGGGTGTTAGTTGTATTCCGAAGTATGATTAATTTGATTTTGCTTACGTTTATTTTTACTTTTCTGATGGATCGGCTGGAGACTGTCATCCGGCACGTGTTGAACCATTTTTTCCGGATCAGCCAGAGGGTGGTCATCACCGTTTTATATATTGCGCTGGCTGTCGGGGCGACTGTCGGAGGCTTTGTCTTTTACCCGATTGTTGCCAAGCAGATTGAACAGCTGATTAAGCAGATCAAGCACATCGCGTATCATCCCGATGTCATTCCGTTTTATGATGAGATATCGAGCGTGTTCGGCGATATCAATATCGGTTCCTATGTAAAAGAAGGTTTTAATGTACTGTATACATACTTGGCCGATATCAGCACTTTCGGTTTGCAGGTCGTGATGTCACTGATTCTCAGCATGTTTTTCCTGTTCGAGAAAAAGCGGCTCACGGAGTTTATGAAAAAATTTCAGCACAGCAAGCTGTCTGTTTTTTACTACGAACTTGCTTATTTCGGCAGCAAGTTTGCGAGAACATTCGGCAAAGTGCTTGAAGCCCAATTTATTATCGCGCTGGTGAACTGTATCCTCACCTTGATCGCATTGGCGATTCTGCATTTTCCGCAGCTGTTCGGCCTGTCCATCATGGTCTTTTTCCTCGGGCTCATTCCCGTTGCGGGTGTGGTGATTTCGCTCATTCCGCTCAGCATCATCGCGTATACGACGGGCGGCGCAGCGTATGTCATCTACATCGTGCTGGTCATTTTCGTCATCCATGCGATTGAGACGTACTTCCTTAATCCGAAACTGATGTCAGCGAAAACGGAACTGCCGATCTTTTTTACCTTTACAGTTCTGATTTTCTCGGAACATTTCTTCGGCATTTGGGGCTTGATTATCGGAATTCCGATTTTTGTGTTCCTGCTCGATATTCTGGATGTCGTCAATAATGAAGAGAAGGAAAAAAACGGACCGGTCCCGGATAAGACATAACGTCGGCTCCGGCTCTTCACGAATATATGACTAATGTTATAATGCAGACAGTGCCTATGTACGGGCACTGTTTATTTTTTGTGAAAAAGGAGGAAGGCTGTATGACTGAGCCGATTTTACATATTGAAGGCCTTGACAAAACAATAAGCAAAAAGCACATTTTAAAAAACATCAGCATGGATGTCAGGCAGGGCGAGATCATCGGTTTGCTCGGTCCGAACGGGTCGGGAAAAACCACACTTATCCGAATCATCGTCGGTCTTTTAAAGAAAAACAGCGGCACGATTACAATTAACGGCTTTCAGCACGATGCTGATTTCGAAAAAGCGCTTGAATCCGTCGGAGCGATCGTGGAAAATCCTGAATTCTACCCGTACCTGACGGGGTGGGAAAATCTGAAGCACTTTGCCAACATGCACAAAAACATCAAAGAGGACAGGCTTCAGGAAGTCATCGAACGGGTCGGGCTCACCAATGCCGTTCATGACAAAGTTAAAACGTATTCCCTTGGTATGCGTCAGCGTCTCGGGATTGCACAGGCCATTCTTCACCGTCCGAATCTGCTCATTTTAGATGAACCGACAAACGGGCTTGATCCCGGCGGAATGAAGGATTTCCGCGATCACTTAAAGGAACTCGCGGAGCTTGAAGGGACGAGCATCCTTTTTGCGACGCATTTATTGCGTGAAGTGGAGGACCTTTGCGACCGTGTCATCATCATTCAAAAAGGTGAGATCAAAACAGAGGTTGTTCTGCGCGGCGCTGAGGAAAAAGAAGAAAAAGCCGTCCTCGATATTCAGCCGGCTGACGAAGCATTAGAATGGCTGTCCCAACAGCAATTTGCTCCGGAGAAAAACGGCGGGGGCATTACCGTCACCGTAGCGAAGAATGACATCCCGGCATTAAACCGTGCGCTCGTCGGACAAGACTTTCTCGTGTATTCCATCATGCCGTATGCGGAATCGCTGGAGGATGAATTCATGAAAGTGACGAGGGCGCTTCAAGAGGAGGGGGAGACGAATGTTTAAATTGACAGCGAATGAGCATATGAAACTCTTTAACCGAAAAGTCTCATTGGTGGCGCTGATTCTGATGGCCGTTCTCCAATTTATTATGGCGCTTGTCATTAAACGGCTTGTCATCAGTTCCGGAACGGATGAGAATTTCATCGGCTATATGGCGTACGCGCCCGGGCTGAATATTCTGCTTGAGGCATTAACGATCGTGATCGCGGCAACAATCATTTCCGCTGAATTTGATAAGAAAACGATCAAATTTTTGTTAATCCGCCCGGTAAAGCGGGAGCGGATTTTTGTATCTAAACTCATTACCGTATTTTTGGTCAGCTTGTACCTGTATGCGGCGTACTATATTCTGTCTCTGCTGTTCGGCATGGCTTTCTTCGGCGTGTCGGTGACATCTGAATCAGGGACGCTTCTTATGAACACCCTGAAAGTAATCGGCACGAACTGGGTCGAGGCGTTTGCGATGGCATGCTTTGGCTTGTTGTGTTCTTCTGTATTCCGAAACAGCGCAACGGCCGTCATTTTGTCATTTATCGTGCTGTACGGCGCAAAATCACTCGTGACGATTATGTCGCTCTTCCAAAACAAATGGGGAAGTTTTCTGCTGTTCGCAAATACTGACCTGACGCAATATATGAGCGGGGCGAAACCGCTGTTTGCGGGAATGACGCCGTTATTTTCCGCAGGCATTATCATTATCCATATCGTATTCTTCTTAGCCGTCGCTTGGTGGAGCTTTTGCAAACGCGATGTTCGGGTATAAAGTAAAGGAATGACATTTTTGTGAAAAAGATCACGATAAATCAATAATTTATGCTATTTTGATTTATAATAAAGGTAATGACGGAGGTGCTCACTTGAGAAATTTTATTACCGCATTACCGATTGTGTTATTGCTTGGTTTTTCCTTTGTGTCATTCATGTTCCAATTCGAACATCTTGTTTATTTCAGGCTTGCGCTGGGTTTGTTTTCTACAGTGGGGCTGTTTCTCTTATATAAAATGAAGTCGGGATTCCGTTATTTCATCATCTACCTGTATGCAAGCTGGATCGTGCTTGCGGCAGTTACCGCGTTTGAAGAGCCGATTTTTTCAAGCTTTTTCTTTGGCGGGCTTGTGATGACGATGGGTTATCTCACATATATGCTGATTTATCTCGGGCTTAAGCAGGACCGCGGCCCGGAAGCAGTCTGAACGCGCTATTCCATGGAATAGCGTGTTTTTTTTGTACAGCCTCATAGTTGCGAAACGAGACTTGAATCTCTATAATACTTATTAACTTTATCGGAATTATAATGGGGGGATTCCAGTGTCTTTATGGATACAGAATGAACGGCAGAGGGAATGGATGGAAAAAATCGGCCTGCTTGCAGACGAATTTCAAAAAACAGCCGCGCTTGATGATGAGGCGGGCCGTTTTCCCGCGGAGAAAATTCAAAGACTGCGCGACGCGGGATATACGGCGTTAACGGTACCTGAGGTATTCGGCGGTGCAGGCATTTCCGTTTATGATATGGTGCTGTTTCAGGAACGGCTGGCGCGAGGAGACGCGGCCGTTGCTCTCGGAATCGGCTGGCATTTATCCGTCATGGGTGAGCTCGGAGAAGGAAACAGCTGGGATGAAGATGTCTTTTCATTTATCACAGAAGAGGTGAAAAAGGGAGCTGTCCTGAACAGGGCAGCGACGGAACGGCAGACCGGCAGTCCGACGAGGGGAGGAAGACCCGGCACCTCCGCTGTCAAAAAAGACGGAAAATGGGTGCTGAACGGCCGAAAAACCTTTACAACCCTTTCACTGACTTTGGATTATATGCTTGTGACGGCATGGATTGAAGAAAAACAAACGACCGGTGTTTTTCTCATTCATAAAGATCAGGCAGGCGTTTCAGTCGAGGAAACATGGGATATGATTGCCATGAAGGCGACCGGAAGCCATGATCTCCTTTTAGATCATGTCATGGTCAGTGACGAGCGGCTTGTGGAGCTTATCAGCGGGCCGAGAGCGGCGAAAGTGAATGGCTGGCTGCTTCACATTCCGGCTGCTTATCTGGGCATCGCTCAAGCGGCAAGGGACTATGCCGTCCGGTTTGCATCCGAATATTCGCCGAACAGCCTGAAAGGACCGATTAAAGACGTGCCGGCCGTTGGGCAGCGTGTCGGGGAAATGGAGCTTGAATTGTTAAAAGCGAGACAGTTTCTCTTCACGGCGGCGCAAATGTATGATGACCCGAAACGCCGTCCTTTCATCAAAAGCGAGCTTGGCGCCGCAAAACATATTGTGACAAATGCGGTCCTTTCTGTTGTTGATAAAGCAATGAGAATCACCGGCGCAAAAAGCCTGGAGCGAAACAATCCGCTTCAGCGGTATTATCGGGATGCCCGGGCCGGCCTTCACAATCCGCCGATGGACGATGCGGTCATCGGCAAATTAGCGGCGGAAGCCTTTGAGCAATAAAAAAAAGAGCCTGAAAAAGGCTCTTTTTATGTATGGCTGTTGTGCCGGAGCAGTTTTTGATGCTTGCGGTCAATTCTGTCATAGATCACATTCATCAGCTTTTGATTATTCATAATGGCCGCCTTGTTTTCTTTTATCAGCTGTTCGTATGTTTTTATTTTACGTTTCGCCATGAGCCCGCACCTTCCTTACATATTTGTATTCGCTTTCTAATTCTCCGAGCGATAATTCATATAAATGCCGTTCCGACTTTTTGTATATTCCGTTATTGATCAGCAAATGGATCAGATGTTTTTTTCGTCCTTCAACTGATGATCTGAGCTGAGGAGAAGACCTCATGATTACCCTCCTAATCAAATGATATTGAGAATCATTATCAGTTAATGAAAGTATACAATGGGCATATTCATATGTAAAGGGAAAATACCGCCAATTTTTCGACAAAAAGTTTCCCGGGGAATAATGCTGTCGAATATTGCACTTGCTCAGATCAAAGCTGCTATTTTTCCGCTTTTCCATCCATACTATGAATGAGAATGGAGGAGTCCTTACATGAATGATCAAACGGCAAACTTAAAACGGGGCGAAAAAGGCGCGATTCTTAATATCGCCGCGTACCTCATCCTTGCCGCCGTCAAACTGGTGATCGGTCTTATTTATCATTCCGAAGCGCTCAGAGCGGACGGGTTAAATAATGCCACGGATATTGTCGCATCACTGGCTGTGCTGATCGGGCTCCGGATTTCCCAGCGCCCCGCGGACAGTGATCATGCCTACGGACATTATCGGGCTGAAACAATTTCTTCATTAATTGCGTCTTTTATTATGATGGCGGTCGGTATTGAAGTGCTGATCGGAGGAGCAAAGGCGATTGTCAGCGGAACGGAGGCCGAGCCGAGCTTCATTGCGGCATGGACGGCGCTCGGAAGCGCGATTGTAATGTACGGCATGTATGTATATAACAGCCGTCTTGCGGATCGGGTTAAAAGTTCTGCGCTTCATGCGGCGGCGAAAGACAGCCGTTCTGACGCCTATGTCAGTATTGGGGCGTTTATAGGCGTCTTAACCGCCCGGCTTCATCTGCCGTGGGTTGATCCGGTCATTGCTTTTCTGATCGGAATCATCATCTGTAAGACGGCATGGGACATCTTCAAAGATGCTTCCCACTCATTGACGGACGGGTTTGATCTGAAAGATTTGGAGCCGTATAAACACACGGTGAAAGAAATAAAAGAGGTCAGCAGGCTGAAGGATGTGAAAGCAAGGTATTTGGGGAGCACGGTTCATGTGGAACTGGTCATTACGGTAGATCCGGGACTGTCTGTGAAAGAAGGCCATGAAGTAGCCGATGAGGTCGAATATGCAATAAAACATGAACATGATGTGACTCATGTCCATGTTCATGTAGAGCCTGAAGTCATAAACAAAGATCGTGAAACGAATTAAATATGCTGTGATAAAAACTCTGTGACTTCTTCGGGCGTTTTCGCGTTTGCGCTGTGAAGATGCGCTTTCTTTTCGCCGTTTTTAAAGATCAGAAGGCTCGGTATGCCCATTACCTGATATTTGTCGGCAAGCTCAGGGAGCTCGTCTCTGTTCAGTTCATACCAATCATTTTGATTATATTCTTCCAAAATATCGCCGATGAACATATTCATGCGCGTGCAGTCAGGGCACCAGTCAGCGAAAAATTTCACGATGATTTCCTTGTCGGATTGAATAAGTTCATTAAATTGTTCTGTTGTACTGATTTTTTTCATATGACACATCTCCTTTTCCATGCCATTTTAATATAAAATAAAAAGGAATTACATACAAATGCTTTCATATTCAGAATGCCCAAAAATAATTAGATCATTTTCTGAGGAAAGTGATAAGATAGTAAAGATGAATTGTTGTGGGGGGAATATCCATTGAAAACAAGTCTAGGATTGGTGTACGGCGGAAAGTCAGCCGAACACAATGTATCGCTGCAGACAGCATTAGCTGTAACAAAAGCGCTTAATACTGAGAAGTTTGATATACATCCGATTTACATCACTGAAAAAGGAGAATGGCAAAGAGGCCCGCTGCTGACTGAGCCGGTTTCCAACGTGAAAATGCTTCAGCTGGAACAAAACGGTGAAAGTTTCGCTCTATCAGCATTGAACCGGGAAATGTTTCCTGAAGCGTCGCCTGACGAAAAGGCGCCGATCGATGTCGTATTTCCGCTTCTGCACGGACCGAACGGTGAAGACGGCACCATTCAGGGTCTGCTGGAATTGCTGAACGTTCCTTATGTCGGCAACGGGGTGCTTGCATCATCAGCCGGCATGGATAAAGTCATCATGAAGCATTTGTTCGCTCAAGCGGGGCTTCCGCAGGCGAAGTACGCCGCTTTCTTAAAAAAGGACTGGAAACAGACGCCGGACAGCTGCTTACAGCAGGTTGAAGAGGAGCTGGGATATCCGTGCTTCGTCAAACCGGCGAACCTCGGATCAAGCGTCGGAATCAGCAAATGCCGAAACCGTGAAGAGCTTGAAAAAGCCTTCGAACTGGCTTTTGAGTATGACCGGAAAATTGTGGTGGAAGAAGGAATCGCCGGCAGAGAAATCGAAATCGGCGTACTCGGAAATGACGAACCGAAATGCTCCGCCGTCGGTGAAATCGCGCCGAAAACCGACTTTTACGATTACAAAGCGAAATATGAAGACGGCGACACGGATTTAATGATTCCCGCGCAAGTGACGGATGAACAATATGCGGAAATCAGCGAGATGGCGATTAAAGCCTTCAAAGCGATTGACGGATCAGGCCTTGTCCGCGCCGATTTCTTCCTGACCAATGACGGTCAAGTGCTCATTAACGAAGTGAACACAATGCCGGGCTTTACGCCATTCAGCATGTTCCCGCTGCTTTGGAAAGAAGCAGGCGTAGAGTACAGTGATCTGATCGAACAGCTGGTTGAGCTGGCAAAAGAACGCCATGCCGAAAAACAGCTGATTAAACATACATTTTAATGAAGACGGACACTGCCTGAAGGGGCAGTGTCTTTTCCCGTAACAGACAACATTTTCAGAAAGCGAGGTGCCACCTTTGATAAAGCGAACTGTAAAACGAATCGCAGACATGGTCAAAGGCACACTGACAAATCCCGTATTTGAACAAACAATGATTGAGGGCGCCGCAACGGATACGCGGACTTTGGAAAAAAATCAGCTGTTCATTCCTTTAAAAGGCGAGCATTTTAACGGCCACACCTTTGTGCCGCAAGCATTCGAAAAAGGCGTTTCCGCGGTGTTGTGGGAACGCTCCGAATCGAATCCGCCGGAGGAGCGTGCTGTCATCTTGGTCGATGACACGCTGGAGGCGCTGCAGACATTGGCAAAAGCTTATTTGGAAGAGCTCGGCACACGAGTTATCGGGGTGACCGGGAGCAACGGAAAAACGACAACGAAAGACATGCTTCACGCCGTTCTCGGCACGCAGTACCGCGTTCACAAAACCGCCGGCAATTTCAACAATCATATCGGCCTGCCGCTGACCGTGCTTGCCATGCCTGAAGATACAGAAATCGCCGTTTTAGAAATGGGGATGAGCGCGAGAGGCGAAATTGATTTTCTGAGCCGTCTTGCTGAACCGGAAGCGGCCGTCATTACCAATATCGGCGAATCCCACATGCAGGATTTAGGCTCAAGAGAAGGAATTGCGGAGGCGAAACTTGAAATTATAAACGGACTTCGGGAAGACGGCGTTCTGTTTTATTTCGGGGATGAGCCGCTGCTCCGCCAAAAGACGTACACTTGCCGGACAACGACATACGGCGCAGGCGCGGACAATGATCTCCGCCTGAAAGAAATAAAACAGGCGGAAGAAGGCACGTACTTCAATATCGACGGGATCGACCGTTCTTTCTTTATTCCGGTTCTCGGCAGACATAATGTGATGAATGCTATGGCCTCATACGCCGCCGGCATCTATTTCGGCATTACGCCGGAAAATGCCGCTCTGGGACTGAGCCGCCTGAAGGTGACGGGTATGAGATTGGAACTGGTCAAAACGGAAAACGGCATCTCAATCGTAAACGACGCGTATAATGCGAGCCCGACGTCAATGAAAGCGGCGGTCGAATTAATCGAAACAATGAAAGGCTATCGGAAGAAAATGCTCGTGCTCGGTGATATGCTTGA
The DNA here is from genome assembly GCF_058808515.1 of Bacillus sp. GW821-FHT11D08. Taxonomy (NCBI): domain Bacteria; kingdom Bacillati; phylum Bacillota; class Bacilli; order Caryophanales; family Bacillaceae; genus Bacillus; species Bacillus sp. GW821-FHT11D08. The sequence goes on from NZ_JBXARS010000009.1 coordinate 105,803, forward strand.
ACTTGGTGATGAAGAAAAAGCATTCCACGAAGAATGCGGAGCTGCGGTCAATCCGGCGGAAATCGACCATGTATTTACTTACGGCACACTCGGCGCATTCATCGCTGACGGAGCGCGCCGGCATTTTGAAGAAGGGCGCGTCAGCCATTATCTTGACAAAAAAGAACTGCTTCACGCCATACAGGAAATGGCCGCTTCCGGCGATCTCCTGCTGTTTAAAGCATCAAGAGGTATGAAGCTCGAAGAAATCGTTAAAGATTTATTAGAGAAGAACTGAAAAAATACCGATCAGCATTATAAAATTATCAAAAATGAAGAAACTAATTCAGGGTGAAATAATTCTGTCCGTATGAAAAAGAAATCCCGCCGGCTGGGAAAACCCGCACGGTGCGGGGGCCGGCATCATTCGCGGGAAGAATCCGGTCAGGCCGCTTCCGGCCGCCTGACCATCTCGCCTTATTGAAAAACACATACTGTAATGGTAAGATTAAACGTAAAGTAATTCGGGCTTTGTATACGTACGATCCTGTCTTTTGAATGAAAGGACAGTTTTTAGTGGTAAATCACGACATTACTGAAACAGCAATTAGAAGGAGTTTGAATAATTTGACTATAACGTTTCAAGATTTTCAATTAAGTTCTGATCTCATGAAGGCAATTAATCGTATGGGATTTGAAGAAGCAACGCCGATTCAGGCACAAACGATTCCGCTCGGACTTTCAAATAAAGACGTCATTGGACAAGCGCAAACAGGTACAGGTAAAACAGCTGCGTTTGGTATACCCCTTGTTGAAAAAATGAACCCCGAGTCTCCTAATATTCAAGCAATCGTAATCGCGCCAACCCGTGAATTAGCCATTCAAGTATCTGAAGAGTTATATAAAATCGGACAAGATAAGCGTGCGAAAGTACTGCCTATTTATGGCGGACAGGATATCGGACGTCAGATCCGCGCATTGAAGAAAAACCCGCATATCATCGTAGGTACGCCGGGGCGTCTTCTTGACCATATCAACCGCCGCACGATCCGTTTAAACAACGTGAATACGGTTGTTATGGATGAGGCTGATGAAATGCTGAACATGGGATTCATTGATGATATTGAATCCATTCTCTCAAACGTGCCGAGCGAGCACCAAACGCTCTTATTCTCAGCAACAATGCCTGCGCCGATCAAACGGATCGCAGAGCGTTTCATGACTGAGCCGGAACACGTAAAAGTAAAAGCGAAAGAAATGACTGTGTCCAACATTCAGCAGTTCTACTTGGAAGTGCAGGAGCGCAAAAAATTCGATACCCTGACTCGTCTTCTTGACATTCAGTCTCCGGAACTTGCGATCGTATTCGGACGTACGAAACGCCGTGTCGATGAGCTTGCTGAAGCCCTGAACCTTCGCGGATATGCGGCTGAAGGAATTCACGGCGACTTAACGCAGGCGAAACGTATGGTTGCGCTTCGTAAATTTAAAGAAGGTGCGATCGAAGTGCTTGTAGCGACTGATGTTGCCGCCCGCGGACTTGATATCTCAGGCGTTACCCACGTTTATAACTTTGACGTGCCTCAAGATCCTGAAAGCTACGTTCACCGTATCGGAAGAACGGGCCGTGCAGGAAAAACGGGTATGGCGATGACGTTTATCACACCGCGTGAGAAAAGCATGCTTCGCGCGATTGAACAAACGACAAAACGCAAAATGGACCGCATGAAAGAGCCGACGCTTGACGAAGCATTAGAAGGACAGCAGCAGGTGACGGTTGACCGTCTGCGCACGGCGATCAGCGAAAACAACTTGAACTTCTACATGACGGCAGCTGCGGAATTGTTAGAAGATCATGATGCAGTGACAGTTGTGGCTGCAGCCATTAAAATGGCGACAAAAGAGCCGGACAGCACGCCTGTACGCCTCACTGATGAAGCGCCGATGGTCAGCAAACGCTATAAAAACCAGCGTACTTCTAAGCGCAGAGACGGCCAAGGCGGCGGCTACCGCGGCGGCAAAGGGAAAAACAACAACCGTTCTTCCTACGATAAAAAACGCTCAAGCGACCGCCGTTCTTCAGGTGACAGACGCCAGAAAAAATCATACTAAAACACAGGAAGCGGACCCTTTTACGGGGTCCGCTTTTTTTTGATATGCCGGAAAGTGAATCTTTTTTGCAAATCAGCCGTATTTGTATGTATGATAAAAAATGGGAGGTAGGTATGTTGAGAGCACAGCCAAAAAATCGAATCAGTCCAAGCGGCTTAAAAGTCTGGCGTCTTCAGGAAATCATCCTGTCCGCCTTCTGTCTTCTGGCCGTTATAGCAGCAGCTGTTTTAAGCCATTTCTTCCATTGGCCGTATTGGATCACCGGAGTCCTCGGCATCATTTGGATATTCGGTTCAGTGATATCCGTCTATGCCATACCGAAAATCAGGCACAGGATCTGGCGCTATGAAGTCCATGAAAATGAAATTGATATTCAATCCGGCATTTTTATTGTCAAACGGGTCATTGTGCCGATGGTGAGGGTGCAGCACGTAGATACTTCACAAGGCCCGCTCCTCAGAAGGTACCGTCTGGCCTCAGTCAAAATTTCTACGGCGGCAACCGTTCATTCCATTCCGGCGCTTGATATGGAGGAAGCTGACCGGCTGAGGGATTCCATTTCCCGTCTGGCAAGGGTGACGGAAGATGATGTCTGAGCCGAAACGTCTGCACCCGGCGGCCGTGATTTTGAACTTATTCCATATTATTATCGAAACCATTAAAAACATTATTCTGCCATTTTTTCTCGTCTATATTGTAAACTCCAACCACTTCATCCGCTTTTACGGAGGCATTGCGCTCGCCGTCCTGCTTATCTGGCTGATTACGGCTAGTGTGATCGAGTGGAGAAAATTCACATACCGGATTGAGGACGGAGAATTCAGAATTGAAGAAGGCTTGTTTTTTACGAAAAAGAGATACATCTCCATTGACCGGATTCAATCAATGAATACGAGTGCCGGCATCATTCAGCAGCTTTTTAAGCTTGTTAAGCTTCAAATCGAAACGGCTGGCGACGGGAAAAACGCCGAGGCCGTCTTATCCGCCATTACTGTGGAAGAGGCGGAACGGATCAGAGCGGCTGTTTTTCAGCAAAAAGCGGAACAAGAAGAACGAGGGGAGACCGCAGCGGAGCAGGAGCCGATGCGCGGGGAAGATGTGCAATCCGTTTACCGATTGTCTGTAGGTGAGCTGCTTATGGCCGCCTCAACATCCGGGGGAATCGGTGTCATCATCTCAGCGGTATTCGCCCTCTTTTCTCAGATTGATGAAGTACTTCCGATGGACTGGCTCTATGACAGGTTTTCTTTTCTCAAGCATGCGAGCATCGGTATATACGCCGTGATCATTTTCATAGGATTGTTCATCGCCTGGCTGTTAAGCATCGCCGGTATGATGATCAAGCATGCCAACTTTAAAATAGAAAAAAAGGAACACGAATTGGTCATTACCAGAGGAATTATTGAAAAACATCAAGTGACAATCCCGCTCCGTAAAATCCAAGCCATTAAAATGAAAGAAAATGTGATCAGGCAATTATTCGGATACGCGACGGTGGCGATTGTCAGCGCAGGCAGTGCGGGGAATGAGAAAGAAGGAGCACAGACGATTCTGTTTCCGATCATCCGCAAATCAAAGCTCGGAGTGATGCTGAACGGTTTCACACCGGATTACGTGCTGGAAGAAAACCGGAATCATTTGCCGAAAAGGGCGCTGCGCCGGTATTTATTCCGATCCATAATCTTCTCGGTTTTCGTGATCATCCCGCTTTGTATTCTGTTTAAGCCGTGGGGATATGCATCGCTCCTTGTGCTTCCCGTCGAACTGGTGCTTGGATATGCCTCGTTTAGGACAGCGTCATGGTGCATAAACGGCGGCAGGCTTCAGATTACCACGAGGCTGGTCGGGAAGACGACCACGATTATGCTGAGAAGAAGAATGCAGATGTTTGAAGTCAGCCGCTCCTTTCTGCAAAAAAGAAGGCGGCTCGCATCTGTGGCTACCGCAGTGAAATCAGCTCACCACATGGAGCATGTCATGCTGAAGGATGTCAGCGAGGAAGATGCCGAACGCATCGGGCGCTGGTATTCATATGAAAAAGCGGACGGTTAATACCGCCGCTTTTTTTGCTGCACGCATAAAAAGGAAAGCAAAAATCCGCCTGCCAGTCCGAACAAATGCGCCATAATGTTAATATTAGAGTTGATAAACGTCGACAGCACCGCGATGATAAGCAGGGTCATAATCATTTTCGACTGATCCCGGCCGATCAGCTCCTTGCGGAAAACAGTCAGAAACACATACACGCCGAAAAGTCCGAAGATCGCGCCGGATGCGCCGACATGCACATAATCAAGCGGTTCGGCAAGATACGTGCCGATATTGCCGATGATGCCCGATGCGATGTACACAATCAGAAAACGGACTTTTCCGAGCATCTGCTCAAGCGGGGGCGCGAATAAAAAGAGAGACATGGAGTTAAACAAAAGGTGAGTGAAATTCGCGTGTAAAAACATCGGTGTCACCAGCCGCCACCATTCTCCCGAGGAAACGCCGTAATTATAGCCGGTCACAGCATCTGACCACATCATGACGGAATGAAGCGGCATACTGAAAAACAGCCACAAGAACGCCTGCAGCGCCAAGATACAGCTGACGGCCGGATAACGTCTGATAAAAGTCTGGAAATTTTCCGTTCGTATAAACATCGCAAGCCCCTTTGCATCTGATTTGTTACATATATAGTAACACGTTTATGACATAAACCGTTTTTTAGTACGGACTTTTAGGAGGAATTCACATGATTTTCGGAATCGGAATCGACATCGTTGAACTGCACAGAATTGAAAACATGCTCAGCCGGCAGGCAAGATTTCCGCAAAGAATATTGACGGAGGCTGAATACGCCCGTTTTACATTGCTGTCGGACAAAAGGAAAATTGAATTTCTCGCGGGAAGATTTGCGGCAAAAGAAGCCTTTTCGAAAGCATACGGCACAGGTATCGGCAAAGAGCTCAGCTTTCAGGATATTGAAACTGGAAACGACAAAGCGGGAAAGCCTGTGCTGGCCTGCGCCAAGCTTGACGGCGCGGCGGTTCACGTCTCCATTACCCATACAAAAGAATACGCCGCGGCACAGGTCGTGATTGAAAGGTTGTCACGCTAGTCTGCATATTAGCCGGAACCCCTTCATATATTTGATAGTGCATTAAGGGAGACAAGTTGTTTGAGGCTTTTATGGTACGCGTCCGTCCGTTCAGGGCGTACCGTTAAAGTCAAACAAGCGATTTCTTCCCTTTACATCAATTGAGAAGAAGGGGTTGAAAAAAGGTGAGAAAAAGCTTTGTTTTGCTTTTAACGGGACTGCTTGCCGTCCTTATTCTTTCGGCCTGCGGCCAAAAATCACAGGAAGATATCGTGAACGGTTTAGATAAGAAGGCGAAGGAATACACCTCGTACAAAGCGAAAGCCAAAATGACCATCGAAACGGGGAGTGATCCGCAAGTATACAATGTGGAAATCTGGCATAAAAAACCTTCCCTGTACCGGGTCTATCTGGAAAATCCGAAAAAAGACCAAAACCAAGTCATTTTACGGAACGCCAACGGAGTCTTTGTCCTCACGCCGTCTCTAAATAAGAGCTTCAGATTCCAAAGCGACTGGCCGAATAACAGCAGCCAAGTATATTTGTTTGAGTCACTTGTAAAGGACGTGCAGCATGACAAAGACGCCGTCTATTCCGCCAAAGATAAAAAGTACACGTTTGAAACAAAAACAAACTATCAGCACAACAAAATGCTGCCGACTCAGGAAATCACTTTCAACAAAAAGGACATGAGCCCGTCGCTCGTCAAAGTCATGGATACAGACCGGAAAGTGATGGTAAAAGTCGAATTCAAAAGCTTTGAATTCAACAAGCCGTTTGATAAAGACTCTTTTGACGAGAAGAAAAATATGACGCTTTCCCAGATGGACGTCGCCACAAGCGCCAAGCCGTCTGATTCATTTGCGGTCAAAACACCGCTTCAAGTGCCGGCCGGCGTCAAAAAGCTTGAAGAGAAAGATATTTCAACGGCGGACGGCAAACGGATCGTCATGACTTACGGCGGAGAAAAATCTTTCACCCTTATTCAAGAAAAAGCCCATATCGCAAAAGCCGCCTCTGCCGTCACGCTGAAAGGCGAACCGGTTAATCTCGGCTTCACGGTTGCGGCATTATCTGATACGTCTTTAACGTGGACATATGACGGAGTGGATTATCTTCTGTCATCACAGGATCTGACAAAAGATGAAATGGTGGCCGCCGCCAAAAGCATGCAGGGACAGTCGTCAAAATAACGTCAAAAAAGAGGCCGCCGCTGTCGGTCTCTTTTTTGATTCCATTTCACTTTGCAGAATAATTTTAGTATGATAATAACAATATGAATTGAAAATAATGCTAGGAAGTGTATCGAATGGACACAGCATCCTTTTACAGAGAAACGTGGGCGGAAATCAACCTGTCCGCGATTAAAGAAAATGTCACGCATATGAAAAAACACATCGGGGAAAACGTCCATCTCATGGCGGTTGTAAAGGCGAACGCTTATGGACACGGAGATTTGGAAGCCGGTAAAGCCGCGCTTGAAGCGGGTGCCTCTTGTCTTGCCGTAGCCATACTGGATGAAGCGATTTCATTGAGAAAGCGGGGCATTACAGCGCCGATTCTCGTGCTTGGCGCCGTGCCGCCCGAATATGTACAAGCAGCTGCCGAGTATGACGTAACACTCACGGGGTATTCTGTTGAATGGCTTCAGGAAGCTGCGCGCCACCTCGGGAGTGCGACAGTGCCGTTTCATCTGAAAGTCGACACCGGCATGAACAGACTCGGAGTCAAAACGGAGGAAGAAATCCAAAGCGTGTTAAAAATCCTCAGCCAAAATCCCGGTTTAGTCTGTAAAGGCGTATTCACCCACTTTGCTACCGCGGATGAGAAAAACAGAGATTATTTCCTCTGCCAGTTTGACCGCTTTAAAACATTGATCGCTCCGCTTCCTTTAAAAGAATTGATGGTGCACTGCGCGAACAGCGCTGCCGGACTTCGTCTTAAAAAGGGCTTCTTTAACGCGGTTCGTTTCGGCATCAGTATGTACGGGCTTCGTCCTTCTGCTGACATCCAAAGCGAAATTCCGTTTCAATTAAAGCCGGCTTTTGCGCTGCACTCTGTTTTATCCCATGTGAAAAAGATCCGCAAAGGGGAAAGCGTCAGCTACGGCGCAACATATACGGCAGAGAAGGATCAATGGATCGGAACGGTTCCCATCGGCTATGCAGACGGGTGGCTCCGCAAGCTGAGCGGCACGTCTGTGCTGATCGGCGGCAAACGGATGAATATCGCGGGAAGAATCTGCATGGATCAATTGATGGTCGAATTAGATCAATCTTATCCGCCGGGCACCAAAGTCACCCTGATCGGCAGCCAGAAGGAAGAAACGATCACGATGGATGAAATCGCCGGGCGGCTTGGGACGATTAATTACGAGGTCCCTTGTACCATTAGTTCCCGCGTTCCCCGTATGTTTTTGGAAAATGAGAGTATAATGGAAGTAAGAAATCCTTTACTGCAAGATAATACAAGCAAGTAGCCGTCATCCGGAAAAAGAGAATTTATAAAACAGCTTTGCTTGACGTTTGAATAATGGTATCATTATGTCTGGATGGATGAATTGGTCGTATCCGTAAGTTTGGTGGAGGTGTATGTTTTTTGTCTGAATCCAGCGCAAGAACCGAAATGAAAATCAGCTTGCCCGAAAACTTAGTAGCTGAATTGGATGGTGTAGCGATGCGGGAGAAACGAAGCAGAAACGAACTGATATCACAAGCAGTGAGAGCGTATGTCAGCGAACGGACAACTCGCCATAACCGTGATTTGATGAGACGCGGGTATATGGAAATGGCGAAAATCAACTTGAATATCTCTTCTGAGGCTCACTATGCTGAGTGCGAAGCAGAAACGACCGTTGAGCGCTTAGTCAGCGGAGGATAATCATTTTGATTGTAAAGCGCGGCGATGTTTATTTTGCTGATTTATCTCCTGTTGTTGGCTCAGAGCAAGGCGGCGTACGCCCGGTTTTAGTGATCCAGAATGATATCGGAAATCGCTTTAGCCCGACTGCTATTGTTGCAGCCATAACAGCCCAAATACAGAAAGCGAAATTACCAACCCACGTCGAAATTGATGCAAAACGCTACGGTTTTGAAAGAGATTCCGTTATTTTGCTGGAGCAAATTCGGACGATTGACAAGCAAAGATTAACGGATAAAATAACTCATCTGGATGATGAAATGATGGATAAGGTTGATGAAGCCCTGCAAATCAGTTTGGCACTCATTGATTTTTAGTCATATTTTGGTTGCTCATATAGAGCAACTTTTTTTGTTTTCGAAAAACATAAGCGCTATAATAAAGAGATAATCAAACAAAATTTGTTGTTTTGTGTCGGGAGGTCAGTGAAACCCATGTCGAATCAGAAAGTGTATCAGTTCATCATTGATCAGCATGATGAACTGCTTGATACTTGGACAGCCAAACTAAAAGAAGTAGGCAATCAGGAAGACTATCAGCTTACGAATCACATATGTGAAAATATTTGTAAAGACTATATAGACATTCTTTTATTATCGACTAAAAATGACGAGGCTACGGAAGAGCAGATCAGTGAACTCGCACTGCGCGCCGTTCAGCTCGGCCTGTCACTGAAACTTCTTTCAGCCACCCTGTCAGAGTTTTGGAAACTGCTTTACGAAACGATGGTCGACCTTAATATGGCCGATCAGGACAGAGCAGATTTGATTTTGGAAATAGACAGCTTTTTCAATCCGATCAACACGGAAATCTTAAATCAGTATTCTATCTCCTGGGAAAAAACGGTTACTTTGCAAAAAATCGCGCTTCAGGAATTGTCGGCTCCGCTGATCCCGGTATTTGAGCATGTAACGGTCATGCCGCTTGTCGGGACGATTGATACGGAGCGTGCAAAGCACATTATGGAAAATCTGTTAAACGGCGTCGTAAAGCACCGTTCACAGGTTGTATTAATTGATATCACGGGCGTGCCGGTCGTTGATACGATGGTGGCGCACCATATTATTCAGGCATCGGAAGCGGTGCGGCTTGTCGGCGCGAAATGCCTGCTCGTCGGAATCCGTCCGGAAATCGCGCAGACGATCGTTAATCTGGGAATTGATTTGTCGCAGGTTATTACGAAGAATACCCTTCAAAAAGGAATTCAAACAGCGCTTGAAATGACAAATCGAAAAATCGTTTCATTGGGGGAATAACATTGTGAGACATCCAAAAATCCCGATCCTGAAACTGTATAACTGCTTATTGGTATCCATCCAATGGGAACTTGACGACCAGACAGCTTTGCATTTTCAAGAAGATCTGCTGAACAAAATCTATGAAACCGGCGCAAACGGGGTCGTCATTGACCTGACATCCGTTGACATGATCGATTCATTTATCGCGAAAGTGCTCGGCGATGTCATCACCATGTCTAAATTGATGGGCGCAAAGGTCGTATTGACGGGAATTCAGCCGGCTGTGGCGGTCACATTGATTGAACTCGGAATCTCACTTGAGGAAATTGAAACGGCGCTCGATTTAGAGCAAGGGCTTGAGACATTGAAGCGGGAATTGGGGGAATAGCGATGAACGACCAATCCTGTGTGAAAATCATGACAGAATGGGATATCGTAGCCGCCAGACAGCTTGGCCGCAACGTTGCGAAGGAATTAGGCTTCGGTACGGTGGACCAGGCCAGAATCACGACGGCTATCTCAGAATTGGCCAGAAACATTTACTTATATGCAGGCAAAGGCCAGGTCAGCATAGAACAAGTAAACGACAGAGGGAAAAAAGGCCTTAAAATTATAGCAGAAGACAAAGGACCCGGAATCCCCGACATCCGTAAAGTGATGGAAGACGGCTTTTCAACGTCAGGCGGACTGGGAGCGGGACTTCCGGGCGTCAAAAGGCTGATGGACGAATTCAGCCTGCAATCTGTTGCAGAGGAAGGAACAGAGATTCAAGCCGTGAAATGGCTTCGGTAGGAGGTTAGAACGTGGATTTCAGGGAGGTTATAGAGCAGCGGTATCATCAGCTGCTTAGCCGATATATAGCCGAATTAACAGAAACATCTTTATATCAAGCCCAAAAATTCAGCCGAAAAACGATTGAACATCAGGTTCCTCCGGAGGAGATTATCAGTATCCACCGAAAAGTAGTAAAGGAACTGTATCCGGATCTGCCGGAAGATGTTTTTCATTCGCTGGATTTTTTAATAGAAGTCATGATTGGCTACGGGATGGCTTATCAGGAACATCAAAGTCTGAGAGATATCCAGCAGGAGCTTCGTTCAGAAATTGAAATTGCCGCAAATGTTCAGCAGACGCTGCTTGGCACAAAAATTCCTGAAGAAGAAGATCTGGATATCGGGGCGATCAGCGTCCCCGCCAAACAGATGAGCGGGGATTATTATCACTTTGTCAAAGACAAGGAATCGATTAACATCGCGATAGCCGATGTCATCGGAAAAGGAATACCCGCCGCATTGTGCATGTCGATGATCAAGTATGCCATGGACTCTCTTCCGGAGATCGGCATTCACCCCTCCCAAGTGCTGAAAAATCTTAACCGCGTTGTAGAACAGAACGTGGATTCAAGCATGTTTATCACCATGTTTTACGCAAACTACAATACGGAAAATCACCAATTTACATATGCCTCTGCGGGGCATGAACCGGGCTTCTACTACTCTGAAAAAGAAAAAAAGTTTTATGATCTGGAGGCAAAAGGATTGGTGCTGGGAATTTCTCAGGATTTTGATTACAGCCAATATGAACAGCACATGGACGAAGGAGACATGATCGTTCTTTTTTCTGACGGCGTCACCGAATGCCGTACCGAAAACGGTTTCTTAGAACGCAGCGACATTCAGCGCATGCTGGAAGAACATATGGACTGCTCCGCGCAGGATATGGTCAAAAATATTTACGACAGCCTGCTGAGACTCCAGGACTTTCAGCTTCATGACGATTTTACGTTAATTGTTTTGAAAAGAAAGGTTTAAAAAAACGGCAGCACGGGTAAAAAGCCATTAGCACGAGTAAGGATAACTTTCAGAGGTGATACGATGAATTTAACGGTAGATATGAAGGAGAATCTTTCAGATATACAAATCAATATCGCTGGAGAAATCGATGTATACTCAGCTCCGGTGGTTCGTGAAAAGCTGATGCCCCTGGCAAACGAGGGGAAGGACATGAGAATCTGCTTAAAAGATGTAAACTATATGGACAGTACGGGTTTAGGCGTTTTTGTAGGCGTGTTTAAAACGGTGAGCAAGGAAGGCGGTTCTCTGAAGCTTGAGAATCTTTCCGACCGGCTCGTCCGTCTGTTTGAAATTACGGGGCTTAAGGACATCATCGACATTTCGGCAAAGTCAGAAGGTGGCGTGCAATGAGTACATCAGTTGATTATATAGAGATGAAAATTCCGGCCGAACCGGAATATGTAGGAATCGTCAGGCTTACGTTATCAGGGGTCGCAAGCAGAATGGGCTATACCTATGATGACATTGAAGATTTAAAAATCGCTGTCAGCGAAGCTTGTACAAACGCTGTCCAGCATGCATACAACGATGAAAATAAGGGAGAAGTATCCGTGCGGTTCGGTGTGTTTGAGGATCGGCTGGAGGTCATTGTCGCCGATCAGGGAGACAGCTTTGATTTTGATCAGAAGCAGCAGGATCTCGGGCCGTACACTCCTTCACACACAGTCGATCAATTGTCAGAAGGAGGGCTCGGTCTGTATTTAATGGAAACGCTCATGGATGAAGTCAAAGTTCAAAGCAACTCTGGCGTAACCGTGGCGATGACAAAGTATTTAAATGGGGAGCGAGTTGATCATGGCACAACCATCAAAAACTACGAAACTAACTAAAGATGAAGTTGATCGGCTCATACGCGACTTTCAAACACATGATAATAAAGAAGCCCAGGAAACACTCGTTGAGGTGTATACCAATCTCGTCGAAATGCTGGCAAAGAAATATTCAAAAGGAAAAAGTTTTCATGAAGACCTCCGCCAGGTCGGGATGATCGGACTTCTCGGAGCCATTAAACGGTATGATCCCGAGGTCGGCAAATCCTTTGAAGCATTTGCGATTCCGACCATCATCGGCGAGATCAAACGCTTCCTCAGAGATAAAACATGGAGCGTACACGTCCCGAGACGGATTAAAGAACTCGGGCCGCGCATTAAAATGGCGGTGGATCAGCTGACGACAGAGACGCAGCGGTCGCCGAAAGTCGAAGAAATTGCAGCCTTTCTCGATGTGTCAGAAGAGGAAGTGCTTGAAACGATGGAGATGGGAAAAAGCTATCAGGCGCTGTCTGTCGATCACAGCATCGAAGCGGATGCGGACGGAAGCACCGTCACGATTTTAGATATCGTCGGTTCGCAGGAGGAAGGATACGAACGCGTCAACCAGCAGATGATGATCAAAAGCGTGCTTCATGTGCTGTCCGACCGCGAAAAACAGATTATCGATCTAACATTTGTGCAAAATAAAAGCCAAAAAGAAACAGGGGACATTCTCGGAATATCTCAAATGCACGTCTCGCGCCTGCAGCGGAAAGCGGTGAAAAAACTGAGAGAGGCCTTGATTGGAGATCCCTCCATGGAGCTAATGTAATGATTCAGGTTGAAGAAAATGAACATGTTCAAACTCTTGTATACCAATTAAATAAAGAAGGCAAGTCCATATGCGGCGACAGCTTTTTTATGAAGGCGAATGAAGAAGAATTAGTTTGCGCGGTAGCGGACGGTCTCGGCAGCGGATCTCTTGCCAATGAATCCTCGTCAGCCATTAAAGACATCGTGGAAACGTATGCGGATGAGGATGTGGAAAGCATCATTGAGCGCTGCAATCAAGCGATGAAAAACAAAAGAGGGGCGACTGCCTCCATCTTAAAAATCAATTTCATCAAAAGGGAATTGACATACTGCTCGATCGGCAACGTCCGTTTCTTCTTGCACTCCCCATCAGGCGAAGTCTTTCATCCGCTGCCGATTTCGGGTTACCTCTCAGGCAAACCGCAAAGATACAAAACGTATACGTCATCATACGAAAAAGGGGCGAGGTTCATCATCTACACGGATGGGCTTGAGGCTCCACATATCCGCACCTGCTTAAAGCAGGGACACTCAATAGAAGATATATCAAAATCACTTCATCCGTACACAACATCCAGACGTGATGATTTGACCTATATTCTAGGGCAGCTTTTATCGTAAGGCTGCTTTTTTTATGTTCCGCCGTTTTTTGATACACTAGAGAAAGAATGAAGAGATGGAGGCTTTTGTGATATGGAAACGTTAGCCCTTTTGAAAAAACAAATTGCTGAAGAAACAGCGTTATCCCAAAAACATGTCGAAAGTGTCATCCGCCTGCTGGAAGACGGCAATACCGTCCCGTTTATTGCGCGGTACCGAAAAGAGCAGACCGGCTCAATGGACGAGGTGCAGATTCAGGCAATCTCCGAGCGGTGGCAATACATACAAAACCTGACGCAGCGGAAAGAAGAAGTCATCAGATTGATCTCTGAGCAGGACAAGCTGACGGAAGGGCTGAAGCAAAAAATCGAACAAGCGGTCAAGCTTCAGGAAGTCGAGGATTTATACCGTCCCTTCAAACAGAAACGGAAAACAAAAGCCACCGTCGCCAAAAGCAAAGGCCTTGAACCGCTTGCGGACTATATTCTGTCTCTCCCGAAAGAAAACCGCCTTCACGACATCGCTGATCAATATATCAGTGCAGAAAAAGAAGTCGCTTCAAGAGAGGAAGCCATTGAAGGCGCGAAGCACATCATAGCCGAACAAATCTCGGATGATCCTCATTTCAGAAAGTGGATCCGCCAGGAAACGTATAAAAAAGGAATTCTCACTTCCGCGGCAGGCAAGTCAGCCGCAGATGACGAGAAAAACGTCTATGAAATGTACTACGAGTACGAAGAGCCGATCCAAAAGGTCGTTCCTCACAGAGTGCTTGCGATGAATCGCGGTGAAAAAGAAGGCATTTTAAAGATTGCGATCGAACCGCCCGCCGATCAGATAAAAGCTTATTTAGAAAAGCAAATTATCAAACACCGTGAAACGCCTGTGATAGAAACGCTGAAAGAAGCCATTGAGGACAGTTACAAACGTCTGATCCAGCCGGCTATTGAGCGCGATATCCGCAAAGAGCTGTCAGAAAAAGCAGACGCGCAGGCGATTCATATTTTCGCTGAAAACCTGCGTAAGCTCCTGCTGCAGCCGCCGATGAAGGGGAAAGTTGTGCTCGGCGTCGATCCGGCCTTCCGTACGGGGTGCAAACTGGCAGTTGTTGATGAGACGGGAAAAGTGCTGAAAATCGATGTCATTTACCCGCACGCTCCCGTAAAAAAGACAGCGGAAGCCCGGGAAAAAATCAAACAATTGCTGGATCGGTACGAAGTCGAGGTTGTGGCGATCGGAAACGGCACGGCATCACGGGAGACAGAGCAATTCGTCGTTGATGTGTTAAAAGAAACAGAGCGGGACATTTATTATGTCATCGTCAACGAGGCCGGAGCAAGCGTGTATTCCGCGTCAGAAATCGCCCGTGAAGAATTTCCGGATTTTCAGGTCGAAGAGCGCAGCGCCGTCTCCATCGCGCGGAGGTTGCAGGACCCGCTGGCCGAGCTTGTAAAAATTGATCCTAAATCCGTCGGCGTCGGGCAATACCAGCACGATGTCAGCCAAAAGCAATTAAACGAATCTCTCCGTTTTGTCGTAGAGACCGTCGTCAACCAAGTCGGGGTGAATGTCAATACAGCATCAGCCGCGCTGCTTCAATATGTAGCTGGGTTATCCAAAACCGTTGCCGGCAATATCGTCAAAAAAAGAGATGAACTAGGCAAATTTACAAATCGCAAAGAACTGAAAGAAATCCCGCGTCTCGGCGCAAAAACATATGAACAATGCATCGGCTTTTTGAGAGTGCCCGGAGGACAGGAACCGCTCGACCGCACCGGGATACACCCGGAAAGCTATAAAGAGACAAAGGCGCTGCTCAAAAAACTGCAGCTCACTGCGGATCAGATCGGAAGCGCGGACGTAAAAGAGAAAATAAGCGCATTGCCGCTGTCTGAAACGGCTGAAGAGCTCGGTATAGGGGAAATTACGCTTGCGGATATTTGCGGGCAGCTGACAAGGCCGGAGCGCGATCCTCGTGACGAAGTGCCGAAGCCTTTGCTGAAAAAAGACGTTCTGCAGCTTGAGGATTTAAAGGAAGGAATGGAATTGCAGGGCACCGTCCGCAACGTTGTAGACTTCGGCGCTTTCGTCGATATCGGCGTCAAGCAGGACGGGCTTGTGCACATTTCAAAACTGAGCAATCAATTCGTCAAACATCCTCTCGACGTCGTATCGGTCGGAGACATCGTCACCGTATGGGTCGAAGGGGTGGACGTGCAAAAAGGCAGAGTGTCGCTGTCTATGGTAAAATAAAAGCACTGCTTACGAGCAGTGTTTTTTTCTGTAGAAATACCAGCACTGATTCAGCAGTTTGATTTGGTAATTGTCCTTTTCTAAAAACGCTTTTTGCATTTGTTTCATCAGCCAATTCGGCATGGCTCATTCCTCCTCAGCTTTTAGTTAGAGGTCGGTTTTAACTCATTGTATGCGAACGGTGAATTGTCCCGTTCAATGTTTTTAAAGCGGGGTGCACTTATGGATAACGAACAACTTCAAAAGCTGACGGAAGACATCTCTGCACAAGATTTCGGAAAGCCGTTCCGTCACCGGGCCTTTTTCAATGACCGGCTGAAAACGACAGGCGGCCGGTACATGCTGTCTTCCCATAACATCGAATTAAACCGAAAATATCTTCTCGAACACGGGCAGAGCGAGCTGGAAGGAATCATTAAACACGAGCTGTGTCATTACCATCTTCACCTTGAAGGAAAAGGGTACAAGCACAGAGACAAAGATTTCAGAGACCTGCTTCAGAAAGTCGGAGCGCCGAGATTCTGCACGCCGCTGCAAACCAAAAAGACACAAAAGAAAACATATATGTATAGATGCGCGGCCTGCGGCCAACAGTATATAAAGAAGCGGGCAATGAATCCGGAAAGATATGCCTGCGGAAAGTGCAGAGGAAAAATCAAAAGAATTTTTTAAAAAGGCTTGACTCATTTTAATGTTCTATGTTAAATTATAAAAGTCGTTGAGAGACAACGACACTTTCTTAAAAAAATAAATGTTGCTTCTTGACACAATATGTCGCATCATTTATAATAAAGAAAGTCTGATTATTCCACAGTAGCTCAGTGGTAGAGCTATCGGCTGTTAACCGATCGGTCGCAGGTTCGAATCCTGCCTGTGGAGCCATATGGAGAAGTACTCAAGTGGCTGAAGAGGCGCCCCTGCTAAGGGTGTAGGTCGCGTAAGCGGCGCGAGGGTTCAAATCCCTCCTTCTCCGCCAGATAAGTTCTCAACCAGACGGCCCGTTGGTCAAGCGGTTAAGACACCGCCCTTTCACGGCGGTAACACGGGTTCGAATCCCGTACGGGTCACCATTTACCTTCGTTGGGCTATAGCCAAGCGGTAAGGCAACGGACTTTGACTCCGTCATGCGTTGGTTCGAATCCAGCTAGCCCAGCCATTTTATTTAAAATTTTTGAATCACTTTTAGAGCGAGCCATTAGCTCAGTTGGTAGAGCATCTGACTTTTAATCAGAGGGTCGAAGGTTCGAGTCCTTCATGGCTCACCACTTGTCACGCGGGTGTGGCGGAATTGGCAGACGCGCTAGACTTAGGATCTAGTGTCTTACGACGTGGGGGTTCGAGTCCCTTCACCCGCACTTTCTTTTCAAAGTGCTGATCATCATCACTAGCTTATATGCTTAGTGGAAAGACAGCTTCATAGCACGCGGTCGTGGCGGAATGGCAGACGCGCTAGGTTGAGGGCCTAGTGGGTGAATAACCCGTGGAGGTTCAAGTCCTCTCGGCCGCATCAATGATACCAAGGGTTTAGACACTCTTGGTATTTTTTGTTTATAGAAATTTATCTGTTACTGCCCACTTACTTATAGTAAGTCATCTAGTTTGATGCCCTTCGTTTTTTATTTTACTTATCTTGGTGAGTGGTCAAGGTCTCTTTACTCCCATTTACTGTCCAGAAAATATGAAAATACATCAAAAAAGGTGTAAATAATGATAATGAGCGCTGTATAACCCTTAAATATAGGACATGATAATATTCGTAAGGTTGAGGGGAAAAGAGCAGGAAAAGCAGGAGCAGAAAATTGGAGAAAAGTAATTACTAATGGGGTTGATTTGCATCATATAGGATTTAATACAAAACCTTTTATTTAAGGAATCTATTAAAAAACTAAAAAAATGATGAAATTACGGAAAGGTAATAAGTGATTACCTTTCCGTAATTCGTTAATTATTTCTTTGAGCAATTTTATATTTCATCTTAACACTACCACCTTGAGCCGTTGGTGAAGCTGTAAATGTGTAATTGTATGTCCAACCAAACCAACCATTTTTAACCTCGGCAGAAATGTTGCCTTGCTTGCCTGGTGCGATGGTTCTTGAGACTTTTCCATCAATTGATATTTTTATGTCATTACTTCCGTTATTTGAAATCCAGAAGTTTACTTGTGCTCCGTCATTCTCATCTAATTCGAACTCCCGACTCCAGCTTGATTGATCAACAGAACCCTCTGAAATTTCCCTATCTAGAGCTTTGAATACTCCACTTGTAACTGCATAATTTTTCGACGATACACTTGTAGTCGACTCCGCAAAAGCAGGTATAGTACAAGTTCCAACAATTACACCAGCTATCAGAGTCGATGTTACTCCTTTGAAAATGGACTTAAGATTCACGATCAAGCACTCCTTTTAATTTCATTTATTATACATACATATTTCGTATGCGTGATACAAATAATACCATGTAAAATAATTACAGTAAACATTCTTTTGGATAATAATGTTTGTAACTCAACTTTTGTACCCCATACATCCCAAATCAGACAAGTAAGCCTTGATATAGCTAGGTAAGTGGAATTTGCGATCTTTTATTGAGGTACTGCTACTAAAGATTTTCCGATACCCGCAAAACCAAAAAACACTATCCTTTCTCTAAAGTAACGAAAAGGGTAGTGTTTTTTGTTCTATTCAAGATTAATACGTACTCTTTTTTACTCAAAATCGGACAAGTCAAGATACTACCAAAAGAAAAAACTATCGCACCTATTGGGCGAGACCACCTTACTTCCTTTGTTAGTGGTTTCTTAGATCTTAGCTGGAATTACAAATTTAAAGCTAATATTTTCAGTGATTTTTTTAAAAAAAGTAATGCCTAATTTTTGCCCGAAAAAAAGAAGAAAACAAGTGGAAATGTAGATAAAGAATGCTTTATTTATAAGGTTTATGTAATACATGATACGTTTTCACTAGGTTGAGGGCCCAGCGGGTGAGTAACCCGTGGAGGTACAAGTCCTCTCGGCCGCATCAATGATACCAAGGGTTGCAGACGCCCTTGGTATTTTTTTGAGGAAAGTTCTCGTAAGCTGACTGCTTATTCTTATTATGAGAAGCTTGGGGATTCTTATGAGGAAATGGCACATATGCCGGGTGATGGCGACCGACTTGGTCTGTATAAGAAAACACCTGATTATGAAGAAGTTAAAGGGAAGGAAACCGAAAATTAAGGAGTAGACTTTATGTCTGCTCCTTTTTTATGCTTCGATATTTCTTTCCCTATCTTTTAGAGGTTTGAGGGCTATTTGTCTGACTCAAGTGAAAATGATTCAGCCTCTACAGTTTTTTTCATGAGTAAAGCATCTATACTATAGGGTACTCTTTTAAAATAAATTAATATGAATGCACCTGCAGATGCAGAGAATACAGAATAGTCAAGAGAAGTCTTAAAACCTGTTCCTACTGTTAAACCTAGAGCGAAAATAATCAACATAGCACCACTCAATACAGCAGTTATTCTTGTTTTGAAACCAATGATCAAAAGTATTCCTAAGATGGTTTCAAACATAGTTGCTATCCATCCTGCTATTGGTACAAGAGCATTTGGTATAAAAGGAGTTAAGGCAGCGACATAATCCGTGTAATTTTCAATGTTTCCCCATACGACATTAGGCTTGCCAGGTGTCCCCCATAGTCCGAATCGATCGGCTACAGAAGATAAAAAGCTAATTCCTAAAGCGAGCCTAAGATACAGAGTCATTAATGCTTTCATTTTACATTTCTCCTTCCTTTTTTGAAATTAATCTGTAAAAAAGAAGATTGTTATTCTTTTTTATAAGAGACCGTATAAATCGGCGATTAATATAGTCTTTAATATGAGTATAACATTTGCGCTTTCTTATGCAAGAGAAGCACCAATACGTACGGCATTGTTTTTACAAATTCAAACGCCGAGAAGGAAAACGAAAAAACATAATATGACTTGTAATTTAAAGGCATCTTGAAGCACAAAAAAGCTCTGACTAATTAATTTAGTCAGAGCTTTTTTTTATGAAGTATTCCCGAGTATCTGTCCTTGTTTTTTTAGGCAATACTACGTCCAATTCTTTATTTAACCATGCGAGCGTTTTATTACGAAGATAATTACGCATCTGTTCTTCTGCTTCAAGCATTACCAAGTTAATTGTACAAGAAGAATTGCTGGATTCACAGGAGTTGCATTTGTCACGATAAAGCAGACCATTGCTTACAATATTTTTACATTGAAAAATGGGTTTTGGTCCTTCAACAGCCTCTATTACATCCCAAAAGGAAATATCTTCTGGGGATTTTGCTAACCTATATCCTCCCTTTACACCAGGGACAGAATTTACAATACCAGCTTTAGATAATTTACCGAAAACTTTTGAAAGAAATGTTTCTGAAAGTCCTTGGAACTCTGCAAGGTCCCGAATCCCGACACTTTCCTTGGAGGGAACATCTATTAAATAAACCAGACAATGTAAAGCATATTCAACCCCAACACTGTACTGCATATAAACTCACCTGCTTTTGATTTTAAGGGTTATCATATTGTATCTTAGGAGTATTTTTGGTGATAGTCAATCATAAAACCCTTCTTTAGTATATGATTTGTTCCGTTTGACAAAATAAACTGCAGGGTTTATATTAAAGACCGAGTTGATCGTCGATTAAATTAATCTTTAATATAAAATAAAAGGAGAGTTTTAAATGAGCAAAACACTTATCATTAATGCACATCCAAAAGTGGATGATACGTTGTCATATAGTTTACGGGTAATGAAACACTTTTTGGAAATTTACAAAGAATTAATTCCAGAGAGTGAAGAGCTTGAGCAGATTAACTTGTATAGTGATGAAGTGCCTATGGTTGATAAAACAGTTTTAAGCGCATGGGATAAGGCTGGAAAGGGCGAAGAACTGACAAGCGATGAACAAAAAGTAACAGAACGCATGACAGAAGTATTGAAACAATTCAAAAGTGCAAAAACGTATGTCATCGTTTTGCCTTTGCATAATTTCAATATTCCATCAAAATTAAAAGACTATATGGACAATATCATGATCGCACGCGAAACATTTAAATATACTGACACTGGGTCAGTGGGTCTGCTTAAAGATGGACGAAGAATGCTTGTCATACAAGCTAGCGGATCAATTTATACAAATGATGACTGGTATGAAGAAGTTGAATACTCTAATAAATATTTGAAATCAATGTTCAATTTCCTTGGTATTGAGGATTATCAAATTATCCGAGTGCAAGGAACAGCTTTACTAAGTCCGGAGGATGTTTTACAAAAAGCAAATAAAGAAGTTGAAGAAGCTGCTTCAAGATTAGCAGGTAAATAGGGTATAGCATGAAGATCATTGTTGCCGGGGGGACTGGAGTAATTGGTCGGTCCCTTCTTCCTAAATTAATACAAAACGGCCATCAAGTATTTGCATTGACCCGAGGTAATCGGTCGAACACGTTCCTCAAAAGAATCAGTTTTAGTAAACAATGAAGTAATCTTTACACGTTAGAACATTTTCTAGCGTGTTTTGTTTTTTTTTATTTATGGATCACGTGTCAAGACACAAAAGCCTTACAATAACCGCAATAAAGACGAAAAGAATAATTTCTTCAATAGACTATTCGTACCTTTTTGCATTGGATGAATTTGCTTGCATCGATTATCTTGGATGAAAATAGAAAAATTCCGTACGACCTAGTCACTCAAAAATTGAATGATTGGTATACTCTTATTAAAAATGATCAAGTTGAGCAGGCTGATTGTTATACTATCAATTGCTTGAAATGGCGGGGTTTTGTAACTAGTGATAAGCTATCACTTTATTGAGGGCCTAGTGGGTGAATAACCCGTGGAGGTTCAAGTCCTCTCGGCCGCATCAATGATACCAAGGATTATAGAGATCCTTGGTATTTTTTTGTGCTTATTTTTAAATGATCTACTGCCCACAAACTGCCCACTTACCTAAAGTAAGTCATCTGCAGTCGACATCGCACAAATATTTTCATCATTATAGGTAGTTACTAATGCCTCAAGCTCCAATTTGCAAAAGCAGAGAAAGTATTGCTAAGCATGGAAGACCTTGTTATATGATCAGCTATTAGAATTAGACACGAGATAATAGGGTAGGGGCATAAGAATACTGAAAAGGCTTAATCTTTTTTAAAAGGTTAAGTCTTCTTTGGGCTATAAATGTAATCGGTGCCCAATTAGTTGCCCTGAATTCATGAAAAAGGATAAAATAGGTGTAAATAAGTTGTGATTTTAAAATTAGAATCAAATCCTTATCACAAAAGCAATAATAACTAATCGGCGAAGAAAGGATAACAGTCAAATGAAAACATTAGTTATCGTTATACACCCTAATTTGGAAACGTCTGTTGTCAACAAAACCTGGATGAATCGTTTAAAGCAAGAGAATGACATTACGGTTCATGACCTGTACGGTGAATACCCTAATTTTATCATTGATGTAGAAAAAGAGCAGCAGCTCCTGTTAGATCATGAGCGTATCGTTTTTCAGTTCCCAATGTATTGGTACAGCAGTCCCGCGTTACTCAAACAATGGGAAGATGATGTGTTAACACATGGCTGGGCTTATGGAACTGGAGGTACTAAATTGCATGGAAAAGAACTGCTCTTAGCTATCTCCTTAGGCGCACAGGAATCTGATTATCAAGCAGGCGGAGAATATAATATCACGATCAGCGAGCTTATCAGACCGTTTCAAGTCACTGCTAACTATATAGGAATGCGTTTTCTTCCTGCCTTTACACAATATGGGACACTTCACCTTTCAAAAGAAGATGTTAAGAACAGTGCGGAGAAATTGGTTAACTATCTTAAAGCTGAGCATTGATCCGGTATTCGCGAGGGAAGCTGAAATAAATGATGTGTTGTGAAAATAAGGATTTGTGATAGATGTTAATTAAACTTTATTTCAAAGTTACATCGACTGAATGCAGGAGGGCATAGAGCGAGGACTTAATTATAAAAAAGAGACAAGCTATTCACCTGGTCTCTCACTATTTCAACTTTTTACTGTTAATTAACGCCAAGCTGACGGAGAATATCATGCACATCCACATGAGATCTATGTTCAATAATTTTACCGTCAACAATACGTAACAACATCATAAGAGAGAATTTAACGCTTTTTCCTAAATTCAATTGTCGGTGATTGGCCTGTTTAAATGCATCCATTATTTCATACCCGGTGCTACTTATTTCTGTTGTAGTCTGTATACTGATTAATAGGTAAAGAAAGTCGAAAAGGTATACGAAATTCTTCATACAAATTAAAGTTTTGAATGAAAGAGCAGGATTACTCCTGCTCTTTTTCTTTCTAATTGGGCTGGATTAAACGCAGACGGTTATTCCTTGGGAAGAACAAAAAAATTTCTTCTATCCATTGACTAGCTGGGCTTTAGCCGGGTTTCTATCACCCTGTTGAGCTTGTCAGATTTTAAAAAGATATGATACGTTTATAGTGTTTTGTTTCACCTGATTGTGGGGTAATAAAGATAGAATCAGTAAATAATTCTTAGGAACGACATCAATCTTATAATAAACATATTGGAAGACGTAATGGAAGAACTAAAATAAAGGTTTAGGATACTTTGAAGAAATAAAAGTTTTTGTTCGATTGTGATAATATTCACAATAGAGCTGTATTAAGGGGAATCATTTCTCCAAATAGTCTGCAGAAAATGCCAACCACAGCCCAAGGATATATCACTAACCGCTTTGGCTGGTATTATCTGTTGGATGTTTCTCTTTTTGTTGCTTTTTGTATTATTTTT
Organism: Bacillus sp. GW821-FHT11D08; assembly: GCF_058808515.1. Classification (NCBI taxonomy): domain Bacteria; kingdom Bacillati; phylum Bacillota; class Bacilli; order Caryophanales; family Bacillaceae; genus Bacillus; species Bacillus sp. GW821-FHT11D08. The sequence continues at coordinate 129,235 of NZ_JBXARS010000009.1, forward strand.
AGTCCAATCGGCAAAAATAAGTTAAGGAAACCAGCGAAAAAACTGAATTTCATCCTTCTTTCCTGGTTTACAATGTTATTTGGCGCTGATATGGATATTAGTCTAGTCTTTTAAGGTACAGTTGAACCAATCATCCACTATGCCGTTAGCTCTCCATCAGGTGAAACAGAAACCCCCAGACTTTTAGAGAAGCATTACGCTATACATTCTGGGACCGTTTATACGCTTGTATAATGTGGATTTAATAATTAAGGAGTCGATATTATTAAATGAAGTTTAACAAGAAAAAAATTAACGTTGTAGACATTCAAAAAGCGAAGAAAAGCGTGTTTGCTACAGGGATAGGAAACGCGATGGAATGGTTTGATTTTGCTTTATATTCTTATTTGGCAGTTATTATTAGTAAAAACTTTTTCAGTCCAGTTCAAAACGATGAATTAAAGTTAATATTTACTTTTGCTACATTTGCAATTGCCTTCTTACTTAGACCGGTAGGCGGAATTATTTTTGGTAAAATGGGTGATAAATTTGGTCGGAAAATAGTATTAACAATTACTATTTTAATGATGGCTTTATCTACTTTAATAATTGGTGTGCTTCCTACCTATGAACAGATTGGTGTATGGGCCCCTATATTATTACTCTTAGCTCGTATTCTGCAAGGTTTTTCTGTGGGTGGAGAGTACGCTGGTGCAATGGTATATATCGCAGAATCTTCTCCAGATAATAAGCGTATAAGGTTAGGCAGCGGTTTAGAAATCGGCACATTATCTGGTTATATAGTAGCTTCTGTTTTAGTTACAGTACTTTTCTGGACTTTATCTGATGTTCAAATGAATAGTTGGGGATGGAGAATTCCTTTCTTCTTAAGTATTCCAATAGGATTATTTGGTTTATATTTGAGAAGTCATTTAGATGAATCACCAATTTTTGAAAATGACATCTCTGAAAGCCAAGAACAACAACCAGGTTTATTAGAAGTCATTAAAACATATAAAAAAGATATCTTTTTATGTATCGTATTTGTGGCATTTTTCAATATAACCAATTACCTATTGTTAGGTTATATGCCTTCTTATTTAGATGAGAACCTTGGTATAAGTGATAATATAAGTACACCGGTTACAGCAATTGTATTGATTATTATGGTACCGTTCGCTTTAACTTTCGGTAAACTAGGAGATAAATTAGGAAATAAAAAAGTTATATCAATTGGATTAGTATTAGGAATTGTATTTTCGATTATCTCTTTTCAATTTCTTAATATGGGGAATATAACATTCTTATTTATAGGACTTTTAATGTTAGGTATTGTATTATCTGTATACGAAGGTACTATGCCAGGATCTTTACCTACGTTGTTCCATACGGACATTAGATATCGTACATTATCCTGGACATTCAACTTATCAGTTTCTATTTTTGGTGGAACAACACCTTTAGTTGCTTCTTGGTTAACCCATGTGACAAGAAACAATTTGGCGCCGGGTTTCTATTTATTAGCAGTTAGTTTAATTGGCTTAATAGTTGTGTTAACCTTATTTAAAGATACTTCAGGTAAATCTTTAAAAGGTTCTTACCCAACAGTTGCTTCTAAAGCTGAGTTTCAAGAAGCTGTTGAAAATCCAAAAGATTCACTGTGGTGGAAAATGGAACAAACAGAAAAGGAATGAAAAAAACATCCATTTAATTGACCGGCTACTCGAAATACAGACTCAGAATAAGCTGGGATTATCCGAGCAGCAATGACTGCAGCTCTTTTATATTCTGGAGGGCTTACTGCTTTGCAAAAGCAGCGTTGCTATTCTCGATCGTCATTATTTTATTGGTTGTGTCCTAATAATAAAACGTTGACGCAAGAACGAAGAGAAATTAAAAGGTCCGAGCAATACAGCAAAATAAGAAGCAAGAAGCTTTGTTATGCCAGTTCTTCTCCCGAAGGAGAGCTGGCTTTTTATTTTCTATATGGGGTCCAAAGAAGAAAACGAGAACTTGTACGCTAATCACAGTATTTGGTTCTTCTTGTTTTATGGGAGAAGGAAAAAATATCTGTTAAAGGTTTAGGCGAAGAATTATATCTAGACTCCGGAACATTAACTCCAGTTTTAAAACGACTTGAGGAGCGAGGTCTTATTATAAGAGAGCGTTCAAAAGAGGATGAACGAAGTGTAATTATTACGTTAACAACTGAAGGGAATGAGTTTAAAGAAAAAGTCACAATGATACCTAATGCAGTATTTGATAAAACCGGTTGTAATGAAGAAGAAATTAAAAGTTATAACAAGGAAATTCGTAATTTACTTAACATGCTGACATCTGAGCAATAGTTTTATGAATATAGATGGTGGGCCCAGCGGGTGGAATAACCCGTGGAGGTTCAAGTCCTTTCGGCCGCATCAATGATACCAAGGGTTTTGACACCCTTGGTATTTTTTGTTTATAAAAATTCATCTGTTACTGTCCACTTACTTATAGTAGGTCGTATGATTTGTCAGTCACCTTCATCCTTCTGCTGACTGCGTGCGGCGGCAGTAAATATGATAATGATTAATGAAGTGATGAAGCAGGAGAAGAAAGTCAGAAAAGAAATGCGAGCAGATTCAGATGAGCACAAAAGAGATAACGCTATAATTCGTGTATATGATGACGGGAAATATATTCAACTTGCGTTTTATCAGCCAGAAGAAAGTTCTCGCAAGCTTACTGCTTATTCTTATTATGAGAAGCTTGGAGATTCTTATGAGGAAATAGGAAATGGCACATATGCCGGGTGATGGTGATGGCGACCGCCTTGGTCTTTATAAGAAAACACCTGATTATAAAGAGGTTAAAGGCAAGGAAACAAAAACAATGTGCTTGTTCATTCCTGATAGGGGAACAATTGTTTTACCATTAAGTTGTTGTGTGAGAGCCAGTATGTTAAAATGCTACGTAGATTTAATAATAAAGTTTAGATTCTAGGAGATTTATTTATGAAATTGGATGAATTTACCACCGGGCAGGTTTTTCAAACTAAATCTTTTGAATTAACAAAAGAGAATATAAAGAATTTTGCAGAAGTGTATGACCCACAATACATGCATTTAAATGAAGAAAAAGCAAAAATGGGCAGGTTTAATGGAATTATTGCTTCTGGAATACAAACGTTATCTATTACTTTTAAGCTTTGGATTGAAGAAGGGTGTCATGAAGACGATATTATTGCTGGGACAGGAATGAATAATATAAAATTCCTAGCACCTGTTTACCCTAATGATAAACTGAACACTATTGTTAAGGTTATTGATAAAAAACCAAATAAAAGCCAGACGGGGATACTTACTGTATTGTTATCTACCTATAATCAGAAAGAGGAAAAAGTGTTTGAAGGTGAGTTATCAGTATTAATTAAACGCTAAATGACCTTTGCGGCATATCATCGTCACCTTTCAATTTTTATAGGTGTCTGGATGAAATAAGCAATCATCTAAATTAATTGAGTGGACTTTGAGTCTGCTCTTTTTTTATTTGTTCAACCTATGTCGAGAAACAAAGGACTCACAATAACGAAAAAATCATCTCGTAAATACGAATTTAAAAATTGCTGCCTTGAGGTTTTTTTGCATATTCCTCTGTATCATTGCGCCGGGTGAATAATTATAATGAGCGTTCTATCCTTCGATGTTATATTTCCTTTTTACTTTTTGGTTTTGTCAGTTCAAAGCTGTACTTTACCATGTCATGGATTTGATGCTCTGGGAGTCCCTCATCTAAGGTAAGAGTATTCCAATGCTCCTTGTTCATATGGTATCCGGGCTTGATTTCTTCAAAAAGACCACGTAAAAAATCAGCCCTTTCAGGTTCGCATTTAAGGTTGACACATAAGTGTTCGTCGCGAGTGAAGATAAGTGCAAATATTTTCTTATTCCCTTTGTGCCGAATTGCAGTCCAACCATCTCCAAAAGGATGGTCTTCATAAGAGTTTGGAAAGGTTAGGCAGTAATCTTTTATTTCACCATAATTCATTATCAATTCACTCCATACCTCATTATTTTTATATACAGAACATATTCGTTCAAACTAAGATTTGCGGTTTCTTTTATACCAATCCGAGATTTCCTCAAGTCTTTGTTTGAACTTAGCTTCTGAACCTTGAGTTGTTGGATAGTAATACTCACGTCCTATTAAAGAATCTGGCATCGTCTGCATTGTCGTTAATTTTTTATCATGAGCATATTTATATCCCTTACCGTAATCTAAATCTTTCATCAAAAGGAGTAGATTTTATGTCTGCTCTTTTTCATCAAAAAGCCATTTTTCTTATCCCCAGTCTGATAAAAGATTTTCTGTGAAATCATTTAAAAATTATTGGTCAATTTTTCTTTTTCAATAATATCCTTTACCACATCCTCAATTGTGATATGCCCAAGAGCTTTTTCCAAGGCAGATTGGGCGATTTCAAATATTGGACCAATTGTACTTTGAATGTTCCGGCCTACGGGACATTGAGGATTGGGATTTTCATGTATACTAAACAATTCTTTATCTTGAACAACATTAACTGCTCTATAAACATCAAGTAAGGTGATTTCAGTTAAATCCTTCGCTAATTCAGCTCCTGCAATACCTGGCCGAACATTTACTAAACCTGCTTTTTTCAGCATCCCCATAATTTTTCTTATTAAGGCGGGATTTGTATTTACACTTCCAGCTAAAAATTCAGAAGTGCTAATTCCGTCTTCATTTATTTCAATAAGAGCCAATATATGAATTCCTACAGCAAAACGGCTGCTAATAGACATGATTTCTTCACCACCCTCATTACTTTACACTCTTTATAGTACACTTGTAACTGAATGTATTACAAGTTCTTTTACTCTAATATGCTCAATTAACAAGATGATAAAAGTATTGACAAATAGAAAAGGTGTAACTAAAATTATTACACGTAATCGATATGGTTACATTTAAAATTTTGAATGATTAGGAGGACTTTAAATTGAAAATTGGAATCATTGGTGCAACCGGAAAAGCTGGAAGTCTTATCTTGAAAGAAGCGGTAAGCAGGGGACATGAAGTAACTGCAATTGTAAGAGATGCTGCAAAACTTAAAGAGGAAAAGATTGCAATCATTGAAAAAAATATAATTGATCTTACATCGGATGATCTAAAAAAGTTAGATGTAGCAGTTAATGCCTTCGGTGCTCCATTAGGAGAAGAACAGGCACATGTAGATGCTGGCCGGGCATTAATTAGGGCATTAAAAGGAACGGGTACAAGAGCCGTAATTGTAGGTGGAGCAGGGAGTCTTTATGTAGACGAAAATAAAACTGTCAGTGTAATGGATTCACCTGATTTCCCGGAGATTTTTATTCCGACAGCTAAAGGGCAAGGTCGTAACTTGCAAGAACTAAAGGAAACTTCTGGTATTAACTGGACATTTATCAGTCCTTCAGCGGTATTTGACCCAGACGGGAAAAGAACTGGATTTTATCAGTCAGGAAAAGATCATCTTCTTGTGAATTCGAAAGGCGAAAGTTATATCAGCTATGCAGACTATGCAATTGCAGTATTGGATGAAATTGAAAATCCAAAACATATAAATGAACGCTTTACTGTTGTTGGAGAAGCTGAATAATTGAGTAGAAACAAAGGGTACCATTAGTGTCATCGCTAATGGTATCTTAGATTAAAGCGGGACGGAAAATAAAAAAGGGGAGATAATTAATGAAGATCAGCCTGACTTTGTTTGCAGTCATTTTATTGGGCAGCATAGCAGGAGTGGTTTTAACAAATGATGTCCCTGTTATCAAAGCTCCGTTTCAAGTTGCTGATGACAGAGTAGGTGCTTAGTGAGTTGGACCAAAAAAATATGTATAAAAAGCTCTGACTAGCAACTTTTTGGATTAGTTAGAGCTTTTTTATTTGACTGTGTTACCCAGTGTAATCCTCCGTATTGTTTAATACACTTTAGTTTGAAAATCCGGGAAACTCTTCTACAGTTCCTATTTCGTGTCCAAAGTGTGAATATTCCAGCGGGGAACTTTACTGAAATGAGGGGTATTTTCGAAAACACACCAGTATGCTTTATGACCTGCCGTCAATGACATTAAAGAAATGATTTGATGAAAAATAAAAAGGAGCGATATTCGTTAAAATTCAGGTAGTAGCCATGCATAGCATATAAAACACATGATTTAATTCTAAATTCTTTACTGATCGTTCTTAAATTTGATATACTTGAAATACGTCAGATCTAACTGTTTTGCTACTGAAATGAGAATGATCGTTCTTTAATTATTTAAGAATGAGGGAGGGATGAATGCATCAATGATTCTCAGGCCTTTCTCAGAATAAAGAGGTAATACATTCTAAGGGGGGATAACATGGCTAGAAATAAAGAATTTGATGAAAAAAAAGCATTAAGAAAAGCAATGGACCTTTTCTGGGAACAGGGGTATGAAAAAACATCCATGCAAGACTTGGTGGACCATATGGGCGTTCACCGCAGAAGTATCTATGATACATTTGGCGACAAACATACTTTATTTATGCGAGCCTTAAGTCACTATGTAGAAGTAATGGAAGTAAGAATGAAGAATGAAGTGAAAACAGAATTAACGGTTAAGCTGGCTATACGAAAATTATTTGAAATGGTTATTTACCCAAAAGAAGATCAGCCAAAAGGATGTTTAGCTGTTAATGCAGCTGTTGAATTATCCCTAATAGATGAAGAAGTAGCTAAGAAAATCACAGAGATTTTTATAAATGCGGAAGCATTATTATTTGATCTGCTAAAACATGGTCAAGAACAAGGAGAAATTTCTAAACACCATGACATTAAAGGGCTTTCTCAATTTATTCATAATTCACTCGTAGGGATACGAGTATTAGCAAAAACGACAAATGATAAGGAAAAATTAGAAAACATTATTGATTTGACTTTGTCGACACTAGACTGAATCTATTTTGTTATATGGATTAACTAATTAGAAAATTTGTTTTCGAGGAGAGAATAATATGAAGTACACAGTTATTACAGGAGCAAGCTCAGGTATAGGATATGAGACAGCATTGGAATTTGCTGCTCGCGGCAAAAACTTAATTATTGTAGCTAGAAGATTAGATAAATTAGAAGAGCTTAAATCAACCATTCAGAATATTAATCCTGATTTGGATGTTATTATTCGTACAAGTGACTTATCTGTCACAGCTCAGGCATACACACTGTATGACAATTTAAAGGAATATCAAATTGAGACTTGGATTAATAATGCCGGGCTTGGTGAATCTTCTTCTGTCACGGATCAGAATTTAGATAAAGTGGAAACCATGCTACGTGTAAACGTAGAATCCTTAACGATTCTTTCTACACTATTTGTACGTGATTATTCGGATGTAGAGGGAACTCAGTTAATTAACGTATCATCAGCACTCGGATATGCAATTGCTGTTGGCAGTATTACTTATTCTGCATCTAAATACTTTGTCAGTGCATTTACAGAAGGCCTTGCAAAAGAACTTGAACGCAAAGGTGCGAAAATGAAGGTGAAAGTTTTAGCGCCAGCAATCACGGAAACAGAATTCATGAAAACTGCATCTGATACGAAAGAATATGATTACAAAGCAAATATCCCGATGTACCACACAGTTGAGCAAGTGGCGAGTTTTATGATGGAGCTTTATGATAGTAATCAAGTAGTAGGAGTTGTAGACGGAAACTATGAATTTCAATTAAGAGATCAAATCTATCCGATTCTAGAGATGTAATATTTCAAGTTATTAAACCTATATAACGATGCTCTACATCAATAACACTAGGAAGATGAGAAACATTTATTCACAGTATCGGTCTATAAAATTTAATTATTTGAGAATGATCGTTCTAAAAATGACTGCTGTTTAGGTGGAGGGTTAATCATAAAATTGGAAGTCAGACTTCGCTAAAAGAAAGATTCCCCTCCACCTAAACGATTATATAAAAAGGTAAAAACCTAATAAACGTAATATGATAGAGGATGCTGATAAAAAAATGAAAACACTTATGAAAGCAGCTCAGATCACCAAGTATTCAAAAGATCTCTATGCCCAAATCAATGACATTCCAATTCCAGAAATCGATGACAATGAAGTCTTGGTAAAGGTCAAAGCTGCGGCAGTCAATCCACTCGAAATGTTAATTATTACAGGCAGCGTGAAACTGATTCAAGATTATGAATTCCCATTAACGCTTGGTAATGAATTGACAGGAGTTATCGAAAAAGTCGGAAAAAATGTGGCAGAATTTCACGTAGGAGATGCCATCTATACACGTCTCCCCCTCGAAAAAATTGGCGCTTTTGCGGAATATGCCGCAATTGATGCTGCCGCAATTGCACCCATGCCAAAAAATTTGTCTTACGTGGAAGCCGCTGCTGCACCACTGGCTGGACTCACAGCGTATCAAGGTCTGCATGAAGAACTTGAGGCACAGTCAGGTAAATCTGTCTTCATTCCAGGTGGATCAGGCAGCTTTGGTCAGATGGCTGTACCAATCGCAAAGGCAATGGGCCTAAATGTCATTGTTAGCGGCAGCTCAGAAGCGCGCGAACGCATTTTGGAAATGGGTGCAGATCAATATTTGGATTATTCAACAGAAAACTATGTTGACTTGTTGTCAAATGTGGATTATGTGATTGATACACTGGGACCTAAAGAATTTGACAGTGAATTGAGTATCATCAAACCGGGCGGAAGATTGCTCTCTCTCCGTACAGGACCAAATAAACGCTTCGGAAAAGACCGGAATTTTCCATTGTGGAAACAAATGCTATTTTCCCTTGTTGGCGCAAAGTATGATCGCAAAGCCAAGAAACAAAACGTGGAATACCATTTTATCTTCGTTCGTTCTGACGGCGCACAACTTAAAGAGATTACCAAAATCATTGAAGAAAACAACATTGCTCCAGCAATTCATCCAATACAATTTACCATAGACAACGTAAATGAAGCGCTAGAACTAGTCGCAAATGGACGGCCAAAAGGGAAAGTGATTATTCAATTTTAAGGGGAATACAAAGAAAACAGTCAAAAAGTTAAGATCGTTTATGCAAAGGATTTTGAAAGGCAATATTAAGGTGTTACAAACCGCGAGTTCTGCTGATTAAGAAATGGAAAGATAAAAAGCTAGAACAAATCATAGAAAAACTTCATCAAGCCAGAGTTCATTATAAAACATGGAGAACTAGCCATTTCAATTAGGCGGTTACTCTAATAGACATGTCACCAGTAACAAGACATTAACTGTCTTGAAATGAAAACCTACTCCATTTTTACTCCCAAATAAAAATAAATCGAAGTAAACATTCATAATCAAAATAAACAAATGCTGATATTATAGGCTTTTGTAATTCATAATAAAGAATCACTTTATTGAGGGCCCAGCGGGTGAATAACCCGTGGGTTCAAGTCCTCTCGGCCGCACCCTAATGATACCAAGGGTTTTGACACCTTTGGTATTTTTTTGTTGTAAGTGCATGTGGCATTAAAAAAGTGCTGACCTCTGCACAAAATCTTTGCGCGAGTCTGCACTTTTATTCTGCAAGATACACTGCCCATTATCATCGATTATGGGCGTTTATTTAATCCGTTCTTAGCCGAGCTGATACCTGGCTTTTAGAAGTTTTTTTAAAGTGGGTAAAACCAACAAATTTTTTGCCTTCTTCATCCCATAGGCGGAACTTTAACGACTTAATACTTGTTGCCAGTGTGATGGTCGGAACGTTTTGCAATGGTTCAGTGTTGTTATGCACGATTTCAAGCTTATAGTTTGGGACTCTTGGGCTTAAATGATGAACATGATGGAAACCGATATTGCCTGTTAACCATTGCATGACTTTTGGAAGCTTATAAAAAGAGCTTCCTTCAACGGCTGCTTTTACATATTCCCAATGCTCATCTTCTTCGAAATATGAATCCTCAAACGTATGCTGAATATAAAACATCCAAATTCCGAGGGATCCCGATATCATAAAAATTGGTGTCTGGACCAGCAGAAAGTTTTGCCAGCCGATAGCCCAACATAAAAGTGCTGCCAAAGCGACGATCCCCAGGTTCGTTACATATGTATTCATCCGTTCTGTGCGTTTTGCCCCTTTACGATTAAAACGATTGGTAATCCCGAAGACGTAAATCGGTCCGATAATAAACATAACAAACGGATTTCTGTACAAACGGTACATTATTTTTGTCTTAGTTGAGGCTTCCTTATATTCCTCAACAGTCAGTACCCAAATATCGCCCGTACCGCGTTTGTCCAGGTTGCTGCTTGTCGCATGATGGACAGAATGATCGTGTGCCCAATGATCAAACGGATGCAGAGTCAGAATTCCAGTAATTGTTCCAAGGATTCGATTCGCCTTTCGGTTCTTAAAAAAGGAATAGTGGCAGCAATCATGAAAGATGATGAAGGTTCTTACTAAAAAACCTGCTGCAACGACAGAAATGGCTAATGTAAGGAAATAAGAAATGGACAAGCTCTTATATGCCAAATACCATAGCAGGAAAAATGGTACCAATGTGTTAATGATTTGACATATACTTTTTTGTAAATCGGACTTTTCATAGGGTGTAACCAGTTTTCTCAAAGTCCTTAGGTTTTGTTCATTCATTTTTTAAAGATTTCCCCTTCCCTGATGTTCTTCTAAGTATCGAAAACGTTTGTCTTTGAAGTCACAGCGTCATACACCATAGATGATAAGTATCTTTCCCATTCGTATGTGAAATTATTGGAAATGAGATACTTTTTTCCAGACTGATTAAATCTTTATTAGCAGAACCAGCCGGAATACAAAAGGTGTATGAAGATTATACCCGGCTCTTTATCGGGCCAAACTCTCTCCATGCTCCCCAATGTGAATCGGTTTATTTAGACCGTAAACTTTGATTGTTTGAGGAACAAACATGACAAGTTAATACCGTTAAAATAGAGGTATACCTGAGTGAGCGTTTGGAAACATCTGCAGAAACAAAGCTATACCAGTGAACAGCCAAGAATATCTTGTACTTGAACAAGAAACAGCTGAGCTTTTTAAAGAAATCTTTAACAATCAATATGAAGTACTGGGTTTGAAGACACTCGTGATCCATTTTCACGGTGTTTTCAAACCATAGTTATTAATAAGCATCTTATTTTGCACTGGTATCGACAGGTTTAACAAATAAAACCTGAATGAACATATTATTAATTTGCAGTTATTTCCGTTTCGTGCTATGATAAAGGAGAATTATTTTTGTTCGTGTAAAGGATAGTATGAATATCGACTTTTCGTCTTGATGATACTTTGGGCAAGGATAGTAATACAATGTGTAACACACTAGGAGGCAACAAAAATGGAACAAGGTACAGTTAAATGGTTTAATGCAGAAAAAGGTTTTGGATTTATCGAACGTGAAAATGGAGACGATGTATTCGTACACTTTTCTGCAATCCAAAGTGACGGATTCAAATCTTTAGACGAAGGTCAAAAAGTAACGTTTGACGTTGAGCAAGGTGCTCGCGGAGCTCAAGCTGCTAACGTTCAAAAAACTGCTTAATCTTCAATCGTTTATACAAACAGGCTCTTTATATAGAGCCTGTTTTTTTATGTTCTCTGTATCATACTGAATAAAAAAACCCTACTCAACGTTCGAGTAGGGACAGTTGCTACAAGGTAAGAAAAAGGTTTAAAACCTCAAAGGATTGTTTACAGTATAACATACCGGATTGACGATATGTGGAATATATATAAATGATTTGTTTTTATGTTCTCAAGATAACTGTATGTTATTCTTTGTTACAATTCGCATATCTCTTTTATGAAAAGAAGATAACCAACTGCTATTCACTGTGGAAGCAGATGTAAGAAATTCTTAAAGATAAAGAGGGGAGTGGTTGTTTTTTCTTCTGGAAATAATCACTTAGACCTAAAACAATGAAAGCCCTGCCTCTCTTCCATCCTTACGGCTCCTTGTCCGTGCCAGTGTGAATCAGGATTACAAAAATCAAGTGACTATTTCATCGAGTTTTTTGATAAAACATCAAATGTTCGTTGAAGAAATTTTTAATAATAAAAACAGATTAGATTGTAGGAATAATAAAAGAGGTTAATGTTCTAAAAGTAAGTTGAAGAAGTTAAGCGTCTTTGAAATATTTTAATCGTAATATTCCGAAAACTCGTGGGTGCTTTTTGGAATGCAAAACATTATTTAAAATTAACCTTAGCAGAAACTTTTTATTTGTTTTTCAGTGATTCCTTTAATGACTTCCAGTTCACTAATCAAAAATTCATATGCATTATCCAACATTTTTTTTTCGCTTGAATTAAGTGCTTTTTCTTTCTTCATTCGCATTAAATCACGTACAACTTCAACGCCTTCTTGTATTTCACCCGTTTTTATTTTGTTCGTGTTTACTACATACCTTTGCTTCCATGGCAGTAACCTATCTGATTCTCCATGCTGAAAAATGTGTAAAATGTGTTTTAATGCACGTATATCAGTAACTGGCCGTATATTTGAACTCAATATTTTACGCGTTGGAATCATAACTGTCATATTACTGATTGACATTCTTATGACATAATACTGTTGTTTTTCCTCTAAGAATTGTTTTTCTTCTATGGCTTCAATTGTACCTGCTCCGTGCATTGGATAAACAATGTTATCGCCAATTTGAAACATATAATCCACCTCCATATATGGGAACTTAACTTAAGGTTACCATATATGGAGTGAGATATCAAATTTTTAATGATAACATGGTCATTTATTGGTGTCAATAACTTTTTTAAAAAAACAAGAGGGAACCTGTCGGGGTCCTAAAAAAGGAAAGATCAATTGGTCCGTGTATATCTTGGAATCTCGACTAATTAACAGAAATCAGTTTTTCGTTGAAAATGAGTTATTAAATCTCCTTTAGGAGTTCATGACTTGACATCAATGACACTTTACTAATCTATATGGGCACAATTTAATCACCGATTTTTAACCATAATTCATGAAAACATATAGAAGTGATGAAAGTGGAGGATAGAGAGTGTAATGAAAACAAGCTTTCATAACCTTAATGTATCTGCCATTCTTCTGCGTGCGGCGGAATTAGATATGATAATTCGATTAATGAAATGATAAAATAGGAGAAGACAGCCAAAAAGAAATGAGAGCAGATTCAGATGAGAAACACAAGAATAACTCATCGTGATCGTATTCGTACACATTTTTACAGAGGAGGACAATTATGATTGGAATACTGGCAGGAATGGGGCCAAAATCTACTGGGCCATTTGTAGATAAGGTAGTAGACGAGTGCCAAAAAATATATGGAGCAATACATGACATGGATTTTCCTCATATGATGATTTATTCCTGTCCGACTCCTTTCTATATGAATAAACCTCTCAATCATACGGACATGGAAAAGGCAATTATTCAGGGGGCTGTAAAGCTTGAAAAAACGGGTGTTGATTTTATTGCCATCCCATGTAATACCGCACATATCTATTTTAATCAAATAAAAAAATCGATTTCAGTCCCTTTACTAAACATGGTTGATGAAACCATAAAAAAAATACCTAAAGGCTCAAAAAAAGCAGCTCTTTTAGCCACCGTTCCTACGGTTCAATCTGGAATATTTCAAGAAGCGTTAAACAGAGAAGGTTATGATTTTTTACATCAAGATAGTTGGCAAATCTATGTCGATCACATAATAGAAAAGATTAAACAAGGTCAAATCGATAAGGCTAGTACATTATATGATGAATTACACCGTGAATTAGCAGAAAAGGTTGATACGGTTATCATTGCATGTACGGATTTAAATATGGTCACGGATCAAAAAAGAAGCGGACTTACCTTTGTTGATTCATCAGCTTGTCTCGCTCAAGCCATTGTAAATAAGTATGTATTATTAACAAAATAAGTCACCTGATTTATCAGTAAATTCAGGGCGCTTCTTTTTTCCGTTAAAGCGCCCGGCTTCGGCAAATACATGATCCTCGAGTTACTTCTTTGAATGTAACTTCCCCGTGTTATTGTTCTTTTAACATTGAATACTTTCGATACGCTTTAAAGAAACTGCAGCCAAATAGAACAGTCATAAGGGCGGGAAGCGACCTCAAAAGGGCAAATGGAGTTTCAAATAAAAATGCTTTCCAAAACATTGCGCTTTCCATACTCCACAGACCTTCAGTTAAATATAAACCTGAATCCTTGTAAATCAAATAAGAATAAAACAAGCACAGTAAACCAAAACAAGATGAAAAACTCATTAGTCTTTTATAATAATTACTCTTTGATTGGCGATCCGAGAAGATTTCATTTTGATCATCATCTTCTTTTTGCCAATACCGAGTTCCGCTAAGCCATGGGCTGTTTATATAACTCCAGCCGAAGTCTTCATAGATCTCTTTGTAGTCTTTGAACTTTTTCTTTGATAAATAATCTTGATAATCCAGTCGCATTACATATTTTTTGTCGGTTTTTTCGAAAGTGTATATTCCTAATCCGCTGATATTTGTACAGTGATAGCCTTTTTGTAGGTGCTCGTTCAGCCATTGCTCCTCTTTTTCAATATCAAAAAACATCTTACATTTCTTCATTCGATTCACTTCCTTCGTACAGGGATAAAATATGAAGTAATCTGTTTTGTTCCATTTTCAAAATGGCGCTTCCTTCCGCAGTTATCATATAAACTTTTCTCCGGCCCGATTCTCCAACAGGTTCAATCCAGCCATGCTTATTCAAGTTTTCAATCGCGCCGTATAATGTGCCGGCTGCTAAAATAACAGTTCCGTTACTCATCTTTTCGATCTTCTGCATGGCAGCATAGCCATGAAGCGGCTCCCGCAGAGCTAATAAAATATAATGCATGGTTTCAGACAGCGGTAATAATTTATGTTTCATATCCTCATCCTCTATTCAGTCTGACTATATAGTTAAACTTAATACAGTTCAACTGAATAGTCAATGGTCTTTTCAAAATTTGTCAAGGAACTTGAAAATCAAATCTAAAAAGTCGCTTTTCTTACGTAATGGAAGCGACTTCTGAGTAGTCCTATTCAATTAAATGGCCCGATTGTTGGTTGTAATGCTTAACTTCAGTGTTTGAAATGCCGGGCGGTAATAAGATTTCACTTTATCGAATGCCCAGCGTATAAATACCCCGTGAAGGTCCAAACCCTCTCGGCCGCATTAATAATACCAAGGGTTTTGAGTCCCTTGGTATTTTTTGTTCATTGAATTATTATAAACTTCTAACTTAGTTAATGGCTGTCGTTCCAGTTTTTCTCTATAAATGTATTCACAGGCTGTAAGTTGGTTTTGTTCGCAATTTCAATGACAGCGGGAACCACGGAAGGGTCTGTTTTGGAGAAGTTAGGAATCCGCGGATCTAACCGGAAAAAGCGATCTCCCAGCAGATTCGCGCTGACCATGGATTCATAGTAGCCATTTCCGCCGGAGATCATCTGAAGAAATGGCAGTAAAGGTTCATTAGGCGACCTGTCCAAAAGGACTCCCCAATTTGGAGGAAGGTTCTTCAGGTTTTCGGGACGTATGTTATCCGCACTCACCATTCCCCATCCCCTCGTATCTCTTCTTAACCGAGTCGGGGCTTCACCTGTACCGATGGATAGCGCCGCAATTTGATCCAATGGCACGTTGGCTTTACCAACCGCAAACGCGATACTGGCCGTACTGGGGTTCGTTGCCACTACATATCCGTCCACGTAGTTTTGATAGGCGCGCTGCGTCGCGGGAGCACCGCTGCTCCGCAGTATGACATCACTCACTTTCTCATTTAAATAGGGAGAGCCGGGAAAGTTGTGAAATAATACGGGCGTCCAACGATCCAGTGCCGGGGAGTATAATTTGAATGAAGGGACAACAATTCGTTTTCTTAGATCTTTAAGGCGAAGGCCTGGCGGGAAAAAGTTTCGTACCGCTTTAATAAAACCGGAATATGGTAATTGTTGATTGAAAACAGGTCCGCCCGGCCGGGAAGTGCTGAATGCGGGCAGGATTTCATCCTCAAAATACTGAAGTGTTTCCCTCGGAGATCTTCCGCTTGCTAATGCAAGGGCAGTAAATGAACCAATTGAATTTCCCGCAAATACATGGGTTCGGCTTATTAATGCTGGATTTTCTTCAGCCAGTCTGTTCAATAGTTGTAAACTTAAAGCACCTAAGGTACCGCCCCCGTCAAAGGTCATGATCCGATACTTTTCCAAAGCTGATTTCTCCTTTCTGATGAAAACTATCATTCAGTATATGTTCAGCCAGAGTCTATTGTATGGATGAATGAATATCTTCTTATCTTAAAAATGGTTTGATTATCAATCCAGCGAGTCGGGAAAGAATATGTTTTTTATTTGAAGAGGTTTTTTCCGGGAAGAAGGAGAATTATTTAAAAATAAAAGGGGGAAAACACTTGAATACAATTGACCTTATTATTTTACATTTTGAAGAGGTAAGACGGCGAAGCATCAAGTTATGGACAGCTATACCTGAGGAAAAAATGGACTGGCGCCCGGATTCCGAAGCCATGTCGTGTAAAGAAATGATAAGACACATATTAGAAGCAGAATTTCTTTATCATCAAATTTTAATGAAAAATATGAGTGAGTTTTCAGAGGAAACTATTAATCCTTATGAATCAAAAACGTTTACCACAGTAAACGAAGAATTAGAATTTGCAAAACCGTATCGGGCCGAGTTTTTGACATTCATCAAATCGTTAAACGAAACAGATTTAACAAATATAAAGATTGACAGGTCTGATGTTGGATATATTCGCGAACTAGGAGACATGTTATTAAGAATCGCTTACCATGAGTCCGTACATACCGGTCAGCTTTTAGACTATCTCAGAACTGCTGAGGTTGACAGGCCTTTAATTTGGGACTAGTTAAATATTTGAGTTTTACAAGGAAAGCGGAAAGAATGGAATATAGACCGATTAATTTTCAAGAGAAATTAGCTGCGTTCCAAGATCAATGGTCTCCAAAAGTAATCGCTGAAATGAATGATTATCAATTTAAACTTGTTAAGGTACAAGGGGATTTTGTTCGGCATAAGCATGACGAAACAGATGAAGTCTTCATTGTCATTAAGGGTAATTTAATCATTGAATTTCGTGATGGAGAAGTAACATTAAATGAAGGTGAAATGTTTGTCATTCCGAAAAATGTTGAACATAAACCTTATGCAGAATCAGAGTGTAACATTTTGCTTGTAGAACCTAAAGGTGTTGTGAATACCGGGCAGGAAATAACTGATCAAACAGCTGAAAATGATGTCTGGGTCTAGCCTGTAACAAAAAACGATCAAAACTTCGAAAGATCGAATGACGATTAGAGAAAATGATCAGGAAAACCAATTAAGAATGATTTAAGGTAAATTATTGAAAAATTTTGTTAATATTATAATACATTGTTTTGAAATGTAATCATTTTATAAGGAGTTTTCTAATTGCGTTGGAGTAAATGGTTCAATATTTTTTGTATAGCAGCATTGGGGTCAATATATGGCTATAAATTGTTTACTAACCAAGAAGTCAGTACGACTCGTTTAATCATAGCTGCTGCAATTATCTTGTGGAACGTTGTCGGACTTTTTAGCAAAGAACCAGTAAAACAAACACAGCAAGCAAACTAAAAGCCAAAAAACACTTTCCAATCGTTCAATAAAAAGTTGTACAGAAGGATGCTGCAGCGTGCAGCATCCTTTTTCGTAGTCTCCCTTTTTACGCTGCTTATCATAAACATTTAAGTTTCATCAAGCATCCAGAATCTGTTGTATCGATAAATGAAAATTGCCCTAAAATGTGCCGGTTCATCATAATACCAGTCCAAGCTGCAGTTATTTCTTTACATAGTATGTAAAGATTAAAAGATGAGAGAAGGAGTGGCGTAATGTATTATAACGAAGGTGAAGATCAACAGTACGTTCAGAAGAAAAAGCCATACAACGAAGCCTGTGACCTTGGCCATGATTTTGATATGGCGGACGACGCAGCAAGAGCGGAAGCAGCAAGAGAAGCAGAAGCGAGAGCCAGAGCGGAAGAGGCAATAGCAAGAGCGGAAGAAGCAAGAGCCAGAGCAGCAGAAGCAGCAAAAGCAGCAGCAGAAGCAAAGGTAAAAGCGGCAAAATTAGCAGCAAAAGCGAAATGTAAAAAACGTCATAAGAAAGAGAAAAAACAGGATTGCAAACGTAAGCACAAGAAGAAAAAATAAGAGCTTTTCATCATGTAAAAGATAAGATTCAATGTGTATTGATTTTAACCGTACAGGGGTGCAAAAACGATAAAGAATAAGATTCTTTGTCGGGGGATCAAGCAGAAAGATTGCTCAGCCGGTGTCTCAGCAGAACCACGCATGGCAGGGCAAACATAATTTTCTATGGACTTCCATAGTTTGGTCGGGATATCACGCCAATAAATGTAAGTGCCTATCATGATAAAAAAGGCAGGAGAGACAAGAGTTTCGGCAGCTTGCCGCTCTTGTCTTTTTTTTTGTTTTTATATCATCTTCGCGTATATGTATCTATTTTTAAGTTTGCAGAACATCTGTCTAAGAATTTGTCCAATTCCTACATATACTGGTATCGGAATCAAATGCTTATTGGGAGTGAAATAGATGGGATCAGCACAGTTAACAGGACGCGTCATCTTCAAAGGGGACCCCGGCTATACACAGGCGGTTAAGAATTGGAACCCTTATGTTGATGTCTGTCCGCTTGTCTTTGTTTTTGCACAAAATTCATACGATATAAGTAATGCTATTAAATGGGCTCGTGAGAAGAATGTGCCTATGCGTGTCAGAAGCGGCCGCCATGCTCTGGATAAAAATCTTTCCACGGTAAGTGATGGAATTGTTATTGATGTGAGTGACATGAATAAAGTTTTCTTAGATGAAAAAAACGCGGTAGCAACCGTTCAAACCGGCATTCACGTCGGCCCGCTTGTAAAAGGTTTAGCTCGGGAAGGTTTTATGGCCCCGTTCGGAGACAGTCCAACCGTCGGAATCGGAGGAATCACAATGGGAGGCGGATTTGGAGTGCTTTCCCGATCGATCGGCCTGATAAGCGATAACCTTCTCGCACTGAAAATGGTAGATGCCAAAGGCAGGATTATTCAAGCAAATCAATCCCGCAATGAAGATTTACTGTGGGCTTCCAGAGGCGGCGGGGGAGGCAATTTCGGATATAACACCCAATATACATTCAAAGTTCACCGTGCCCCTAAAACCGCAACCGTCTTTAATATCATTTGGCCGTGGGAACAGTTAGAAACGGTATTTAAAGCGTGGCAAAAATGGGCGCCGTTTACAGACGAACGATTAGGATGCTACCTTGAGATTTACAGCAAAGTAAATGGCTTGTGCCATGTGGAAGGATTGTTCCTCGGTTCAAAACCAGAGCTGGTTCAATTATTAAAACCTTTATTAAATGCCGGAACGCCGGCACAAACAGTAATCAAAACACTATACTACCCGGATTGTATAGATTTCTTAGATCCTGACGAACCGATTCCCGGCAGATCTGATCAGAGTGTTAAATTCTCCTCGGCGTGGGCGCTCAATCTTTGGCCGGAAGAACCTATTGCAGTAATGAGACAATTTTTAGAAAAAGCGACTGGGACAGAAACCAATTTCTTTTTTATCAATTGGGGCGGCGCGATAAGCAGAGTACCAAGCAGTGAAACAGCCTTCTATTGGCGCCGTCCGTTGTTTTATACGGAATGGACGGCCAGTTGGAAAAATAAATCACAAGAAGCTTCGAATCTTGCATCAGTTGAAAGAGTGCGTCAGCTGATGAAACCATATGTAACAGGTTCATATGTGAATGTTCCGGATCAAAATATCGAGAACTTCGGAAAAGCATATTATGGCTCAAACTTTGCAAGGCTTCAAAGAATAAAGGCGAAATACGATCCCGAAAATGTATTCCGTTTTCCGCAAAGCATCCCGCCATCGTATAAATAGTTTGATCGTTTTGGGAAACAAATAAAAAACACACCAGAACTTTCAGGTGTGTTTTTATTGTTGCTAAATTGGGTTATTCAATTGCATCCCAGTGCGGATTCCAAACGATTTCCCATAAGTGTCCATCGGGGTCTTGGAAGTGACCGGAGTATCCGCCCCAAAAAGTATCATGAGCGGGATCAGTTATCGTTGCTCCTGCCTGTTTTGCCTGTTCCATGACTTTATCGGCTTCAGCTTTACTGCTGACATTATGTCCTCATGTAAATTCTGCAGGGCTTGGCGCATTTAACGTAACGTTTGTTTCATGTGCGATGTCTTTGCGGTTCCAAATGGCAAGTTTCAGTCCTGTTTGTAAGTCAAAAAAGGCAACTGCGCCATGTTCAAATTCTGTACCGGCTATTCCCTCTGTAGGCAGATCCAAGCCATCTCGATAGAAGTGAAGCGATTTTTCTAAATTGTCTGCGCCTAAAGTAATTACTGTAATCCGCGGCTTCATAGCAATTATTGATCAAGAGCAATATAAAGTATTGGACATTTTCATTGAAAAGATTTTGACATTTCAGTAAAGAACCTATATATTCATATATGAGCATATAATCATATAAGGTTATTTTTTTGTCCATGTTAGAATGCTTCATAACAGAAAAGAAATAATAAATGCAGTGTATGAGATAAGGAGGAGATTTTTATGGGTCACAATCACAATCACGCTGGCGGATCCAATAAGAAGGTTTTATTGATCTCTTTTATCATGATTACAGGTTATATGATAATAGAAGCGATAGGCGGATTTTTAACCAATAGTTTAGCGCTTTTGTCAGATGCAGGCCATATGCTGAGTGACTCGATCTCATTAATGGTTGCTCTGATTGCTTTTAAATTGGCCGAAAAAAAGGCAAGTCATCATAAGACATTCGGCTACAAACGATTTGAGATTCTCGCAGCTGTGATAAACGGTGTTGCATTAATATTGATTTCCCTTTACATCATTTATGAAGCAATCAAACGTTTCTCTCATCCGCCGGAGGTAGCAACAACCGGCATGCTGACGATTAGTATCATCGGGTTAGCTGTAAATATATTGGTCGCTGGGATTATGCTGAACGGCGGAGATACAAAGAATAACCTGAACATAAGAGGGGCTTACTTACATGTGATAAGTGACATGCTCGGATCTGTAGGTGCCATACTGGCTGCGATCCTTATCATCTTCTTCGGGTGGAGCTGGGCAGATCCAGTGGCCAGTGTCATTGTGGCTATTCTTGTTCTGAGAAGCGGTTACCATGTGACGAAAGACTCCATTCACGTATTAATGGAAGGAACTCCGGAAAATATCGATGTCACTGACATCATTCATACAATTGAAGAGACAGAAGGAATTCAAAGCATTCATGATTTGCACATATGGTCTATCACAAGCGGATTGAATGCTCTTTCCTGCCACGCTGTTGTTAACGATCAACTGACCATTTCTGAAAGTGAAAGTATTTTACGCAAAATTGAACATGAACTTGGAGATAAAGGCATTACACATGTAACCATTCAAATGGAAACAGCAGCGCATAATCACGACAATACGATTCTTTGTCAGGCCCAAACTGAGAATCCGCGTGACCATCATCATCATTAAAGGAGGAAATAGGGACTCACTTTGTCTGCTGACAATTAAGATAAAACCGGAGGGGGGATTCATATGTACGACACGATAGTAATCGGAGCCGGTCAGGCAGGAATCTCAGTAGGATATTATCTAAAGAAGTCGAAACAAAAATTTATCATTTTGGATAAAAGTCATGAAGTGGGAGAAAGCTGGAACAACCGGTATGACTCATTGGTTTTATTTACTTCTCGAATGTACAGCTCTTTGCCTGGAATGCAGCTTGAAGGAGACAAGCATGGACTCCCTTCAAAAAATGAAATTGCTGCTTATCTGAAAAAATATGTTGAAAGATTTGAAATCCCGATCCAATTACGGACAGAAGTAATAAGTGTCCAAAAATTAAAGAACTATTTCTTAATAAAAACAAACCGGGAAGAATATCAAACGAAGAATCTTGTGATGGCCGCAGGTCCTTTTCATACCCCTAACATTCCATCAATATCAAGGGATGTAGCCGATCATATTCATCAATTACATTCTTCACAATATAAACATTCAAAACAACTGGCGCCTGGGAATGTACTGGTAGTCGGCGGCGGGAATAGCGGGGCTCAGATAGCTGTTGAATTATCCAAAGAAAGAGTTACATATTTGGCTTGCAGTAATAAACCGGTTTATTTCCCTTTATGGATTGGAAAAAGAAGCATCTTTTGGTGGTTTGATAAATTAGGAGTTTTACATGCAAGTCATACATCAATATTAGGCAAGTTCATTCAGAAGAAAGGCGACCCCATATTTGGGTATGAATTAAAACATGCAATAAGACAGAAGAAGATCATCTTAAAACAAAGAGTCATAGCCGGAAAGCAAAATGAAATCATTTTTAAAGATTCATCTTCATTAGAAGTAAACAATATCATTTGGGCAACTGGTTTTAAGAATCCGCTTTGTTGGATGAAAATAGAAGGTGTTTTGGATAAGGAAGGCCGAATTATACATCACCGGGGTGTTTCAGCTGCGGAAGGATTGTATTTTATTGGTTTGCCTTGGCAGCATAGGCGAGGTTCAGCGCTGCTTCAAGGTGTAGGAAATGATGCTGAATACATTGTAAAACAAATGAACGGCGGATAGACAGAGGAGAGCAGTAACTTACGTGTTTACTGCTCTTTTTTGTGTTGAATAAGTCCGGTTATGTGACTGTGTAAAGCCGAAAAAATCTTTTGGCTTAATTAATAAGAAGATCCCTGACTCATTGATTGTGCAACATTCTGACGTACTTCCCGAGCTAACTGCGCGGCACGTAAGGAAGCCTGCCAAATAGCCGGACTCACTGCAGATTGACTGATGGATAATGCCTGTTGTGTGGCTGGAACCATTGGTCTTAGGAGATTTTCCGCCTCGTCTACAGATGACGCGTATTGGTGACCGGCTGCTCTTCTCAGGTCTGCTATCGCTGCGGGGAAGTTTGACCATAGACGAAGTATTGAATTCATGCAGCCAACCATAAGAGGAAAATGAGGAGCCCGGCCTTGTCCGGCGGCGAGAAGCTCTGCTGCGCCTAAAGCGGAATAAACGTGATAGCTCAACGGAGTAAGATATTTCGCGTGTACAGTATGAAGTTCTCGTAATCCCCAAGTGTCTGGAAGAAATCTGAATTCTGAACTCATACCGCATCCCAGAGCGAGTGCTCTGCTGACAGCCTGCAAGTGCTTCACTACCGCAGCCATTGATTGTTGAAAGGAGGATGAGTGTATTGGAATTTGTTGAATCGCAGATAAATGGCTTCGCATTTTAATATTTGCCTGACTTAAATCAGGCTGCTGTCTGTAATCATATACATAATACGGATAATAATAATAATACATATCTAAACTCCCTTTATGAATGACTTTTAGGAGCAGGATATGCACCCAGATTGTTTTTGATAAGGGCATGTGCCTAAATGAATCCATCAAATGTTGATGAGTCTGAATATTTTAGCCCGCCAAAACCAATTGGATAAAACAATTATGGCCGAAGCAATGAAGCAGGCTCTCTTTGCCTGCTTTTTTTGTGTGTCGGCCTTTACATCTGACATGTTGAGTTATCTGAAACTGTACCTTTTTAAATGTCAGACAGTGTTATATGATACTCTGCAGATATTCAAGAATATGTACTTGGAGGACATTCTCATGCGAAATTTTAATGTTGCTATCCCTACGCCTTTTCATGAAGATGAAAGTTTATATGTAGAAGGATTTGATGCTATTGTCGAACATTTGAAAAACAGCGGTATCCATTCGTTACTCATATGCGGTACGACTGGTGAACAGCATTCACTCAGCATAGATGAGCGTCTTCAGATCATTGAGTATGTTAATCAGCGAAAATTTGAAGATGTTGAACTGATGTTCGGTGTTTCAGCCGTAAGAACCAGTGATGCCGTCAAACTGATGAAACACATCGAGAAAACCAATATTGATTCTGTACTGATTGGTTTTCCTCCTTATATAAGACCGACACAGCAGCAAGCCGTTTATTACGTTGACGAACTTCTCAGTCATACCTCTAAAGAGGCTGTGCTTTATAATAACCCCGGCCGGACCGGTTTTAATCTGAGTGAGAAAGCGCTTAAAGACTTAATAAGCCGGCATCCCCGGATAAGGGGGCTGAAAGAAGGAGGAGACGTTCTGCGTCATAAACAAACAGAGTTCCCTGATCACTTTATTTTGTTTGCGGCAGGGGACGTTGAATTTCCGAAGATGCTGAGTAACGGGTGTAACGGCCTGTCAAGCATGGCCGGAAATGTCTATCCTGAAGAAATCAGAGAAAGCTTCAGCAGCTTATCAGAAAATAAACCGATTAATCTGGATCGAATAAACGATCTGATTGCTGAAGTGACAAATCATCATACTGTCATGAATATAAAAAATCACTATAGGAAGATTGGGATTCAAGCAGGCAGCTGCCGGTCACCCATTATATAAGAAATGTTCCGTCGCGGATAAGTGAAAAATGTGATCAGCGCGCTTTCTGTACTTGGATTAGGCTTAATAAGCAAGTTATATAATACTGTCATTAGCGGGGGCGTAAGCATTTGTTTAGCTTTACATAAGGGAAACCTTATGATATGGTGATTATTGCTAATATTGACAAGAAAGAGGTGAAAGCGATGATAACGATTTATGGAATTTTGTATGGTAAAAATGCAAAAATTGGAAACATCTTGGCGGACAAAGGGAGCAGTCTGTCCTTTTTTAAGCCAAATCACCATACAAAAACAGTTATCGGTGCTTTTTCTCTATGTCAAATAAACGATAATCCAATGACATAATGTCCTTGTTTATTTGTGCATGATGTTATTTAAGCGTAACACCGATAATTGTGTCGGTGTTTTTTTGTGCCTGATTTTAAAAAAAGGTTAGATGATCACTCCCTTCTATTTACTCAAACAAACAAGAGTATTATGGAAGGATGAGAAAACATGCAACAAAAAAACAAGTATATAAGAATTCAAGAGTTCCTGAAGCAAAATAAATTTCCTGATTTTAGAATGAATCAAATCAAAAATGCTGTATTCCAAGGGAGAATAAATCATTTCAATGAAATAACGGTTCTTCCTAAATCCTTGAGAAAATTGTTAATAGAGGAGTTCGGAGAGTCAATTTTAAATATTGCTCCTTTAAAAGTGCAGCATTCTGAGCAAGTTACAAAAGTCTTATTTGAAATTTCAGGAGACGAAAAAATAGAAACGGTTAATATGAAATATAAAGCCGGTTGGGAGTCATTTTGTATATCCTCGCAGTGCGGCTGTCATTTTGGCTGTAAATTTTGTGCAACAGGAGATATTGGTTTAAAACGCAATTTAACGTCAGATGAAATGACTGACCAAATTTTGTACTTTCACTTAAAAGGACATTCAATTGACAGTATTTCTTTTATGGGAATGGGAGAAGCATTAGCGAATGTACAAGTTTTTGATGCTTTACATGTGCTTACAAATCCGAAGTTGTTTGCTTTAAGCCCTCGCAGGTTATCTATTTCGACCATAGGTATTATTCCGGGCATTAAAAAAATCACTCAGGATTATCCGCAGGTCAACCTGACGTTTTCATTACATTCTCCTTTTAATGAACAGCGAAGCAAGTTAATGCCGATTAATGAACGCTACCCGTTATTGGAGGTAATGGACACATTAGATGAGCATATACGTGTGACCTCAAGAAAAGTTTATATTGCTTATATTATGCTGCCGGGAGTTAATGATTCTATTGATCATGCGAATGAAGTAGTAAATCTTTTAAGAAGCAGATATAAGAGAGGGAACTTGTTCCATGTAAACATCATTAGATATAACCCGACTGTTAGTTCACCTATGAGATTTGAAGAAGTAAATGAGAAACAAGTTGTAAACTTCTATAAAAAATTAAAGTCAGCAGGAATTAACGTGACCGTCAGAAGTCAATTTGGCATTGATATAGATGCTGCTTGCGGACAATTATATGGAAATTATCAAAAAAATAAGAACCAATAAATCAGGTGCAGAACTCGGTTTGACTTCATATTATTTCATTTGATAACATAAAATGGTTATTGTGATTGAAAAAAAGATACCCGTTTTTATAAAAAAAGGAGTCATAACGTTGCTGAAAAGGTTTTTTCTTGTTTTTCTTACACTGATAATGTCTATATTTGCTGTATTCGCGGCTGCTGAAGAGTCTCCCGGCGATCGTGTCATTTCTTTTGACGAGCCTATGATTTTATTGATCTCACTCGGAATCATCTTATGTTTGTTCATTCCTCCATTCGTCATGTCCTTTTTTGGCAGTTTGGTTGTGAGAATCATATCCGGAGTCTATCAATGTTTTATCGTCCTCACGTTTGCGGGGCTCATTCCGATTGGATTTCTGATCCCCAATGGCTTTTTGACAATTCTTGCTGCCGTACTGGGGACTTTGGTCAGTTCAGCGAGTGTTGCCGTGACCTTATTCGTTGGCAGGAAAAAAGAGGCCGGAAGGTTTTAAAACTAGTGGGTAAGCTGCAATATTGAAGGGAAAGTCATTGTTTGACTATTTATATGGAATAGCATAGAATTAAAGTAAATATTTATAAAAAGTCACTAGGGGAGCTTTAATAGCTGAGAAGAGACAATACGTCCTGACCCTTTGAACCTGATTTGGTTAATACCAGCGTAGGGAAGTGAAAAATTAGAGAGATTCTTTATCTTATCTATATTTAAGCCACTTTCCATAGAGGAAAGTGGCTTTATTTATTTTGAAAGGGTGATATGAAGTGGCGACTAAAAAAGTTTTTCTGGCAGGGCCTTTTAAAAGTTTAGTAGATGAGAAAACTGGATTGATGAGTGCGTATGAGAGGGGAAAGCTGGAATCATTAATTTCCTTTTTTGAGAATGAAGGATGGCTGGTTCATAATGCTCACAAGCGGGAAGGGTGGGGGAAAGATTTCATGACACCCCTTCAATGCACTAAAATTGATTTTGATGAAATAAGTACTTGCGACCTTTTTGCAGCATTTCCCGGATCACCCGCTTCTCCTGGAACACATATAGAAATTGGATGGGCTTCCGCCTTGAAAAAAAAGATCGTGCTATTTCTAGAAAAGGACAAGGATTATGCTTTCTTAATTCAAGGGTTACATGCAGTGGCGGATGTTGAGTACATCAGCTATAAAGATACAGATGATTTATTAGAGAACATTAAAAATACCTTTGCAGCATATAAGGCGGAATCTCAATGAGAAAGAGAACTTTTCATGAAGCATATACGGAAACGCTGTATGACATCTATCACAACCCTGAATTTTTCAATTCACCGCGCGGACAAAAAAGCAGAGAACAATTGAACTACCATCTGACTCTGGAAAATCCAATAGAACGTGTCACTTATTTATCCTCAAGAAAAACCAATATCGTGTTTAATTTTGCTGAAGTGCTATGGTATTTATCGGGGAGTAACGACTTAGATTTTATCAGTTATTACAATAAAAAAATGCCTTCATACTCAATGAATAAAAAAACATTAACAGGCACTGCGTACGGGCCTAAAATATTCGAATTCGGAAATGCAAAACTAAATCAATGGAATAGAATAAAAAATCTTTTGACACAAGAAGATATTGATTCAAAAAGGGCATTTATTCAAATATTCGATGCTTCGGAACTCTTCGTTTTAGAAAATATAGATGTTTCCTGCACAATCGGTTTGCAGTTTTTTGTGAGGGAAGGCGAATTATACATGTCTTCTGTCATGCGTGCAAATGATGCTTTTCGCGGGATGATCAGTGATCTTTTCTCATTTACCTTCATGCAGGAATTAATGGCCAGAGAACTGCGTGTAGAAGTCGGAGAATATTTTCATAATGCGGGATCAATCCATATTTATGATTTAGATCATGAATGGGCGAAAACGGTGCTTGAAGAAGCTGAAAATCACCATGATATTCCGGAATTTGAATTTCCGAAAATGCCTGAGGGAAATAACTGGCCGTCCATTGAAACAGTCTTAAAGTACGAAGAATTACTTAGGAAAGATCAAATTTCTATGACTAAAAACGATATTGAAATGCTTGATTTACCTGATTACTGGAAACAGATTCTTTTCCTTTTCAGTATATACCAGCATATTGCATATAAACGGGATATGGATCATTTTCTATTTCAAAGTTTACTTCCTATATATCAATTTTTCGTCAGGAATAAGTGGTTTCATTATTTCTCAACTGAGCAAAAGGAGGAAATTCAATGAAAACTTCATGGAAAGAAGACAGTGTTGCTGGTAAATTCGATGCTTATAACGACGTTTTAGAACAAACGTTAGGTTTTGAGTTTGTTTTTCGTACTTTTGATAAAGCGGAGATTAAAAAGGTGCTCGATTTCGGATGCGGTCCAGGAAAGGTAGCTTATAGGCTGGCTGACAGAATAGGCTGCAATGTGATCGCAGTCGATGAATCAAGGAAGATGTTAGATATAGCAAAGGCAAAAAGACAACATCCTCATGTGGACTATCATTTAATTGAACACGATAATCTTTCCTTCTTACCAGATCACTCAGTTGATGCTGCAATGGCCTGTTATGTTTTTATTAATACGGATAGTGACCAGCGTATCAAAGGTATCATAGATGAAATTTTTCGTGTGTTAAAACCAGGAGCTTCATTTGTCATACTCGATACGAATCCTGATTCAACCGGAATTGAATTTTCAACCTTCCGCAATGGAATACCGGGGAAAGAATATTCTTACGGAGAAGAAAGAAATGAATGGCTCCATGTTCCCGGACAAGCAGATTTAATTTTAAATGATTTTCATTGGCCGAAGTCAATGTATTATAAACTATTAACTCATGCAGGTTTTGAAAATGTAACTTTATCAGAACCAACGTTAAACGATATTGACCAAGAGCATGTAAAAGCCATAGAGAAAGAGTTTCAATTTAATAATTGGAAATGTGAAAAGGAATATCCGCCTTTTGTCATTTTTAAAGCAGTGAAACCTGCCTGAAGGAGGAGTGTAAGTTGACGGATATTTATAAAGCGCTTTCGATTGCTGGGACTGATCCTTCCGGAGGGGCGGGAATTCACGCAGATTTAAAAACATTTCAGGAACAAAAGGTATATGGAATGGCAGTTATTACATCAGTTGTTGCACAAAATACACTTGGTGTGAAAAGTTTTGAGGAGATGTCTCTTCAGAATATATCTCAGCAAATAGACTGTGTCATTGATGATATAAAACCGGATGCTGTCAAAACCGGTATGCTTGCAAGTATAGGAATTATTGAATTGCTGGCAGAAAAGTTAAAAGACGCAAATATTCAATCGTATGTGATGGATCCGGTTATGATTGCTAAAAGCGGACATCATCTGCTCCATAAGGACGCCATTGATTATTTGAAGAAATTATTAATACCCCAAACAACTGTTATTACACCGAACATTCCGGAAGCGGAAGTAATCATCGGGAAATCAATCGAGACTGTACAGCAGATGCGTGATGCGGCGAAAGAAATAGTGGAGGTATACGGGGCAAAAAGTGCTGTCGTAAAAGGGGGGCACCTGAACGGAGAAGCCCGTGATATTTTGTACTTTGACGAGGACTTCGAGGAATTTGTTTCTCCCCGCTTTGATACAAAGCATACTCATGGAACAGGCTGTACGTTTTCAGCTGTGATAACTGCAGAGCTGGCAAAGCAGCACAGCATACCGGAATCAGTGGCAACTGGAAAGGAATTCATTTCAGCAGCCATTAAACATCCCTTAGGAATCGGGAAAGGACAAGGCCCTACAAATCATTTTGCGTATCGCTCAACTATTAACCAAGAGACAACCGCTTAAGGAGTGTTATGATGATCTCCAAGAATTATGATGTATTTTTATTTGATTTAGACGGAGTGATATATATAGGAGATAAAGCTTTACCAGGAGCTGTGGCCTCTTTAAAACGACTCCGTGAAGAAAAGAAAGCCATTCGCTTTTTAACGAATGATCCTTGTGTTACAAGAGAAACGATTGTGAAACGCCTTCATAAACTGGGGATTTCAGCAAGTATTGATGAAGTGTTTACTGCGGGGTGGGCAACAGCTGATTACCTTGTCAGTGAAGGAATAAAGAAGGCATATATATTGGGAAATGACCAACTTAAAAGTGAAATTCAAAAGGCCGGTATTGATCTTACGGAAGATCAGGCGGAGGCTGTTGTCATTGGATGGGATCAAAATATTACATTTCA
This sequence comes from Bacillus sp. GW821-FHT11D08, assembly GCF_058808515.1. Lineage (NCBI taxonomy): Bacteria > Bacillati > Bacillota > Bacilli > Caryophanales > Bacillaceae > Bacillus > Bacillus sp. GW821-FHT11D08. Next base: position 159,536 of record NZ_JBXARS010000009.1, read on the forward strand.
GGATGTGCATAAGGCAGTAAACCTCATCCGCTGCGGGGCTTCATTTATCGCTGCAAACGGGGATAAAACATTTCCTGCCGCTAACGGACCAGCTCCCGCGACAGGCGCTATAGTCGCGGCTGTTAAAACAGCAGCTGCTAAAGAGCCGATTATAATTGGAAAACCGGCGTCTTCAATATTTGAAAAAGTACTCGAGTCTTTTGAAGATAAAGAGAGATGCGTTATGATTGGGGATACGCCTGAAACAGATATTGTCGGAGCAAACCAAATAGGCATCACTTCCGTATTAGTTTCTGAACAAAATACTTTATTTCCTGCAAAACATGATTTTAGAAATCCGGATGTTGTGATCCGCGATCTGAAAGACTTGTTCGATAATGAAATAAAGGCAGAAGTACGGAAAAAACCGGATTTCCAATGGACAGAACAAGTGAAAGCCGGAGTCGCTGGAATTATAATTAAAGAATCAAGTTCCGTTTTATTAATGAAGCGTGCTGATAATGGTTTATGGGGCATTCCTTCAGGACATGTGGAACCTGGTGAAACAGTTGAACAAGCAATTATAAGAGAAATAGAAGAGGAAACTGGATTAGTGGTGAAAGTCTCTAAAATGATAGGCGTTTATTCTGATCCGAGTTCACAAACCTTTATATACCCTGACGGCAGAGTCAGCCATTTTATTACCAATTGTTTTCAATGTGACGTCATCGGCGGCACTTTGAAAAAGTCCACAGAGGAAGCTATGGAAATCAGATATTTTGATATCCATGAATTACCTGAACATCTCTTGCCGATGCACCCGAGATGGCTGGATGATGCTTTGGAAATGAAAGAGAATGCTTTTATTCGATAAGGAACAGTATGTCAAAAATATTTTTTGGGAGTTATTTACAAGGATTAACGGTTTTCAACCCGTTTTTCTCGGCCGCGTTCCAAAAACACCAAGTGTCACAGACCCTTGGTGTTTTTTAATTCCGGCAGAACCATAATGCAAGAGCGGCAGAAAAGAAGGTATAATGGGCGGAGAAGAGGTGTCAGCCAATGAAAATAACCAGAGAGACATTAGAAAAACAGCAAATTTGGATATATGGTGTGACTCTTGTAATCGGCGGAATAGCGGGGATCGCCGGGAAAGATTCAGGACTTCGCTGGGGATGGACGATATCACCGCTTATCGCTGTTCTCATGTATGCCATGTTTGCCCAAATCCCATTCTTGAAGCTGAAGGAAGCCATGTCAAACCTCAAGTTTATGGCGGCTTTACTAATCGGTAATTTCTTAGCTGTACCTGTCGTTGTATGGGTGTTAACCGCCATTTTTCCTCAATCTCCTCCTATATTATTAGGGGTTTGTTTGGTATTGCTTACACCTTGTATTGATTACGTCATCGTCTTTACTCAGCTCGGCAAAGGAAATGAGAGATTAATACTGGCTTCCACGCCGGTTTTGTTCGCCGTTCAGATGGTATTGCTTCCGTTATACCTGTGGCTGTTTATCGGGAAAGAAGTGATAGGGGCTGTTCATGCGGGACCGTTTCTGGAAGCATTCTTATTGTTAATAGCAGTGCCGCTGCTGGCGGCGGTGATGACTCAATTATGGGCTGATAAGAAGCCGGCGGGAGAAAAGATGCTGGAATGGACGGCCTGGCTGCCTGTTCCTTTTATGGCTCTGGTCTTACTGGCGGTCGTCGCCACACAAATCGGAAAGGTCATCAGTGATGCTGACATCATTATACGTGTGATTCCGATCTATCTGTTATTCCTGCTCATTATGCCGTTTGTCTCCCGGCTTATCGCATATGCGTTCCGTCTGGATACAGGTGAAGGAAGAGCATTGATCTTCAGCACGGGCACAAGAAATTCTCTCGCAGTCCTGCCGTTAGCGCTGGCTTTGCCGGATGCTTGGGCCTCATTAGCCGCCGCTGTTATCGTCACACAGACAATCGTTGAATTGATAGGCGAATTGGTTTATATAAAAGCGGTGCCCGGATGGCTGCTGAAATAAAAAATAATTTGAACTGAAAAAAACATACCAACAAATATTGGTATGTTTTTTATGTCGATTATAAAGTTGAAATATCAATGACGAAACGGTAGCGGACATCGCTTTGGAGAACCCGTTCGTACGCTTCGTCAACTTGATTGGCCGGTATCACTTCAATTTTAGGAGCAATGCCGTGCTCGGCGGCGAAATCAAGCATCTCCTGAGTCTGCGGAATACCGCCGACGAGTGAACCCGCAATGCTGCGGCGGCCCGTGATTAAGGAGAACACACTGTATGAGTCCGGCTTAGCGGGCGCTCCCACATTTACCAATGTACCGTCAATGCGAAGCAGGGATAAGTAGGCATCTACGTCAAGGTTCGCGGATACTGTATTTAAAATAAGATCAAATCGTCCGGCCAGCTCAGTAAATGTATCCGGATCGTTTGTTGCAAAGTAATGATCGGCTCCAAATTCAAGCGCTTCGTCTTTTTTGTTCATTGAGCGGCTGAGGACGGTGACCTCTGCGCCTAAAGCGTGCGCAAATTGAACGGCTAAATGTCCGAGCCCGCCCATTCCGACAATCGCCACTTTTTTGCCGGGGCCGGCATTCCAGTGTTTCAGCGGAGAATAGGTGGTAATGCCCGCGCACAATAGCGGGCTGGCAGCATCCAAATCCAGCTGATCCGGAATCCGGACAACGAATCTGTCAGTGACAACTATTTTCTGGCTGTAGCCGCCGTACGTAGGGTTTCCGTCGTAGTCCAGGTTATTATAAGTCTGAACAACGCCTTTTGTGCAATATTGTTCGTCTCCGTTCAGACAGTATTCACATTCCCCGCAGGAGTCTACAAAACAGCCGACACCCACACGGTCGCCGACGGCAAATGTGGTGACTTCTTCACCCACGGCTTCCACAACTCCGGCAATTTCGTGTCCGGGAACCATCGGAAAGATTCCGCCGCCCCATTCATCGAATGCACTGTGGATGTCTGAGTGACAAATCCCGCTGTACTTAATATCAATCAGGATATCGTGCGGCCGTAATGCTCTTCTCTCAATCGTTGTCCGCTCAAATTTAGCTTTTGCATGCGGAGCGCTTAATACACGAGTCGGATGATTATTGCACATGGTTATCTTCCTTTCCAAGATAAAGTGATGAATCCTCTGTTCGATTTTACTTTAAATGTTAAAGCGGACTTTAAGTCAAGGAGTTTGGTTTATTTTTTTATGAAATGATATTCTATAATGGCACGCTTATGAAAGGTATGAAGGACGGGTGGTAAAAATATGAAGATTGCGCAGGCTGCAAAGCAGGTTGAGTTATCAGCCGCAACGCTTAGGTATTATGAAAGTATAGGACTGATTCCTCCGGTAAAACGCGATGAAAGCGGCATCCGCGATTATGACGAAGATGATGTGAATTGGATTCAATTTATAAAATGCATGAGAAGTGCCGGGCTGTCGATTGAGGCGCTGATTGAATATACCGCTTTATTTATTGAAGGAGCCGATCATACGATCGAACCCCGAAAAAACATCCTTATAAATGAAAGGAAAAGGCTGACGGAGAAACAGAGGGAAATTGATGAAACCATAAAACGATTAAACAGGAAGATTGAGGATTACGAAGATATCCTTGAAAATGAAGCGAAACTTAAAAACAGATTGAAAGCTGAATGTATTTCTGAATGAAGAGAAGGTGTCCCGGACGCGGGGCCGCATGAAATGTACCAAGGGAAACGAGCCTTGGTTTTTTTATTTTCTAAAGAGTGGAAACAAAACAGCTTTTTCTATCTTATCAATCATTACTTATCCTTTTTTCAGCTTGACTTTTTTACTGCAGACTTTTAAAGTGTGAAATGTTGCTTAGACTGTGATTAGCGACTTTAATGCTGAAAAGAGGTGGTTTACCCAGATGAACAATAAAAAGAACCCTTGGGCGTTATTGCCTTTAGTCTTATTCGTAGGGCTTTTTGTCGGCTCTGGTCTGGTGACCGGAGATTTTTATAAATTGCCGATCTTGATTGCCGCGATCATTGCGTCAGCTTTTGCGCTGTTATTTAACCGGAAGAAATCGCTCAATCAAAAAATAGAATGGTTCGCTTCCGGTGCGGGACATCCTGATATTATCATTATGGTAATGATTTTTATATTGGCAGGTGCCTTTGCTTCGGCGGCTGAAGCGATGGGAGCGGTGCATTCAACTGTCAATCTTGCTTTGAGCGTTATTCCGCAGCAGTTTTTGCTGCCGGGGCTGTTTATCATTGCTTGTTTTATTTCTATATCGATGGGAACATCAATGGGCACGATTGCGGCGGTTGCGCCGATCAGCGCGGGTCTGAGCGGGGAGCTTGGAATCTCCGGCGCGATTACGATGGCGGCTGTGGTCGGCGGAGCTATGTTCGGAGATAATCTTTCTTTTATTTCTGATACGACCATCGCGTCAGTCCGGACGCAAAAAACACAAATGATGGATAAATTCAAAACGAACTTTCTGATTGTTTTGCCTGCTGCCATTGTGACTGTTATTATCTTATTTTTTATTCCGGCAGGCCACGTCGGCCATACGGGTGCTGAATCTTACAGCTGGATTAAGGTGCTTCCTTATGTCGCCGTGTTGGTTTTTGCGTTAATCGGTATTAATGTGATGGCTGTCATATTCGGCGGATTGGTTTTGACGGGGATCATCGGATTAGCGGGCGGCAGCCTGACGCTTGACTCTTATTTTAAGGCGATTACGGATGGAATTGCCGGAATGAGCGATCTGATCATCCTGTCCATGCTGATCGGCGGGATGGTCGGCGTGATGAAACAAAACGGCGGGATCGACTTTTTACTGGAGTTCATCACGAAACGAATCCGTTCCAAAAAAGGCGCCGAAGCCGGCATTGCCGGACTGGTCAGCGTGACGAATCTGGCTGCTGCCAATAATACGATCTCCATTATCGCAGCCGGGCCGATTGCAAAGAATATCGCTGATAAATTCAACATCGACAACAGAAAATCGGCAAGTATTCTGGATATCTTTTCGTGTATGATACAAGGATTGATTCCTTACGGCGCGCAGCTGTTATCAGCCGGGAAATTCGGGAATATTTCACCCGTCAGCATCCTGCCATACTCTTTCTATCCCGTTTTAATCGGAATCTGCGGCATCGCCGCCATCATATTTGGACTGCCGAAATTCACAAGAAATACGAAATAAAAAAAGGCGCCGTTCGGCGCCTTTTTTCTATCATGACAGCCAAGCATTTCTCAAAAGCTGTACGCCCTGTGTGATCTGATCCGTATCGAGATGGGCGAAACCCAGCTTTATGATCGGCGGTTCGGGTTTTTCGGCAACGAAATAAACGGCGGTAGGGTATACCTTCACTCCGTACTGAAAAGCGCGTTCGATTAATGTTTCTTCTGTATAGTTCAGGTGAACTCTCATCAATATATACAAACCCGACTGGTCGCCGATGATCGTCACATGACCGCCGAACTGCTGCTTTACATGTGAAATCAAGTGCTGCATTTTTCGCCTGTAAACAATGCGCATGCGCTTAATATGGCGGGTCCATTCACCGGCCTTCATCAATTCAGCCATGGTCAGCTGGTTAAGCGAAGAAGCGGTGCTTTCGAAATGAATAAACCGTTCTTTATACCGGTGCAAAAGGCGCTGCGGCAAAACCATATAGCTTATGCGGATGCCCGGAAGAAAGGATTTTGAGAAATTCCCTAAATAAATCACCCGGTCTGATTGAATGGAAGCAAGAGCGGGAAACGGCTGCTGTGTATAACGGAATTCACTGTCATAATCATCCTCAAGAATATAACCCTCTCTATGATTCACCCAATTGATCAGAGTTTGGCGCTGCTGAATGGACATGCTTACGCCGTAAGGGCTGTGATGGGATGGGGTCACATAGATTAATTTTTCTTTCATTGCATGTAATTGAGAAAAATCAGCTCCGTTTTCATAGACAGGCATCGTCTCCAGAGAAAGCCCGTGAAATTGAAAAGCCGCTCTGGCACCGTCAAATCCCGGGTCTTCAACGATCATTCCCGAAAAATCCTCTTTCAGAATCCGGCTGAGATATATCAGCATCTGCTGCGTGCTGCTGCCGATGATAATGGAATCCGCATCTGTTTTCACTCCGCGGGATTCCAAGAGATAAGCGGCAATTTGTTCACGCAGGTCTCTCTCGCCGAACGGTTCACCGTACAGGAAGCTTTTCTCTGATGTCAAAACTTGATTGTATAATTTTCTCCATGTTTTCAGAGGAAAATGCTTTTGATCGACGGCTCCGGCGCGAAAATCAATCAGGACCGGCTGAGTTGATTCGGTTTTTTCAGCGTAAACAACATCGTTTTCTTTTTGAAATATAGAAGGTTCTACTTCATTTACAAAATAACCTTTGCGTGTTTCTCCGCGAATGTATCCCTCCGCTAAAAGAAGATCATAAGCCATCAGCGTTGTATTGCGGCTTACCCGCAGGGAATCTGCCAGCTCCCGAATCGAAGGCAGCCGCTCATCTGCCTGAATATTTCCCTGCTCAATCAATGTTTTAAATTGCTCGTAAATTTGTTTGTATTTCGGGGTGTCGCTTTCGAAAGCGAAAATCATATTTTTCATCAGATGTTCTCCTCTGACATGTGTATTTATTCCTAACTGTACCTTTTTAAATGTCAGGTGATATCTTATTATAGCGGAAAGCGCTTTATCAATCCATGTTCGAGAGGAGAGTTTTGTATGTATATTCCCGCTCCATTTCAGCTGAGTGAAGCTCAAGCGTGCGATGTTATCAAAGAGTATGGTTTCGCAGCATTGTTTTCAACGGCGGAAGGCATGCCGTATGCAACCCACCTGCCATTGATGATGAGTAAGAATAACGAATGCTTATACGGTCATTTTGCATTGCCGAACCCCCAATGGAAAGAGATTGATGGCCAAAACGTGTTAGCCGTTTTTCAAGGGCCGCATTGTTATATCTCGCCTAAATGGTATGAGACGAATCAGGCTGTTCCCACATGGAATTATGTGGCGGTTCATGTTTACGGAGAGGCGGAGCTTTTGGATGAGGAAGAAACCGTGCAGTCGATGAGTGATCTCGTATTGAAATACGAAAGCCCCGACAGCCCGTACAAATTAGAGGATGTCGATGCGAAATTGCTGGCAGGCATGAACAAAGGGGTAAAAGGTTTTAAAATCAAAATCAGCAAAATAGAGGGGAAAGCAAAGCTGAGTCAAAATCATTCTGCTGCAAGACAAGGGCTGGTCGTACAACAGCTCAAACAGATTCCTCATACAAACGAACAGCTCATTTCCGGCTTGATGGAAGAAAACATCAAACAGATCACTGCGAACAACTGACAAGCAGAAAAACATACCGGCAGCAGGCGGTATGTTTTTTCAGGTTATGAAGCTTTTCTCAGGATGAATAACGACTCAAACAGCACATAAATCAACGGCGCCATTAAAATGAAGAAAGAATGAAAAATAGCATACGGTATGAGTAAGTAAACGATAAGTTTCAATAGAATGGAACACGTTTTATTGAATGTCCAGCGGTTCTTCAAGACATCAGTCATACATGCTGAAACAAGGCCGACCGTCAAATAACCGGCTGCTATGTACATATAAATAAAAAGGTAAAACGGATAAGAAGACAACTGCGGTGTGTCTTCCTGTGTCACTTTTAAACTCACATAAAAGACCAATAAAAAGCAAACGGACGAAACGAGAGCTAACAAAAGGTGTTTATATAAATACTTCTTCATGTGTTCACCTGCCTATGGCGCAATTATTTCTTAACATATTATGACATGGTTTTACCGCTGCTGAAAGAATCGGCAGCGGGCACGCGCCCGTCTATATGAGCGGGGCGTAAAGAATCAATATCATCTTTTCATGAATCGGGATTTTTTGTTCGGAAGGATGTAAAGAAGAATACATCAAAAAAAGCTGTCAGCTTGGTCCTGACGGCTTATTTTTGGTGAAAGGCTTATTTCTCCGTGGTGAAATAAAGCAATGCGATGACCGGAAAAGCGATTCCAATCCATAATGTGATACTCCACCCGCCTGAGGCGTATGCCCATCCTCCGATTGATGATCCTATAGCACCGCCCAGAAAGAAGATGGCCATAAATAATCCGTTTAATCGGCTGCGAAATTCAGGTGCCAACGAAAAAATGGCACGCTGACTGAGTACGAGATTGGCAGATACACCCATATCCAACAGGATAGCTGCGGCCACCAGAACTGCTATGCCGACGTGAGAGCTGCTTTGAATCATGAGCGGGAGTAATAAAGAAACGATGACAACACCGAGAGCGATTCCGGTGGCAAGCCGGGTCAAGCCGCGATCAGCCAGACGGCCGCCTATCGGTGCAGCCGCTGCACCTGCAATGCCCGCTAATGCATACAGCGCGATTGCCTTTTGAGAAAAATGAAAAGCAGGACCGGACAATAATAAAGGTACAGTCGTCCAGAACAAGCTGAAAGCGCCAAATACAAACGCATGATAAATGGCACGGCGGCGTAAGACCGGAGTCGTGCGCAGCAGCTTCCACATTGAACCGAGTAAGACGGTGTAGCTTGTGTTTGCTGTTGGTTTTCTGGCAGGAAGCACTTTTGATAAGACGATTGCCAGGACAACACTTAACGCGGCGGATAAAGCAAATATGGCATTCCACCCCCATATATCAGCGACCAGACTGGATATCGGACGGGAAAGCATAATACCGAGCAGCAGGCCGCTCATCACATTGCCGACAACCCGGCCGCGTGCGGCGTCCGGTGCAAGGTATGATGCGAACGGAACTAGCACTTGGGCTGCAATTGATCCCAGTCCGATGAAAAACGCAGCGGCTAAAAACAGTGTTCCATGCTTCGCAAATGCTGTCAGTGTCAAAGCGGCTGCGCTTAGAAGGAGCGATACAACGACAAGTTTTTTGTTTTCGATAATGTCTCCCAAAGGGACGAGAAACAGTAAGCCGGCAACGTATCCGATTTGAGTCAGTGTGACAATCAATCCTGCGCTGCTTGGAGAAAGCCCGATTGCCGCACTAATGAATCCTGCCAAGGGCTGTGCATAATAAAGATTAGCGACAATGATACCGCATGCCGTTGCGAGAAGAAGGGTTAAACCAGGTGAAATTCCCTGATCTGCTGTTTGTTTGTTTTCTTTAGCCATATGAATGAACTCCTTTTTAAGTGGTTTTTATGATGCTTTGATAAATGATTTGCTGATTCATCTCCTTTACGCAGAGGCTTTGGGAGTCTATGTTTCATCAAGATTTCCCTCAAGTTATTTTATAAACTGAACGTTTAGTTTCATTATAAGCAAATGATATACTAAACGTTCAGTTTTGTAAATAGGTTTCTGTTTTCTTTTTTTATACAGGTTAAGTATACTGAACGTATCGTTTATAATTCGGGAAGGAATGATTCATGTGCAGAGTAAACGAGGACGGCCGCGCGATGAAGGAACACATAAGGCGATTCTTTCTGCAGCCTATGATCTATTGTTGGAAAATGGCTTTGACGCGGTGACAGTCGATAAAATTGCTGAGCGTGCCAAAGTAAGTAAGGCAACGATTTATAAATGGTGGTCAAACAAGGCTGCCGTTATCATGGACAGCTTTCTTTCGACCGCTACGGACAGACTGCCTGTGCCCGATACAGGATCAACAGTGCAAGATATATTGACCCACGCCACGAATTTAGCAAGGTTTTTGACGAGCCGGGAAGGAACCGTTATTAAGGAATTAATCGGTGCGGGGCAGCTGGATGCAAAATTGGCGGAAGAATATCGCACGAGATTTTTCAAGCCCCGCCGCCTCCAAGCGAAAGGCCTTCTGGAAAAGGGAATTCAAAAAGGTGAATTAAGAGAGAATCTTGATATTGACGTAAGCATCGATCTCATTTACGGACCGATTTTCTATCGTCTGCTTATTACAGGTGATGAGGTGAATGATTCCTATGTGCATGATCTAGTGATGAGTGCGTTTAAGGGAGTTCAGCCTGTCTGAAAAATAGCCGGATCATGTGAAAGAGATACAGACTTCTGCTGCCTACGGGCGGAATATAATGAAAAGGCCGAACAAGTTCATTGTTCGGCCTTTTCTGATTGATTTGCGAACTGCCGGGCGGCCGCCACGCAAGCGATAACGCCGGCATTCACCGCCGCAAGTTCCCATCCTGCTTTTTCATGGAGAATCATGGCGGCCAGTAACAGTCCGAAGAAAGGCTGCAGAAGCTGCAGCTGCCCGACCGCGGCGATGCCTCCCTGGGCGAGTCCGCGATACCAGAATACGAAGCCGATCAGCATGCTGAATATTGAGACATATGCAAGACTGAGCAGTGCGGGCGCGCCGATGTTTGACCATGAGTCCGGCATGAAGCAGAAAGACAGGATGAACATAAGGGGGAGCGAAAAAACGAGTGCCCAAGAGATCACCTGCCAGTTGCCAAGCCGCCGGGAGAGGCGGGCGCCTTCGGCATAACCGAGACCGCACACGATAATCGAAGCGATCATGTACGTATCACCGAGCGGAGAGGATTCTCCTCCTTGCAGCAGAGCATATCCGGCTACGAGGATGCTGCCGGCAGCCGAGAAAATCCAAAAGACCGGCCTGGGCCGTTCGCCTCCTCGCAGTACGCCGAAGATCGCCGTCGCAAGCGGGAGAAGCCCGATGTAGACAATGGCATGAGCGGATGTGACATGCTGAAGCGCTAAGGCTGTAAGCAGCGGGAAACCGATCACGACGCCGAGCGCTACTGTTATTAGTGAAATGATGTCGCTTTTGGCAGGGCGTTTCTCCTGAAAAATGAGGAGCAGAGCGCCTGCCAATATACCGGCTATCGCGGCGCGGCATACGGTGAGAAATACCGGGTCAAAGTCCGCTACAGCCAAGCGGGTCGCAGGAAGCGAGCCGCTGAAAATGAGCACGCCGATAAATCCGTTAATCCAGCCGTTTGCGGCTTTCTTCATTCCAATCACTCCAATATATATTTCTAAACCCATTTTCAAAGTTTATAATGACTATAAACTGAAATTGGCCTTATACAAATGGCCAGTTTTTATAAAAAGAAGAATGCCAGTTTGGAGGGAGCAAAAATGGATATCACGCCATTTTTAAATAGAGATCTGGATATTCCGCTTTATCAGCAGCTTTATCGGCATTTTAAGGAAAATATGCATCAGGGCCGTCTTCCTAAAGGACTGAAGCTTCCTTCAAAAAGGCTTTTGTCAAGTCAGCTTTCCATCAGTCAGACGACTGTGGAGCGGGCCTATGAACAGCTTGCCGCCGAAGGCTATATTGTCAGTAAGCCGAGAAGCGGATGGTTTGCCGATTATGACTCGGACGCCGTCTATGTGAAAAAGCCGGGCGCTTCGCCTGTTCAAACAAAGGCGAAGGAAGACCGCCAATGGATTGATTTTCACTACGGCACTGTGGATGCCGCTCATTTTCCGTTTTCGGCATGGCGCAAAAGTATGGTTGCAAGCTTAGATCAATACGGGCATGAGCTGTATCGGCCCGGGGATGATTTGGGCGAGCTTGAATTGAGAACGCTCATTTCGGAGTACTTATATCAGTCGCGCGGGGTGAATTGTCGTCCTGAACAAGTGATAGTCGGCGCCGGGAACCCTGCTCTTTTGCAAATGCTGTGCAAAATATTTGAAGCAAATCTATCCATCGGATATGAAGATCCGGGTTATCCGAGAGCGAGGGAGATTTTTAAAGCCAATCACATGAAGATCATTCCGATACCCGTCGATGATGAAGGAGTCTGTATCCGGAAGCTGAATGAAGAGCGGCCGCGTCTTGTATATGTCACGTCTTCTCATCAATTTACGTTAGGAACGATTATGCCGGTAAACAGAAGGATTCAGCTGCTGAAATGGGCGAAGGAACATCAATCGTTCATTATAGAAGATGATTATGACGGTGAATTCCGATACACCGGCCAGCCGATCCCATCATTGCAGGGGCTTGATCAGCATCACCGTGTCATTTATATGGGAACGTTTTCCCAATCTCTGCTTCCTTCGCTGCGCATCAGCTATATGATTCTTCCTTTGCCGCTTATCGAAAAAGGCAGGGAAATCGCTTCTTTATATAAACAGACCGTTTCCTGCCACAGTCAGCTGACGCTGGCTCAATTTATCAAAAGCGGAGAGTGGCAGAAACATATTAACAGAATGAGAAAGCTGTACCGGAAAAAAAGAGCGGTATTATTAGAGGCCGTGCGGCGCGAGTTGGGACAATACGTCAGGATTCGCGGAGAAAATTCCGGACTGCGGATTTTACTTGACATTCAGCTGCCTTTCAGTGAAAAAGAGCTGATTGAAAAGGCGGAGGAACAAGGCGTCAAAATCTATCCCGTGTCTCTCACCTATCAAAAACAGCTCCCTGAAAAAACAGTTTCTCTCGGTTTCGCGGGGGTTTCTGAAACCGATATACAAGAAGGCATAAAAAAACTGAGAGCCGCCTGGGCGCTGTAAAAGGCAGCTCACAGTTTGAAATACTGAAGCTTGAGTCAGGGGTGCTGTCTCAGCAGCAAAACGGTTTATAGGACGGGCAGGCGGAGCGCCGTATCAATATTTTGTAAATTAAACCGGACTTGTTCATCTGTGTTCCACGGATGATACCAGCCTTTTTCCATCATATAGCGTGAGATTTGCTCATGCATGTCGATGGCTTCTTCTAAGTGACGGGTGAGGATCGCTTTCACTTCAGGCGTTCCGGCTTCCGTCGCCGCCATCGCATAGTTTCTGACACCGCTTTTTGCCGAATTCAATAAATCCATTGCGACAATTTGGTCTGTCAGTGCATTCATTCCCGTCAAGTATTCAATAATCGGATTCATTCGTCATTCATCTCCTCATTCATGCTGTGCATCAGATAAAATCGAGGCAAACTCCTGCAATTGCCTTGTTGATGTATCCGCATCCTGCTGCATGATTTCTTTCAGCTGCGGATCGGATACGAGCGCTTTCATGGTTTTGGACTTCGTCAGACAAAGTGACTTAAAAGAAGCCATCTCCTGAATTTCGAGTAATTCATGTAAGGCGCTGGCCATTTCTGTAGCCTCCGTTCTCTAAGGTTTGAGTACAACTTTTATGCAATCATCTGTTTTCGTGTCAAACATCTCATAGCCGTGCTTCGCTTCGCTGAGCGGAATGACATGGCTTACAACATCGCCCGGATCAATTTTGCCGGTTGACACCAGTTCAAACATATACGGCATATAGTGGATGACGGGAGCTTGTCCTGATCGGATATTGACGTTTCGCTGCATGATATCGCCAAGGGGAAACCCGTTGTATCTGCCGCCGTACACGCCCGTAATCTGGATCGTTCCGCCTTTTCGCACCGCTTGGGAGGCGATGACCAATGCGCTCATCGCTCCGCCTTGAAGTTTTAATCCGCTGGCGAGGAACTCAAGATCCGTCATTTTTCCGTCCATGCCGACGGCGTCAATGACAACATCGGCGCCGCCTTTGGTGATTTCCTTCAGGTAGCTGCCCGTATTTTCGTGGTCTTCGAAGTTCACGATTTCCACTTTATTCGTCCGTTTCGCATGCTGGAGACGGTAGTTGACATAGTCTACGGCTATTACGCGTTTCGCTCCCTTTAACCAGCAGAATTTTTGAGCGAAAAGGCCCACGGGCCCGCAGCCGAGAACGATAACTGTATCGCCTTCTTTTACGCCGGCATTGTCAACGCTCCAAAAGCCGGTTGTCATCGCATCGGAAATAACACTCAGTTTCTCATCCGGTTCTTCGCATGTTTCGGGAACTTTAAAATGGGTAAAGTTCGCAAATGGAACGCGCAAATACTCCGCCTGTCCTCCCGGATAGCCGCCGGCATTTCCTGAATAGCCGAAATAAGCGCCTATATCGCCGTTCTCATTTGATTGATCACATTGGCTTTCCAGGTGATTTTTACAATAAATGCATTCTCCGCAGGCGATATTAAAAGGAATAATGACGCGGTCGCCTTTTTTGACTTTCGTCACGCCGGGACCGGTTTCTTCCACGATGCCCATCGGTTCATGGCCGATGATGTAGTCTTCCTGCAAGTTCGGGATGAGTCCGTGGATTAAATGTAAATCTGATCCGCAAATTGCCGTACTTGTGACTTTTATAATCATGTCATCGTGTTTTTCAATCTTCGGATCAGGCACGTCTTTGACAACGACGTTTTTCACTCCTTGATACGTTACGGCCTTCATGCTGTAATACCTCCAGTGTTAGTGTTCATCAGGTGTGCGGTCAAACATCCCTTTTCTGTTCGTTTCAACGGGAAACAGATTCATATTTCCGACCATGAGGGTATTTTTCGCAGAGAGCTGATCCAATTTATACTGTTCGCTCAGATCATGCGGGTGAAACCACTTTTTGCTGACCATCAAGTCTGTTATCTCCTGATGCATCGTGATTCCCTGCATGAGCTGTTTGCGCAGCAAAGCTCTTACATCAGGTGAAGCGGTTTCTGTTAAAGCGACGGCGGTATTTCTGACGCCTTCTTTGGCGCGTATGAGAAAATCCATTGCGAATGTCATGTCCGCAAGTTCAGGGACATGTAATGAATTGATCGGATCTAAATGGTCATGATTCAATGATGCTTACCTTCCTTTCAATTGATGATCGAAGTCGGCCGGTTTTGAGGAACGGGAGCCTGAAACGTTGCCCGTTCATAAACCGCCTGCAGATCAGCCAGGTCTTGAGAGGCTTGCTGAACGTCTTTTTCCATTAACGTTTTCAGATCCTGATCAAACACAAGCCCTTGCATGAGCTTGGATTTCGCTACACAAAGCGTCTTGAAGTTAATGATTTCATGTAAGTCAAGCGACTCGTGAGCCGCTAATTCACGCTTTTCCATAATTATCTTTAAACCTCCTCTTCTCAATTACGTAATTAATTTCCCCTGAGAAAAGAGGTCTAGTCTTACAAATTTTGTTTATCAGAAAAAGCGGAGAGTCAAAAAAAAGAGGAAGCACAATCGCTTCCTCTTGTTCACATGGAATGGCTGTTGGTGTCATGAACATTTTTCTGATGCGCGGGCGGTTTTGCCGCGCGGGAGACGAGCCCGCTGAGCACGATGCCGATCAGTACGATGATCGTAAAATAGTTGGGGGATGCAGGGAGAAAAAACGGCATTGAGCATCACTCATTGTGATATCGAAGGCCATAAGCTGACACAAGGCAAAACACCGGAGAAACCGGAAGAATAAAATGAAAAAGCAGATCGTTATGATCTGCTTTTTTTATGTGCTGACCCCATCCATGAAAAGAGAAAAAAGCTTTTTCATGTCTTCATGTTTTTTTGTCAGCATTTCGGGATGCCATTGCACGCCGACGACAAATAATTCACCCGTCCGTTCAATCGCTTCAATGGCTCCGTCTTTCGCATAAGCCGCCACTTTAAACGAAGGCGCCGTCTCTTTTATGATCTGGTGATGGAATGAATTCACCCGCGCTGAATCGCCAAACAAGGTATGGAGACGTGTCCCTTTTTCAAAAGAAACATGATGGGTTTTTAACGGCGGATCTTTTTCTTGATCATGCTTAATGTCAGCAAACGAAGCGTGTGTCAGGTCTTGATATAAAGTTCCCCCGTAAGTGACGTTTAACATATGCATCCCCCGGCAGATGGCCAGAATCGGCTTTTCTAAAGCAACCGCCGTGAGAATCAGCTCCTTCTCGTAGGCGTCCCGATCAGGAAAGGTCTTTCTTAAAGCCTGTAAAGGTTCTTCGCCGTAAAACAGCGGGTCTATATCCTGACCGCCGGACAGAATGATCCCGTCAACATGAGAGACCTGTTCCTTTAAAAGCGCCGTCTCTTGAATCACCGGCAATATAAACGGCACACCGCCGGCCTCAGAAACAGACTGAATATAATCATTATTGACATATGCCCGATTATAACCCGGGAAAGGGCCGGATTGATCAGCCATAATGTTTCCCGTAATTCCAATGCGTTTGGCCATTCTTCGCCCCCCTGAACCATGCTCATAATTAATCTGAACGTAGGTTGTACAAATCAGTTTGAAATTATTCTTCATGATACGTGAGCTTTCCAAAACAAAACCCGTGACAGTCACGGGTTTTTCATTCATTTCAATTTCTTGATTTCTTCCGTCAGCTCTTTGAATTTTTGATCAAGCTCACGATATTGTTTATCAGCCGGAGTCATGAAGCTGAGTTTTCCGAGGACTTCCTGCCGTTCGGTCTCAAGCTTTAATCGCAGTTCTTCAGCATCGTCCCTGACGGAGGGAGATTCTTTCCATTGTTTTCGGACGCTGCCGTTTGAGATATCAAGCCGGATGTCCGTCGTCTTTTCGACAAAGTAACGATCATGAGATACGATGATGAGCGTTCCGTCGTATCGGGCCAAAGTGTCTTCAAGCTGCTCGCGTGACGGCAGATCAAGGTGGTTTGTCGGCTCATCCAGAATCAGCACATCTTTCTCCTCTAAAATAAACGCCATCAGTTTGCATTTGACCCGCTCTCCCATGCTCATCTTGCCGATGGGTTCCGTCCATTGCGCTGCGGTAAATCCTAAATGCTTCATGAGGGATTGAACATTTCCCCTTGCTTCGAACGTTTCTTTGTAAAAAAGCTGTTCGGGGGTTTTATCAAGCGGGAGGTCGAATACTTCCTGGGTTAAATATCCGACGTTTGCAGACGGAGATATCCATATGCTGCCGTCCTGTGCTTTTTCCTGACCGAGGATGACCTTCAATAATGTTGTTTTCCCGCTGCCGTTCGGGCCTGTAATCGCGATCTTTTCACCGTGCATCACAGTGAAATTCACGTTTTTGAAAAGCGTTCGTCCGTCATATGACTTTGCGGCATCCCTTACTTCTAAAAAACGCTTTCCCGCTTTTTTGCGGTGCTCAATGGAAAAACGGACTTCATACTCCGCTTCAACCGGTTCTGCTTTCGCTTTTTCAAGCTCTTTTTCAAGACGCTTCTGCTTTGATTTAATCTGGGCGTCCGTGCGTTTTGCTTTGACGCGATGGTATTCTTTAAAGCCTTCTATTTTCGTTGATTGGGCGTGGGCTTTTTTTGACCAGGCGCTCAGCTCGTTCATTTGAGCTTCAATCCGTCTGATCATATGCTGCTGATTCTCATATTCCCGCTGCTGTGTCAGCCTTCTCTGTTTTCGGACCTCCATATAGCTTGAATAATTCCCTTTATGTTCAATGAGTTTCTTTCCTTCGATGGCCCAGATTTTTGTCGCCGCTGCATCTATAAAAGCACGATCATGCGAAACAAAAATAATGGTGCCTTTGTAATTCTTGATCTGATTTAGCAGTATTTCTAAACTGTGCTGATCGAGGTGGTTCGTCGGCTCATCTAATAACAAAAGGCTGCTTGAGGAGGAGAAACCTTTGGCAAGACGGGCTTTCAATTTTTCTCCGCCGCTCAATTGCGAAAAGGCGCGTGCGGGCACGTTCCACTTTTCTAACAAGGCTGCCTCCGCAGGCTCCGGATGGCCGGAATCATAAGCTTCCGTTTCTTGTTCCACCATATATATGTTCACATCTTGCATCATCTGGATCTGTCCTTGTGCCGGCGCTTTTTGATTGCAGATCAATTGCAGCAATAACGATTTGCCGGCGCCGTTTTTACCGATAACGCCGATGATGTCACCTTGCTGAACGCTCGCGCTGATTTGTTCAAAAAGGGGAACGCTGTTGATTTCATAACTGATGCCGCTTATTTTTAACATTTCTTTCATATGTCAATCCCTCGCTTTAAAGGGAGGACCAAAAAAATCCTCCCAATTGATTTGGAAGGATTAGCCGTACCTGTGCATGATCAAATAAGCTATTTTCACATAGCTTTCGTATCGTATAGAAAATGGGCAGACTAATCCTATTTTTTCTGATTTGAAATATTTGATTTCAAACGGTCAAAATAAGATTAGTTAATCATTGTCCACCCATCATCCCTTCGTATTTGTTACAAACAGTGTAGCACACACTTATCTGTAAAAGCAAAGGGTATAAGCCTTTTTATTCCAGATTGGAGACTTCCCACTCTTCTTCTAAAACGGCATAATAATATTCGTCCCACCATTCATTATCATGGGGGATGCATTTTTTAAAAAATCCTTCCCGTCTCATCCCGATCTTTTCCATCACCCGGTGCGAAGCCATGTTTTCCGGCTGACATGTCGCAATGATCCGGTGTAATTTCATCTTGTTAAACCCGAATGCCAGCACGGCGCGCGCCGCCTCTGAAGCATATCCTTTGCCCTGGTATTCCGGGTGAAACACCCAGCCGATTTCATACGTATGATCGCCAAAATACTGAAAAAAAGCAATGTGGCCAATGACCGTTTTCTCATCCTTCAATAAAACGGGAAACTTCCCGGCATGTTCACCGCTGTTTTCAGTAACGAATTTCCTGGCATCTTCTTCAGTAAAGGCACCCTCTGGTATATATTTCATGACATTTGGATTTGAGGTGTACGCATAGACATCCTGCCAATCTTCCGGTTCAAATGTCCGAATTATGAGCCTGTCAGTTTTGATATTCATTTTTTATGTTCCTCCATCAAAAAGATTTCATCTACTACTTCGATTGAAAAATGTAAAAACCTTTGAGCGGGGAAGAGCCGAATAAAAAAAGCCTGCAGCTATACACTGCAGGCGGTTATTTTTCATTTGCGGCGGCGGGCAGGTTTGTAAACCCGAATTGCCCTCCGACAGCTTCTTTTACTTCATGAATAACGATAAATGATTTCGGATCAATTTTTTGAACATGTTTTTTGATTTTCAGCAATTCGTTCTTTTTAATGACAACATAGATAATGCGCTTGTCTTTGCTGCCGTAATAGCCGTATCCGTAAAAAATCGTCGCCGCGTTGCCGTACTCGGAGGTGATGGCTTTGGCGATTTCTTCGTATTGGTCAGACATAATGGTGAGAGCTTTTTTATTATGGAAACCCTCAATGACAATATCGACGATTTTGGCGCACAGATATACGAATATAAACGTATACAGCATATGATTGATGCCGATCGCTAAAACGGATGCGAAAATGATGACACAATCCATATAAAACATGCTTTTCGAGATGTTAAAGCCCTTTGTGTAATTTAATAAATACGCCAACAGCGTGGTCCCGCCGGTAGATCCGTCAGCGATAAAGATCAATGCCAGCCCCGCTCCCATCAGCAGAGCGCCGAATACAATCCCGAGCACCATATCGTGCACGCCGAACGGAATAAAGCTGACGATGCTGAGAAAAACAGAAGTCATTCCCGTACCGAGTATCGTGTATAAAATCGTTTTTTTCGTTAAAAATTTATAAGCCAGCCCGATAAAAATCAAATTTACAACCAGAGTCGTAATACTTGCAGGTATATGGAAAAGATAATATAACACGAGAGCGATTCCCACGGTGCTGCCGTCCCCTAAATGATTCGGGATGACGAAAAATTCCACGGACGCCGCAATAAGAAAGGCTCCGGCCATAATCATCAGTATATCCTTGCAAATGTTCTTCATGTGCAAACCTCCTCTGCAGTCAAAAATATATAAAAAACAAAAACGCCTCAAAAATTATCCAGCAGAACTAAATAATTTTTAAGACGAATCATTCACAATCTCGTTTGTTCATTCAGTAAAGAATGATCAGCTTCAATATCGAAGATTATATAGACACCTTCACATCTTGTCAATGCCGTGAAAATTGATTTTTCTGCAGTGTATATGAGGTTTAAATCAATTTAAAACGAGGAATGATATCAGAAGAGTTTTCATTTCTGCTCTATCAATAAGAGAAATGTAATGAGAGACAACGAAGAAGGGATGATGACATTGGAACGAATTTTTATCAGTCCGGCCAAATACGTGCAGGGAAAAAACGCCATTAAAACGATCGGCGGACATCTGGAGGGCGTTGGTGAAAAAGCCGTCGTCATTGCGGACAAAACCGTATGGGATATCGCGGGCCACAAGGTGACGGCTGAATTAAAGAAAAGCAATATCTCTTCTGAAGAGGCGGTTTTCAACGGCGAAGCCTCCCAGGAAGAAATGAAAAGAATTGCCGGCATCGCAGAAAAAGCAGGCGCGACTATTGTCATCGGAGTCGGCGGCGGTAAAACGCTTGATACGGCCAAAGCCGTATCAGATGAAATAAACGGCTATACCGTTATCGTGCCGACGGCCGCTTCAACGGATGCTCCGACAAGCGGGCTGTCTGTCGTGTATTCTGAACAAGGCGCGTTCGAAAACTATCGTTTCTATCATAAGAATCCTGACCTGGTTCTGGTCGATACGAAAATCGTCGCGGAAGCTCCGCCGCGCTTTTTAGCATCAGGGATTGCCGATGCAATGGCGACGTGGATAGAGGCGCGCAGTGTCATCGCCAATGGCGGTAAAACGATGGCAGGCGGAATTCCGACAATCGCCGGAGAGGCTATCGCGGAAAAATGTGAAGCGGTATTATTCAAATACGGCCGTCTCGCTTATGAGTCTGTGAAAGCGAAAGCCGTTACGCCCGCATTGGAAGCGGTGGTTGAAGCCAATACACTTCTGAGCGGACTGGGATTTGAAAGCGGCGGCTTAGCTGCGGCACATGCCATTCATAACGGATTTACCGCGCTTGAAGGTGAAATCCATCACTTGACCCACGGTGAAAAAGTGGCATTCGGCACGCTCGTTCAATTGGCCCTGGAAAAACGTTCGCTTGAGGAAATTGAGCGGTATATCGCGTTTTATATCAGCTTGGGGCTGCCTGTCACACTTGAAGACATCAAATTGAAAGACGCATCTAAAGAGGACATTATGAAAGTGGCAGAAGCCGCGACGATTGAAGAAGAAACGATTCATGCCGCTTTTGACGTGACGGCTGACGACGTGGCGGATGCCATTATAGCGGCTGATCAATACGCAAAAGCATTTAAAGAAAAACACGCGTAAAACCTTTTACCGCGTGACCCGGACCCAAGGGCTGTTACAGCCCTTGGTTTTTTTATGCCCTTTGAAAACTTTTAAAAATAAAGAAAAAATTATGATACAATATACAAATGTTTTGAGAGATTGACAAAGGAAAGGTGGGAACGATATGCTGCATAATCCGACCGGTAAGGAGCGGCTTGCGCTGGCTTTTCTTCTCGGAATGCTTGCGATACTGGGGCCGCTCAATATAGATATGTATCTGCCGAGTTTCCCTGAAATCGCTGAAGATTTAAGCGCCCGCGCATCGCTTGTCCAGCTCAGTTTAACCGCATGTCTGATCGGACTGACAATCGGACAGGTTGTTGTCGGCCCGTTAAGTGACGCGAAGGGAAGAAGAAAACCGTTATTACTATGTATTTTTTTATTTGCGTTGTTTTCTCTGTTTTGCGCACTTGCACCGAACATTACTACATTAGTGATTGCCCGTTTTCTTCAAGGATTCACCGCTTCGGCAGGACTCGTTTTATCCCGTGCAATCGTCAGAGATGTGTTTTCGGGAAGAGAGCTTTCTAAATTTTTCTCGCTGCTGATGGTCATTACCGCCGTCGCGCCGATGGTGGCGCCGATGACGGGAGGCGCGATATTACTGCTTCCGTTTGCATCATGGCATACCATTTTTCTCTTTTTAACCTTTATCGGGTTTTTGCTTGTTCTCATCATTGCGCTCAAGCTGACAGAAACCCTGCCGCCGGAAAAGCGGATTCCGAGCTCCATCGGAAATTCCGTGCGGACAATGGGAAGCCTGCTTAAGGATCGGTCATTTATCGGTTATGCGCTGACGGTCGGTTTTATTCACGGCGGGAGCTTTGCGTATGTCTCCGGAACGCCTTTTGTGTATCAGGATATTTACGGAGTATCGCCTCAGGTATTCAGTGTTTTATTCGGCATAAACGGTCTGGCGATCATTACCGGAAGCTTTATCATCGGGCGTTTCGGCGGGATCATTCACGAAAAAAGCCTGTTGAGAATCGGCGTGATTACAGCGATGACGGCGACTGCCGTTCTGCTCGTCATGACGATCATTCACGGACCGCTGGCGGCACTGGTGATTTCAATTTTTATTTATATGATTACGATCGGCATGACGCTGACAAGCACCTTTACATTGGCGATGGAAAAGCAGGGACACCGCGCGGGAAGCGCAAGCGCACTGCTTGGCATGCTTCCGCTTCTTCTCGGTTCCATCGTGTCGCCGCTTGTGGGGATGAATGAAGCGACGGCCGTCCCGATGGGGGCAATTATGTTCACGACATCCGTTATCGGTTCCATCGCTTTTTTCGCCTTAACAACAAAACCGGAGAAAGCAAAAAAGGAGTGAAATGATTCACTCCTTTTTTTGATGCCCGTTATTCATATTTCTTCAGCACGATCGCCGAATTATGCCCGCCAAAGCCGAATGAGTTGGAAAGGCCGATCGTTAACGATTGATGGCGGGGCCCGTCTGCTACATAGTCCAAATCACATGCCGAATCAGGGTGCTGCAGATTGATCGTCGGCGGGATGATGCCGTGTCTCAGGCTTTCTGTCAGAGCGATGGCTTCAACGCCGCCTGCCGCGCCAAGCATGTGGCCGAGCATTGATTTGTTGGCCGTAACCGGAATATCATACGCAAGCTCCCCGAATAATGTCTTGATGGCCAATGTTTCAGAAAGATCTCCGGCTTTTGTGCTTGTCGCATGAGCGCTTACGACATCAATGTCTTCCGCTGAAACGTTCGCCTTTTTCAAAGCGTTTTTCATCGCCAGGTATGCGCCCGTTCCTTCCGGATGGGAGGCCACCATATGATAGGCGTCAGAGCTCGCACCGTAGCCGAGCACCTCACAAAGGATCGGGGCATTTCTGCCGATTGCGCTATCCAATGATTCCAATACTAAGATGCCCGCGCCTTCACTCATGACAAATCCATCGCGATCCGCGTCAAACGGCCGGCTTGCCGCGGCGGGGTCTTCGTTTCTCGCTGACAGCGCGTGGGCATTGCCGAAGCTGGCTAATGACAAATTCGTAATCGCCGCTTCCGCTCCCCCGGCAAACATGATATCTGCGTCATCATTCCGAATGGCGTTGAATGCTTCCCCGATCGACGTATTGCCGATGGAACACGCGGTGACGGGAGAAAGTGAGGGGCCGAGCGCGCCTAATCTGATGCTGATTTGAGCGGCGGCCGCATTTGAGATCATCATGGGGACAAGGCTTGGGCTCACTTTTCGCGCTCCCCGTTCATTTAAAGTATGAACGTTATCAATCAAAGTCGTGATGCCGCCGATTCCCGAGCCGACGTACACGCCGAGGCGTTCACGGTCAATCTGATCGAGCTGAATCCCGGAGCTTTCAAGCGCCTGTTCCGCTGCCGCTAAAGCAAACTGGCTGAAACGGTCAAGCCGTCTCGCTTCTTTTCTGCCCCATCTTTCTTCTGCGTCAAAATCACGGACAGTGCCGGCTATTTTTGTCTTGGAGCCGGAGACATCAAACGAATCGATGAAAGAGATTCCCGATTTTCCTTCCGTCAGGTGTTTCCAAAATGTATGCACATCATTGCCGAGAGGTGAAATCACTCCCATTCCGGTGATCACAACTCTTTTCATGGTCATTCCTCCTTCGGTATGTATTTATTGTAACTCGCAATTATCCTATTACAAGTTGTTGATTATCCTAGTATAATAAATACCAGGGTAAGAGAGGAGAGATTCGGTATGATACCAGAAGGAAGATTGCAGGCGCTCTCAGAGTTTTTAAAAACGCAGCGGGCCAAAATTTCTCCGCAGATGGCCGGGCTGCCGATGGGTACACGGAGAAGAACGCCCGGACTCCGAAGAGAAGAGGTCGCGCAATTAGCCGGCGTAAGCACCACGTGGTATACGTGGCTGGAGCAGGGCAGAGACATTAAAGTGTCCGCAGCCGTATTGGACGCCGTTTCCGATGCGCTGCAGCTGAACAAAGATGAGAGAAATTATTTATACGCGCTTGCCATTGAGGAGGGCGTGAAGCAGCCGTTTGCTGCGGAGGAAGAAGCGGTTATCAGCCCGTCCCTTTCAAAAATCCTGCAGGAGCTCCGTTATTGTCCCACCATTATCTCGGACAGGCGGTGTCATATCGTAGGGTGGAACCAGGCTGCGGCGCACGTGTTTTTAGATTTTGAACAAATTCCTCCTGAAAAACGGAATCTCATAGAGCTATTGTTTTCCAGAAAAGAATTAAGAAGTTTAGCCGTGAACTGGGAGCACTTTGTGAAAGGATTCATCGCCATTTTCAGAACGTATTACGGCCAGTATGTAGCTGATACGTGGTATTCTCAGTTTATAGAAGAAATGGAGAAAACGTATTCGGAATTTCATACGCTGTGGAATGAGAGCGAAGTCAGCTCGGCACCCGAAGTATTAATTGAGTTCCGCCACGCGAAGGCGGGAAAAATGGTCTTTAACCTGACTTCATTTCAGGTTCAGGGCAACAGTGATCTGCGTTGCAGTGTGTATACGCCGGTAGATCATACCGAAACGGAAGCAAAGCTGAAAAAGCTCTTCGAAAACAGATGAAGAACAGAACAAAACGGGAGGCGGCCGCCTCCCGTTTCAGTTTAAAATAAAAGCATGAGACCGGCGATGGCCGGTGTTAAAAAGATGGCTGATTTCAGAATGACTTTCGGCACGAGGTTGGTGAATTTCGCTCCGACATATGCGCCGCACATCGTTCCGATCAGCACTTTGACCAACAGCATATAATCGACAAATCCTTCCGTCACATAACCGAGTCCTCCGCCGACCGCAAGCGGGATAATGACAAGCATGGTGGTGCCGACCGACTGGCGGATGGATAAGCGCAAAAGAATCATTAAGCCGATTTGGATGAAAGGGGCAGAGCCGATCCCGAACGTTCCGGACAAGATTCCTGCGATGACACCGAGTACAACGGCTTTCACCCAGATGTTCAGATTGCTTTGCTGTCCGGAATCTTCTTGTGTTTCTTTTACAATAAATAACCGGACTAAAATAAGCAGAGCAGATAAAAACAGCATGCCCGCCGTCAAGTAATGCAGCAAATCCGCGGGGATAAGGGAAGTAAGCCTTGCCCCGAAAAACGAACCGAATGCCGCAAAAACGCCGACGATGAGGCCGATTTTCATCTGAATATTGCCTTCACGGTAGTGGCTGAATGCCCCCGATAAACTTGTGAAAGCCATTCCGGCAAGGGAGGTGCCTAAAGCCGTATGAATCGGTACGTGAAACAGTATAGTTAAAAGTGCAATGACAAAACCGGCTCCCCCGGCACCGATAAACCCGAGAATAATCCCGAGAAGAAACATAACGAGTATAATAAGCACAATCTTCTCCTCCATTTAGATGCCTGATCACCATGTTCCGCTCCGCTGTATCAGGTTTTAATAATCGACCGTAGTCCGTCGACCGTCGTCTAATATCTTTATGTTACCTCAAATTTAAGGTATTGGCAAGAAGCCGAATTGCTTTTATACAGAGGGTTTACAGCTCTTTCACCATCACTTTTTCCCCGTTTGAGTCCAGCTCTCCATTGAATAAGAAGCCGAATTTTTGATAAAGCCGCAATGCGTGCACATTATCTTCAAACAGGCTTAAATAAATCCGTCTGCAATCATATATTTGAGTGAGATGACGGATTAGGGCATCAAGCAACAGCTTGCCCAATCCCCGTCCCTGATAGCGTTCATCAATAAAAAAACGGTCAAGCCACACTCTGCCGTTTTCATTTTCCTCATCATATTCCGGAAACCATCCGTACATGGCAAAGCCGACCAATTCCCCGTTAACATAAAGACCGGCCGGCTGATAATGCCGGCAATCCTCAGCATCTTGTAAGCACTCTTCCGCGGTTTCAATAAATGAAGTCTGGCTTTCACTTACATGAAGCGCCAGTATATCGGCACGGTTTTCTTCCGTGACTGTTCTGATTTCAATCGTCATACTTGATACTCCTCTTCCGCTTTTTTTGAGACGGTAAAGCTTTCATTGCGTAAGCCATTTGTGAATCAGCCTTCTCTCGGATACAATGATCATCATAAAGGATATGGTTACCGTATAGTCAAGGAGGCATTATGAGCGAAGACGTCAGAAAATACTTCACAACGGGTGAATTTGCAAAACTGTGCCACGTAAAAAAACAAACCCTGTTCCATTATGACGAGATCGGCTTGCTTTCTCCGGAAATCAAAAAAGCGAACGGATACAGATACTATTCCTATCATCAATTCGAACTGTTTCAGGTCATCGGTCTGTTTAAGGAGGTCGGCGTTCCCTTGAAGCAGATCAAACCGCTCTTAACAGACAAAACCCCTGAGGGTATCATCGCGCTTTTAAAAGAGAAATCTTCAGAAATCGAAAGCAAAATCAAAAAGCTGGAGCACCTGCAAAGGATGATTCGGACAAAGGTGAAGCTGACCGAACAAGCCTTGGAGACTGACTTTTCCTCCGTCTCATTGCAGCGATTAGATGAAGAGACACTTATGATAGGACGACCCGTACTCCATTTGCCAGAACGGCAATATACTGCCGCCATTTCCGAATTGATCCGCTATATGCGGGTACATGAGCTCGATCAGGGGCATCCGGTCGGCGGACTGTTTGCGCGGGAGCAGATTCTGAAAAAGGAATTCTACAACTACACCCATTTTTATATGAAGACAGAAGAAGGCATAGAGAATAGAGACCTCCATATCAAGCCGAAAGGGCTTTATGCCGTCGGGTACCAAATAGGGGATGAAGCGGAAGCAGCTTACCGCAGCATCATGCAGTTTATTGAAGAGTATGGGCTGGAAATGGGCGATTATGCATATGAAGAATATATGCTTGATGAGGTTGTGGCGGACGGGTTTGACAATCAGATCACAAGAATCCAGCTGCAAGTCCGCAATCCATAAAGCCGATGCCGCCGTTCATTTACGTCTTTTAACAAACCTTGTATAATGAGAAAAATCAGATTGCAATTGAGGTGAAAAACGATATGTTTCTAGCCCCCTTATTTGAACATGATGTACCGGCAGCACTTCTCCGCCCTTAATGGAGGAAAGTGACTGCGCTTCTCTCCGTTAGGGCATATGACGTGACCTAATATGATAACGGAGGGTGCATCAAATTGAAAAATACATTGTTCGGTTCGATTTATTTGGCATTGGCCGCCAGTATCTGGGGCGGTATGTATGTCGTTGTAAAAGTTGTGGTAGCGGTCATTCCGCCGCTTGAACTGGTATGGCTGAGATATGCGGTGGCGCTTCTTTCGCTTTTGATTCTCAGTTTATTTACACGCCAATCCTGGAAAGTTCATAAACGTGATTTATTACTGATCGCTGCGATCGGATTGATCGGCAACACGGTTTCGATCGTCACGCAGGAAATCGGCACGAAATTATCAACCGCGCAGATGGGTGCGATTATTACGGCATCCACTCCCGCATTTATGGTTGTATTTGCCCGGCTGATGTTGAAAGAACGGTTAACGCTGAAAAAAGGAATATCGACAGGGCTGGCGACGATCGGAGTATTGCTCATTGTGGGGAACGGAGATCTCAATATGTCGAGCCAGCTCGGCGGTCTCTCGCTTCTGGCTGCGGCGCTGACATGGGCTTTGATGTCCGTGCTGATGAAACGGGTTCCCGGCCATTACTCACCGCTTGTCGTCACAACGTATTCCATTTGCGTCGCATTTGTCATCCTGACCCCGTTTACAGCGGGCCCGCTTCGGGAGATTCCTTTGTCTCAGCTTGCCCGGCCTGAGATATGGGGCGGACTTTTATATCTGGGTGTGATCTCAACCGCCTGCGCGTTCATGCTTTGGAATCGCGGATTGCAATTACTGAATGCGGCAAGCGGCGGTCTGTTTTTCTTCTTTCAGCCGCTTTCCGGGACTTTGCTCGGCTGGCTGCTGCTGGGAGAGACGATCGGAGGAACCTTCTGGATCGGGGCGGCTCTTATTGTTTCAGGCGTCGTTCTCGTCATGATAGAAAAATAGAAAATGAAAAAAAGCCATTCAGCAAATGAATGGCTTTTTTCTGATTTCCGGCAGGATTCGCTCCTCCATACACAGAAAACAAGGAGCAGAAACGGATCATGGGCACCGGTACTCTCAAGGTGCAATATCCTGACTCTTGGGGTTTCGTCAATTAACATAACGGGCGGTGAAAAAATGGAGCCAAAATGGCTTGAATGGGCAAAACAGCTTCAATCCGCGGCGCAAGCGGGGCTGGCTTATTCCAAAGACATATATGATATTGAGAGATTTGAAGAAATAAGAAAAATAAGCGTGGATATCATGGCGCATCATACCGGTACCGACAAAAGGATCATCAAAGACGTATTCGCCGGTGACACGGGCTATCCCACTCCGAAAGTTGATATCAGAGCGGCAGTTTTTAAAGATCAGAGCATATTAATGGTAAGAGAGAAAAGCGACGGCAGATGGGCGCTGCCGGGCGGATGGGCTGATATCGGGATTTCTCCGGGCGAGACCGCTGTCAAAGAAGTAAAAGAGGAATCAGGAATCGAAGTAAAGCCCGTTAAACTGTTAGCTGTAATGGATAAGAAATGCCATTCCCATCCGCCGTCCGCCGCCCACGTTTACAAAGTGTTTATCAAATGCGAGATCATCGGCGGCCGGATCAGGGAGGGAACAGAAACAAGCGCCGCCGGTTTTTTTGCGGAAACGGAACTGCCGCCGCTATCTGAAGCCCGCAATACAGAAAGTCAGATTGAAAAGATGTTTGCGTATCTCAAACATCCGGACGAACCCGTTTATTTTGATTAAGGCAGCAATCAGAAAGAAAAGGGGGCCCGAGTATAATGGAGGATTCAATTAAACAGCAGGCGCAGCGGCAATTTGCCAAAAACACCGCGAAATATGTGACTAGTCCAGGACACGCCGCAGGAGAGGATTTGGCGTATCTCGTTTCAGCCTCCGGTGCCGAAAAGCATATGGACGTGCTGGATATCGCGACGGGAGGCGGACATACGGCTAACGCTCTCGCTCCTCTCGTACGCTCTGTTATCGCCTATGACCTCACGGAAGAAATGTTAGCAGCCGCTGAAGCATTTATAACCGGAAACGGATGGACGAACGTGTCATTCGAAAAAGGCGATGCTGAAAAGATGCCGTTTTCCGATGCTGCTTTCGATATCGTCACATGCAGAATCGCAGCGCATCATTTTCCCGATGTCAGAGCCTTTGTTCATGAAGCGTTTCGGGTTGTCAAACCGGGCGGCAGACTGCTTCTCATTGACAATACCGCACCTGAAAAGGATGAATATGACCATTTTTATAATGACATTGAAAAGAAACGGGATCAGAGCCACTTTCGGGCGTGGAAAAAAACAGAATGGCTCCGTTTTCTGGAGACAGCCGGCTTCCGGATTGAATCCGCTGTCTGCTTTTTGAAACCATTTCAATTTACCGTCTGGTGTGAACGGGCAGGCCTGACTGAAGAGAAAGCCGCATTACTGGAAAAACAGATGCTGGATGCTCCTCGTGATATACAGCGGTTTTTTTCTGTAGAAAAGGATCAATCAGGCCGTATTGCGGGCTTCACAGGTGAATCGGCCTGTTTCTGCGTGATCCGTCCCGTCTGAGACGAAAAAAACCGCTGTGCAGTTTTCCTGCCCGCGGTTTTTTTCGTATTATCTGTTCTTGATTTGAGAAATAATAGCGGAAGTGACATCTTCCGTTGAATGTTTTCCGCCGACATCAGGAGTCAGAATGCCGCTGTTTGTGACCGTTTCAATAGATTGTAAGAGGAGATGACCCAGTTCCTCTTCTCCGAATGAATCGAGCATTAATTTCGCCGTCCATATTTGGCCTATAGGATTGGCAATTCCTTTCCTGACAATATCCGGGGCGGAGCCGTGAACAGGCTCAAACATGGAAGGATATTTGCCGTTTACATTGATGTTGGCTGCGGGAGCGATTCCGATGCTTCCCATAATCGCCGCGCCGATATCTGTCAGCACATCTCCGAACAGATTCGAAGCGACAATGACATCAAAGCGTTCCGGCTGCGTGACGAAGAAGGCCGCCAGTGCATCGATGTGCTGGGAATCCGTCTCAATCCCGGCGTACTCCCGGCTGACCTCTTTAAAGATGTCATCCCAGAACGGCATCGAGTGAACAATACCGTTTGATTTCGTCGCGCTTGTGACGTGTTTCCGCCGACTTGCCGCCAGTTCGAAAGCATACCGCATCACTCTTTCCGTACCCCGGCGGGAAAAGACCGCGTTTTGTATGGCGATTTCGTCCTCACCCTGATAGATTCTGCCGCCGACAGAGCTGTACTCGCCCTCACTGTTTTCGCGGACGACTATCAGATCAAAATCTTTCGGGTTAACGAGGGGGGAAGTGATTCCCGGCAGGAGCTTCGCCGGCCGCACATTAATCACCTGTTCAAATTCCCGGCGTATCTTGATGAGCAGCCCCCACAGCGAAACATGATCGGGGACGAGTTTTTGATTCCCCACCGCTCCCAAAAACAAAGCATCAAAGTGCTGTAACCTTTCTAATCCATCATCCGGCATCATAGTCCCGTGCTCCAAATAATACTCGCAGCTCCACGGAAAAGAAGTGAAATCAAAGACAATGCCTCCATGTAATTCGGCGATCGCGTTCAACACCCGCTCCGCTTGAGGGACTGTTTCTTTCCCCACACCGTCCCCCGGTATGCTGGCAATCTTGTATGTTTTCATGTTTCCGTCACCTCTGAATGAATTGTTTTCGGTTTACGGCAGACCGTCGACCGTCGTTCATCATAATTCCATATTACGCCACATCCGATATGCTGACAAGCTCGGGAATGTTGCTTCCATAGATAAACTGTTATATGATCTTGGTAACAATAAGGCCTAAATTGTATGAAGAGGTAGGAAAGATGGATAATTTTAAATTAGATAAGCCAATCCCGTATTATCTGCAATTTTATTCCCAATTGAAAAAAATGATATTTGACGGGATTTTTAAACCGGGTGAACGGCTGAATGAGACTCAGCTGGCCAAGGATTTCGGAGTCAGCCGGTCGCCGGTCAGAGAAGCCATGCGGCTCCTTGAAAAGGACGGGCTTCTGACGGCAGACGATCGAAACGGCTTTGTCATTTATTCTTTGTCCGTTAAGGATGTTGAAGAGATTTATAAAATCAGAATGTCACTTGAATCACTGGCGGTCGAACTGGTTATTGATGAAGCGGCTGAGAGTGAAATTGACCTCATTGAAAAACAGCTGCGGGAGACGGAAGAAGCCGTCAATAAAGGCGTCAAAGAGACTGAGATTATTTCCTTAAACGAGTCGTTTCATCGGCTCCTTGTGGATTTCAGCCGCAACAGCCGGCTGGCCATGCTGCTTGAGCATGTCAATGTGCTGATTCATTTTTGCAGAGTTCTTAATTTTAAAGGAGATGACCGTGCGGAAGTTATTCTGCATGAGCACCGGAAAGTCTTTGAAGAAATAAAAAAGGGCGACAAAACAAAAGCCGTGCAATATATGACGGAGCATCTCAAGCATGATGAAGAACATCTGAAAGGCGTGCTGAGAGCGGAAGAAACAGACGAATCATCACGATAGACAAGGCGAAATGCCTTGTCTTTTTTTTGCCGATGTCATCGAACCGTCATAAAGACCTGACGGATGTTCCTTGCATGATTTTTTCCGCGTCATTTATGATGGATATGGAAGAGACGCAAAAAAGGCAAAGGAGATTGAAAAATGGCGAAACATATTCTGATGATCAATTTTCCTGCAGAAGGACACGTAAACCCGACTTTGGGTATGACAAAGGCCTTCAGCGAACGGGGCGATCACGTTCATTATATCTCAACGGAAAAATACAAAAGCAGACTGGAAGGAGTAGGGGCGAAAGTTCATCTTCACAGCGATCTGCTCAGAATGACACCCATTGATCCCGGCAGTCCGTCCGGCATACTTGCATTTTTAAAGGTTCATATCAAAACGTCACTGGAGATTTTACATATTGTGCAGCGGCTTGCAGAGGACATTCAATTCGACGCCGTCTATTATGATAAATTCGGTGCGGGAGAGCTGGTGCGGGACTATCTCAACATTCCCGGCATCTCTTCTTCAGCATCCTTCCTGTTCAATGAAGACCGTCTGAAAATACTGCCGCTCCACCCGGAATCGGGCGTGCCGTTTCAGCCGGACAGGGAATGTGAAGAGCTGTTGGCCGAGATGAAAGACAAATACGGTGTCGCCCCTGACAGCATGGTTCAATTTATGAACAACACAGGTGAATTGAACGTCGTCTATACAAGCAGATATTTTCAGCCCGAAAGTGAGACATTCGGAGATGAGTATTTATTTATCGGTCCGAGTTTTCCGAAGAGAAAAGGGCGCGTCGACTTCCCGATTGACGCATTAAAGAATGAAAAAGTCATTTATATCTCAATGGGAACGGTGCTCGGGGACACGGAAGCGTTTTTCAATCTGTGCATAGACGCGTTCTCAGATTTTGAAGGAAAAGTAGTCATTGCCGCCGGGGAAAAAGCCGATCTGTCGAAAATCAAACAGGCGCCGGAAAACTTTATCATCGCCCCGTACGTGCCGCAGCTTGAAGTGCTGGAGCAGGCCGACGTGTTTGTCACGCATGGCGGAATGAACAGTGTAAATGAAGGCATTCATTATCAAGTGCCGCTGGTCGTCATCCCGCACGATAAAGACCAGCCGATGGTTGCGCGCCGCCTGACTGAATTGGATGCAGGCTATACAGTGCAAAAAGATGAAGTAAGCGCTGAAAAGGTAAAGCTTGCCGCGGAAGAAGTGCTGCATAACGGAAAATACAAACAAGGCATTCAAGCCATTAATGAAAGCTTTAAAGAATGTACGGACATGAAGGATGTTCTCGCCCGGATCGACCGGTTTATTGAACAAAAACATGCTCAATAATACATGGAAAAAGCCTGTTTCCTCTGTCAAAGGGAAACAGGCTTTTTATAATGGCTTTTAGATGATGTGATGTTCTGCATTTGCAAGTTTCACAAGAGTCAAAAGAGATTCTGCCTCACGTGCGTCGAGTGTTTTTGCCAGACGGTCTTTTTCAAAGATCTGCTGGCCGAAGACATTCACTGACGCCTGGTCAACCGCCGTGTGCCAGTTCTTTTGTGAATGATTCTCAGAAAAAGAGAAAACGAACACGGTGAAGACCGCTATAAGCATCGCCATGACCCAAAATTTTTGCCGATTTCCTGCTGCTGACATAGGCCGCCTCCTAAACATTTTACTGGTATTAGATCATATATGAGCTGTTTTTAACAGAGTAAAGAAGTCATTATTTCATGTAGTCCAAATGAAACGGAGCACAGCCGAAAGCCCGCCGGTCAGGCCGATGAGCCAATTCATATTTTGTTCATATTTTATTAAAAGTTTATCCAAGTCTGTCCTTTACAGTAGATATAACCACAAAATGCTGCTGAAGGGGCCTTGAAAAATGCATATTCATATGATCAACAAAAACCAGTTTGAGAGTGACTTGGAGGCGGCCGGCTTCAGCCGTCAGGCAGATGATATTATCGGCAAAATGAAAGAGTACGTAACGGAATACGCGGCTTCATCCGAACGGTTCCTGATTGAAATTCAAACCGTCATGAACGAATACAAAGCCGTCGTCTGCGCGATGTTTTCGACCATGGAAATTGCCGGTGCAAATAAAGACGAGAAGCATGTTGAATTCGAAGCCTGCACAGTATTGTGTGAATAAAAGACATTTATCAAACCTCCGCGGCTGCCTGAACGGCAGTATACTGACTGTGTTTCGAGAAGGGGAAATATTGAAACTTCTAAAGCGGCCGTTCGTATAAAAGAGTAAATCAGCTTGTATATGGAGGTTCGTGAAATGAACGAAAAGAAAAAACAAGCGTTTGAACAGCTTTTCAGCACTTTAGACGAAAGACATGAAATAAACGGCGCTGTATTGGCAGCGGAAAACGGCCGCATCTTATACCAGGGTTCATTCGGCGCTGCAGAACTGAAAACAAAGAGGATGCTGAATGACCAATCGGTCTTTGAATTGGCCTCAGTATCGAAGCCGTTTACAGCTTTAGGCGTTATCATTTTAGAGCAGCAAGGGAAGCTGCGTTATGACGATATGATAGAGCGGTGGCTTCCTGATTTTCCTTATCCGGGCATTACCATTCGGCATTTACTCCATCATACGTCAGGATTGCCGGACTATATGGAGTTGTTCTTAACACATTGGGACCGGGACAGAATTGCCGTTAATCAAGATGTGATCAATATGCTCAAGCAGCATAAGCCGGATGCTTATTTCCCGCCGGGCAAGGAGTGGCTTTACAGTAATACGGGGTATGTGGTGTTAGCGGTTATTATAGAAATTGTATCAGGCATGAGTTTTGCTGAATTTATGAAACAAGCCGTATTTCATCCGCTTCGTATGCACGATACGCGGATTTATAACAGAAGGCTGAGTAAAGAAAACATTCCGAACTATGCATATGGCTATGTGTATGATGTTCATTCCGGAGAATATGTGCTGCCGGATGAACTTGAGGAAACTGATTATGTCGTCTTTCTTGACGGAATTCAAGGTGACGGAACCGTTAACTCCGCTATTAGAGATTTATATCTGTTTGATCAGGCTCTTTATACGGAAGAAATCATCGGCAAAGAGTCTAAAGATCAAGCGTTTACACCGGGCTATTGGAATGAAGAAGAGCAATTCGGATACGGATTTGGCTGGATGATTCAAAACAGCCCCCAAAAAGGGAAGGTTATCAGTCACGACGGAGGCTGGCCGGGCTATTCAACTCTGATGATCCGGTATATTGACCAGAATAAAACATTGATTTATCTCAGCAATATGGAACAATCGTATCAATTTGAACAAGCTGTGATTGCCGCGGCTGTAAACATCTTATTTGATCAGCCATACGTGATTCCGAAACGTCCGGCAGATCAGAAAAAAGCAGATATCGATCCTGCGATTTACAGCAGATTTACCGGCAATTACTCATTTCAGGATGACACACATGCATCGGTGGCGGTAAAAGAAAACCGATTGTATCTTACAATAGACGGGCAGACTCCATTCGAATTATTCCCAATGACGGAAACCCGTTATTTTGTCAGGGCGCTGCCGCTTGAAATTGAATTTGCAGGTGATAAAGCACAAACAGCCCCGCATTTCGTTTTATATCAGGACGGCACAGAAGAAACGGCTGTGCGGATAGACTGAGTGACATGCAAAACAAAACCGCCGTCCTGAGAAGACGGCGGTAATAGAAAAGTCAAACCCCTTTGATGACGCGAAATTTTCTTTTCGGCTCTGACATAAATATAGAAGAAAAAATCATAGCTCCGAGCATTGTGATGTATTCCATATAAAGCGAAACTTCTGCCAAAACCAACCCCGCAATCATTAAAACAGCGCCCAATACCACCGCAAAAACCTTCGTTTTCATGATGAGTTCCCCCTATTATCTGATAATTGAATTATACTGCATCTCCATTAATGTGTACATTTTGTGAACAATTTCACCTGATGAAAGGCAATAAAGAGAGAGTTGAAGAATTAGGAGAAATGACAGGCCATCTTTTTGTTTTACTGAAGAAACGAAAGGGAAAGTGAAAAATCAAAAAGGCAAAGGAGTTCTTGAAATGAAAG
This sequence comes from Bacillus sp. GW821-FHT11D08, assembly GCF_058808515.1. NCBI lineage: Bacteria > Bacillati > Bacillota > Bacilli > Caryophanales > Bacillaceae > Bacillus > Bacillus sp. GW821-FHT11D08. The sequence continues at coordinate 195,121 of NZ_JBXARS010000009.1, forward strand.
CGAGACTATTTTTATTCAGCATGTTTCTCCTGATCCCCGTTCTGGCGCTTGCCGGATGCAACAGCCAATCTTCAGGAGGAAGCGAAAAAGCGAAAGACAAAGAAACGCACTCTCACGAAGACATGAATCACTCAGGTTCATCCGAGGTGCCGAAAGGTTTAAAGAAGGCCGAAAATCCGACTTATAAAGTCGGCAGTGACGTTATGATTTTAGCTTCTCATATGAAAGGCATGAAAAATGCGCAAGGAACCGTAAAAGGTGCTTATGATACAACGGTTTACAGTGTATCTTACACTCCGGAAACGGGAGGAAAGCGCGTCGAAGATCATAAATGGGTCATTCAGGAAGAGCTGAAGGGCGCCGGTAATAAAACGTTAAAACCGGGTGACAAGGCCGTGATCGAGGCATCCCATATGAAAGGCATGAAGGGCGCCGAAGCCGTTATTGATTCAGCCAAAAAGACAACCGTTTATATGGTCGACTATACACCGACTGACGGCGGCCAAAAAGTAACCAATCATAAATGGGTGACAGAAGACGAGCTTGCTGCCGCAAAATAAAAAGACCGCAAAAGCCGAAGGAACTCCTTTGGCTTTTTTGCGGTCTCACATTTATGCGGATTTTCTTTTCAAGGCAGGTCTCGTTAAAGAGAATACAGCTAACGCGACAGCGATAATGACAATCAAACCGCCGCACCAGGCTGTTGCTGTGACAGAACCGGTTTGTCCGATCACGCCGCCGCCGATGGCTGACCCGAGCGCGATGCCGATCTGCAAAGCGGACGTGTTGAAGCTTTGCTGAATATCGGAAGACTCAGGCGCAATTTTGATTAAATAGCTTTGCTGCGCCGGCGCAAGGCTCCAGCTGAGCAATCCCCAGATCACCATCGCAGGCAGGAAAATGATTAAAGAAACCGTTGTCAGCGGAAGAATAAACAAGATCAGAGCGAAAGAAACGGTCACAAGCATGATGCTTTTAAATGCTCCTAAACGGTCATACAGCCAGCCTCCGAACGGGCCGCCGCATACCGCTGACAGACCGAACAAAAAGTAGCATACACTGACCCAAACGGAACTCAAATGAAGCGTTCTTTCCAAAAAAGGCGCAAAGTAGGCATAGAGTGTGTAATGCCCCGCCAATGTAAACAAGGTGACAAGATGTGCGCTGGCAATTTTGGCGGTCCCGATCGTCTTGATCTGCTCACGAAACGGAATCATTTTTTCAGCAGGTATTTTTTCAAAAAAGACGCTGATAATCAGCATGGAAACGAGAGATAATACGCCGATTCCCAAGAACAGAACGCGCCATCCGAAGGCATTGCTGATGATAATGCCGACAGGCACGCCTAAAGCGATTGCGGAGCTGAACCCCATGAAAATGATGCCGATCGCCCGCGCTCTGTATTCAGGCGCCACGATTTTAGGAGCAATCGTTAAAGAAAGGACGACAATCAGCCCTGTGCTCATGGAAGCGAGAACCCGTGACACCATAAGTACGGCGAAATTGGGACTGAAATAAGCCACCAGATTACTTAGGAAGAAAATAAACAGTGCGATTAAATAAAGCCGCTTTCGTTCAGCCTTTGCCGTCACTGCCAAAAGCAGCGGGCCGGATACCGCGTAACCGAGCGCAAACACGCTGATCAGCTGCCCCGCGCTGACGATAGATATATCTAAGTCGGAAGCGATTTGCGGAAGAATACCGCCCACAATTAATTCAACCAATCCGACTGCGATGGTAGATGCTGCAAGCAGAAATACTTTGAAATTCATGTACAGATACTCCTTTTTTATTTTTTAGAAAATAAAAAATCCTGATTACAAAAAGTGTACGGGACAATTTTTGTAATCAGGATTTTACGGTTCCTGGTAGACACCCTCAAACCATATCATTGAGGTTATACAATGTATGCAATATTCGGTTGTGTCCGTTTCTGCAAAAAATTCTACCATAATAGTGAGAGAGATTCCATAGAAAATTCGAGGAAATCCTTTCAATTTCAATATCGGCGGCTGTAACGTCATTGATGAAGCAGGGAAAAAAATTTATGATAACCGTAAGGAGTCTATACAGATCAAACATTATACAGCCGGAGGAAACCGATGAATAAGTACGAAAAAATCGCCAACGAAATGAGAAAGAGGATTAAAAGCAGTGTATATGACATAGATCAGCCGATCCCGGATGAAAAGACGCTCGCTGCGGAGTTCGGGTGCAGCCGGATGACGATGAAGCGGGCGCTTGATACACTTGCGGCTGAAGGAATGCTTTTCAGAAAAAGAGGGCACGGCACGTTTATCATTCAATCAGCCATGCAGGATGAGCACGTTCACGTAGTCAGCAACGAAATTCTCGGCCTGAGCAATTTGTTAAAAGGCAAAGATATCAAGAGCAAGGTCATCCGGTTTGAAGTGCAGTTTCCGTCTCAAGATGTCGCCGCACATTTGGCCATCGATGAAAAGACTCCCGTCTATTATGTAGTGAGGCTCAGAATTGTTGAAGGCGAACCGTACGTTCTTGAAAAAACGTACATGCCGGCGAGCCTTATACCCGGCATTAATGACGAGGTGCTCAACCATTCCATCTACGATCATATTACGCGGGAACTCCAGCTCAAAATCGCAGGCTCACACAGAAAAATCAGAGCGTGCAAGTCGGATGATATGGATCAGCAATATCTCGGCTGCCGGCCGGATGACCCGATACTTGAAGTCGAGCATGTAGGCTTTTTGGACAACGGCACTCCCTTTGAATATTCATTTTCCCGCCACCGTCATGACAAGTTTGTCGTCACCTCAGTCAATATAAAACGTTCATAAAAGCGCCGAAGAGTGAGAGAAAAACTCACTCTTTTTTTGTTGCCGCTGATTTACATCTTCGCTTCTTTTATGTTATATTACCCAATGATAGAATCATCCTACAAATTTCAGAGGTGTTTTGATGGAGATATCCAAAACAAGCAGACTGTCGCTCGTAGAACAAGTGGTGACGCAAATTGAATCGTTAATTCAATCGGATAAATGGCCGGTCGGGACGCGCATTCCCCCTGAGCTGGATTTAATGAAGCAATTTGATGTGAGCCGAAACACATTGCGTGAGGCCATTCGGGCGCTCGTACATGCCGGCCTGCTTCAGACAAGGCAGGGGAGCGGTACGTATGTCAGCTCATCCAGTGTTCTCGGCGCGGCATTTTACCGCCATATTAAAAAATCAAATTTGCTTGAAACATTAGAAGTCAGATACGCACTCGAAAGAGAAGCTGCGCGATTGGCGGCGGAAAGGCGTAATGACGAAGACCTGAAAGCACTGAAGGCATGCTTGGATGAATGTGAAGCGGCCTTGCAAAATGAAGATCGAAAACGGTATGCCGAGGCTGACATTAAACTGCACAAAACCATTGTACAGGCGGCCCATAACAACATGCTTTCTGATCTTTACGAGCATATGACGGAGGCGCTTTGTGCGTCAGTCCATAACCTGTTGGAAATCACCCCTGCTATACGGATCCACACCCAGCTTGCCGCCGCGATTATCGGACAGAAACCGGATCAGGCCATGGAGGCCGTCAACCAATACATCACAGTATTTAAAGATACAATACACATGGAGGATGAACATGAAAATTAAAGACGAACATCAAATTCTGCAAGCAAATCAGCGTAAAAAACTGATATTGCTGGTCATCGGAGTCATATTGATAGGAGCCAACCTCAGAGCGCCTCTGACATCGGTCGGGCCGCTCGTTTCCTCAATTCGGGACAGCCTCGGCATGACCAATGCGGCTGCCGGCACCATTACGACAGTGCCGCTTTTGGCCTTTGCATGTCTGTCGCCGTTTGTTCCTTTATTGTCCCGGCGCTTCGGGACCGAGATTGTGTTACTGTCATCATTAATTGTCCTGACAGCCGGAACTCTGCTGCGCTCCATCGCCGGAATCGGCACTCTCTTTTTCGGAACCATCCTGTTGGGATTGTCGATCGCCGTATGCAATGTCCTGCTGCCGAGTCTCATTAAACATAAGTTTCCCGGAAATTTAGGCATCATGACCGGCGTCTACTCGGTTTCTATGAATCTGTGCGGCGCGATTGCATCCGGCATCAGCGTGCCGATCGCCTCTTCAGCGGGGTTAGGCTGGAAAGGCGCGCTCGGCTGCTGGGCTATCCTTTCTTTCATTGCGTTTGTCATGTGGATTCCGCAAATGCGAGGACGCGAACTGCCCGTCCGCACGACTGGGACAAACGGAGAGAAGAAAAGCAGTCTGCTGCGGTCTCCGCTAGCTTGGAAGGTGACGATGTTCATGGGGCTGCAATCCCTTATTTTTTACACCGTCATCGCTTGGCTGCCGGAAATTCTTCAGCAGAATGGACTCAGCTCAAGTAAGGCGGGATGGATGCTTTCATTAATGCAATTCTCAGTCCTGCCGATTACTTTTATCGTGCCGATCGCTGCCGCTAAAATGAAAAATCAGCGCGCACTCGCCGGACTGACGGCTTTATTTTTCCTTATCGGCATTGCCGGCGTTCTTTTCGGAAGCCCGGCTCTCACTCCGCTATGGGTCATTTTGATCGGAATTGCGGGAGGATGTGCGTTCAGCTTGGCGATGATGTTCTTCAGCCTGCGGACCCGGCATGTTCATGAAGCCGCGGCGCTTTCCGGCATGGCTCAGTCATTCGGATACCTGCTTGCCGCGTTCGGGCCGCTCGTATTCGGTTTGCTGCATGACATCACGCACGGCTGGACGGTTCCGTTATTCATGCTGATCGCAGTCTCCGTTCTGATTTTCATTTTCGGAGTCGGAGCGGGAAAAGCGGAACAGATCAAAACAGCATAAAAAAACAAAGGGCCCGTTTAGGGTCCTTTGTTTTTTATTTGAAAAGCTGTCTCAGGCCGTCACGCTGTCAGTTTTAAGCCGATGACACCGATGAGGATAAGCCCCAGAGACACCAATTGTGACAGATTGAATTTTTCTTTAAACCAAAGTATGCCCACGGCCGAAACGCCGATGCTTCCCATGCCGGTCCAAGCGGCATACGCGACACCTGTGGGAAGAACCTGCATCGCTCCGGAAAGGCAAAAGAATGAAAGCATAAAGCCTGTTACCATGACAATCAGCGGCCACTTTTTTTTAAAACCGTCAATATGTTTCATGGCAACGGCCGCTACAACTTCCTCCGCTCCGGCAATAAATAACAGCAGCCATGCCATTAATGTTCACCCCTTGTTTCAGTTTCTTTCGTAAATACCTTCATTCCTAAAATGCCGGACAACAGCAAAGCCAAAAAGAATATTTGCCCGATTGAAAACGATTCGCCTAAAATGACGCCCGTTACATATGTGCCGACGGTGCCTATTCCGACAAAAACGGTATATGCGGCAGCCATCGGAATTTTTTTATAAGAGCGGATCAGCATCAGAAAGCTGACGGCAATCAGAAGGAAAATACCAATCCAATCAAAGAGCGAATCCGCATGCTTCAGGGCGGACGCCCAAACTACTTCTAACAGTCCGGCTATCAATACAAGCAGCCAATACATGATACAGTCACCTCAGTTATGAATGAATGTCAGTCATTTTTACGGCGGTCAAAAATGATCGGTCTCCGCCAATCATTTCTGCAAGCTTCTTTTGAGAAAGCTGAATATTTCTTTTTTATATACTTCGAGATCGACATCCTGTTCACAGCCGATATAAAACCGTTCAGCCGCGTTCTCGACAACGTTGATAATCGTTCTGGCCGTCCATCTGACATGAATGCCGCTGTGGACCTCACCCTGTTCAATGGCCGTATTGATCACGCCTTCCAGCCAGGAATAATAAGGCTGATAAATGGCTTCCCATTTCTCCATCGAATGATCGATGGCAAGACCGGAATAACAGAGAACGATAATATCTTTATGAAGCCGGGTGATGTGAAATGTCTCATCTACCAAAATGTCCAGCAACGTCCAAAAATCTTCAGAACCGTCCGTTTTCCCTTTTATTCTGTCCAGCGTAGTGTCGAGCAGGTTTTCTGCAATCGCGGATATCAGTGCGTTTTTAGAAGAAAAATATAAGTAAAACGTCCCTTGGGCCGTTCCGGCTTTTTTGACGATTTCTGAAATGGATGCTTTGTCTAATCCTTTTTCAGAAATGACTTCAATCGCGGCTTGCAGGATCTTTTCGTATTTTCCCGAGCTTTGTTTTGCCAATAGAGGGGTTCCTCCTTTTATGAATGACTGTCATTCATTTTATCGCATGTTCGCTTTTTTGTCATCCCTTAAAATAAAAATACCGGAAAGAAGACCATACTTCTTTCCGGTATTCGTCATTTATCACTGTCGATCATAGCCTTCGGCAGACCCGTATATTTTGCCCAATAATAAATACCGAGCGAACCGATGGCGATCAGAATCAGGTCAAGCGGATTGCTGATAATGCCCAATCCGTGGCCGAACGAGCCGAGATAGGAGAAAATCAGCATCATGACATAAAAGCCGACGATCCACCATGCTGATTTCAGCTGCTGCCGTATGCTGACATCATCTTTGGGAGCATATTTACTGAAACAGAGATAGATCAGAAACATGACAATTTGAGAACCGAGAAGCCAGGATACGGTGCGCCATCCGGACCAATATACAATATAAGAGGTAAAAATAAACGACAGCGGCCCGATGATGCTCATCCCTTTTAAATAAAACGGTCTGTTAATATTCTTCGCGTTGACTCTCAGCGCCGCAGAAGAAATCGGCGCAATCGCATAAGACAGAATCAATGCGACGGAGCATACGTTGACAAGAGCGTTCCAAGAAGGGAACGGAAGCGTCCAAAAAACAGCCAGACCGAACGAAAGCCAAAGGGAGGCGCGCGGTGTCCCGGTTTCTTTATTGACTTTAGAAAAAATGCTGAATAATGTTCCGTTTCTGGCCCAGGCATAGACGAGACGTGAAGTCGTATTCATAAAGATATTTCCGTTACCGCCCGGTGATAAAATCGCATCTAAAATGACCAATGTCGCCAGCCACCCCAAACCTAGCAAAACGGCGATATCTTTGAACGGAAGGGAGAATTCAGTCCCGATAGCCGGCCATCCGTGCTTCAGGGTATCCGCCGGGATCGCCCCTATAAAAGTGAGCTGCAGCACGGTGTAAATAATAGTAGACACGATAATACAGACAATCAATGCGATCGGAATGTTCCGCTTGGGGTTCTGCACTTCACTCGCGACAGCTACAATCGGATGCAGCCCAAGATATGCAAACATGACGCCGCCTGTGGAAATCGCGGCCTGAATTCCGGTGAAGCCAAAAGGCGCGAATCCGTGAACGGTCATATTGCCCGGGTGAAAATGAAAAATCAGTACCACAATTACCGTAATCGGTACGACATATTTAAAAATCGAAATAATGAAGTTTGCTTTCGCAAAGGTTTTGACACTCCAGTAATTGAGGAGGAAGAACAGGCAGAGCAGCGCAAATTGCAATATCCACCCGGCAATTGTCGGAGAATCGGAGCCTTTTACGGTCAAACCGGGAAACCAATACGCCACGTATTGGCGGACTGCCGTGACTTCTATAGAAATAAGACTCGTGTATGCCACAATGGTGACAAAGGAAATTAAATATCCGACGAGGTGTCCGTGTGAATATACGGGATAACGGATAATTCCCCCGGTCCGCGGCAGCGCGGCGCCCAGTTCCGCATAAACCAAGCCGATCAATAAGATGATTCCCCCGCCGATCAGCCAGGAAAAAACGCCTGATGGACCCGCTTTAGAGGCGACGTTACTGACGGCAAACAGCCATGCCGAACCGAATATGGCTCCCATGCCGATTAAAATAAGATCAAAAAGTGACATAGTTTTCTGGAAGTTTCCTTGCTTAGACATTCGCTGCCTCCTTAGAAAAGACATTGTTCTCTTTACATAATTCCCATTATCATTCAAACATACCCAGCCGGCCGGCTGGAAAATTAGGACAACTTTCGAAACGAAGTATGTACAGCAATGTGCTCACATTATAATAACGGCCGTATGGCAAGATCTCCCGGCTTATATTCCCCGTTTTAAACACATTCAAACCTCATATTCAGAAAAACAAAAAACGCCCGAAACAGGCGTTTTTTGTTACAAGTTCATATCTTTCAGTCCGGGGCTGTGCTCATTCGGAAGCTCAGGAAGTTCCGGCACGGGGAAACCTTTAGGAGGCTCGGACACACTTAATTCGCCGCCGTTTCGGCTCGGCGTCGTTCCCTGCAGAATTTCTCCGATCCGTGTCGGATCCAGTCTGAAATTAAATTGAGTATTATGATAACCCATCTCAACGAATTTCCGGCATTCCGGGTATTTTTCAATATCATAATTCGGCACGGGAAATAATTTGCCCCATTCGACACCCAGTGTTTCCAACGCTTTTGTAAATGCATTTTGATGGGCGTTGTCACGGACGATCAGAAAACCGAGTGTTTCTCTGAACGTCTGATTTGAACTCATTTCATAAATGCGTGTCTTTTGCAGCACGCCGGTTGATTCCAGCACGACATTGTCCAATAAATCGGAAATCAGATTCCCGTGGTTGTATACCCAAGACCCGTTCCATGGATTGCCGCCGGCGTCTACAGGAAGAGAACTTTGCGCTCCGATGATAAAATGGTGCGGATTGGCGTGTTTAACTGCTTCGTCAAGCGGCGCCTGATCTGCCGCCTGATTTCCGGGGCCCTCAGCGCCGCTTTCGTCGAGCAGCGCATTAATCGTATGCTGGACAAGCTCAACGTGTGCGATCTCTTCTAAAAATACACCGCGAAGCAGGTCACGGAACTGTTTTTCTTTTCCTCTGAAATTAGAGCTTTGGAAAAAGTATTGCATCATCGTCCGCATTTCTCCGTAGTGCCCGCCTAAAATTTCCTGAAGCACCTTGGCCGCGGCCGGGTCCGGCTTGTCCGGTTTAATGATATTGATCAGCTCTTCTTTGTAATAATACATAAACAGCGCCCCCTGAAAGAAGTTTTCGGTTCTTCTGTTAGTGTCTTTGCAAAGTCAGTTTTTATGTATCGGCATCAAAAAAAGGACGGGAAGCGTGTCCGTCCTTTTGTGTTAAGCCTCAACCGCCCCGCGAAGTTTCGTGTTGACAAGCCCGTTCCATCCTTGATCCATCGTACTGTGAATCTCGGAGCTTTTCCGATTGACTTTATTGATGACGGCTTCCGGCTCTTTCCATCCGCCGTGAATGAGAGTGAATTCCGTATCTCCGCTTTCCGTTTCCTTTAAGACAAAAGAAACGATCCAGCCTTCCGTATCCCACGAAAAAGAAAGGCGGTACGGCGCTTCAATATCCAGCAGCTTGCACGGAGACGGACCGAACGGAGATTCCAGCTGAAACTCACTGTCTTCTTGAGGTGTGAAATCATTCGGCATAAACCAGAGAGACAGGCCGTCCGCAGTGGAGACCGTATCCCAGACAACTTGTATCGGCGCCTTGAAAACGGCGGTATGAATAATGTCCGGTAATGGCTGATTGCTGCTGTTGTTGTTTTTGTTATCTTTGTTTTGTTTATCAGACATGAGGCGTAACCACTCTTTCGCTGTTTTTACTTTTGATCATACTACACGGGGCAGGACATTTGAAAACAAATCAAACTTATTTTATGCTTTTCCAAAGCCATTCAATTCATTTTAAGGAGACGTAGTGATGACAGATCAATTTAAAGCGTTAGTAGTCGATCAACGTGAAGACCGGTTTTCAGTCAGCGTACGGAAGCTGGCGGTTCAGGACCTTCCCGAGGGTGAAGTGCTGATTAAGGTTTGCTACTCAGGGGTGAATTATAAAGACAGCTTGGCTGCCATTCCTGACGGCAAGATCGTAACGTCGTACCCTTTCGTCCCGGGAATTGATTTAGCAGGAATCGTCGTTTCCTCAGATGACGCCCGTTTCAAAGAGGGGGATAAAGTCATTGCGACAAGCTACGGCATAGGTGTTTCCCGCTTTGGCGGTTATAGCGGGATGGCCCGCATTCCGGCAGATTGGATCGTGCCGCTGCCTGAAGGTCTGACACTTAAAGAAGCCATGACGATCGGAACCGCCGGCTTCACTGCCGCATTGTCCGTCCAGCGTCTTGAAGAAAACCATGCCGCTCCTGAAAAAGGGAAGGTGCTGGTGACAGGAGCGACAGGCGGCGTCGGAAGCTTTGCCGTCTCCATTCTTTCAACCTTAGGTTACGAGGTCGAGGCCAGTACGGGAAAAGAAGACGAAAGCGGCTATTTGAAGAGCCTCGGAGCAAAGACGGTCATTCACCGTGACGAAGTGTATAACGGCACGTTAAAACCAATGCAAAAACAAAAATGGGCAGCGGCCGTCGATCCGGTCGGAGGTGAGCCGCTTGCTTCAGTTCTCAGCCAGATTCAGTACGGCGGATCAGTTGCTGTGAGCGGACTGACAGCGGGAACGAAACTCCCGGCTACAGTCTTTCCGTTTATATTGCGCGGCGTCAGTCTCTTGGGAATCGATTCCGTATTCTGTCCGATGGAGACAAGAAAGAAAACATGGCAGCGTTTAGCTGATGACTTCAAGCCTGCAGATCTGGAGGCCTTTATTCAAAAGGAAATTACACTTGAAGAGCTGCCGGATACGCTTCCTGCTCTTTTAAAAGGAGAAGCGAGAGGAAGAACGATCGTTACAATAAACGAAGAATAAATCAAAAACCCCCCAATCAGCAGTTGGGGGTTTTCAATATATAATCAATTATTTATTGAGAAGAGATTAACTATTGAGTATATCGTGAAAATGAGCCGATTAAAAACACAAATTGGTTACATATAGGTAATATAAAGGTAAGTTATAAAATTTTCTGAAATATTTATTGACTGAAAGCGCTTTTAAAATTATGATAATAACATAAATGCCAATAATATCATTATAACTTCACTACAAAGTAACTATAAAATAACAATTTGACGAGAGGGGAGAGCGGATAATCACTATAAATGATAACGCTTTCGGATTATTTTCTTCTTATATAACTGTTTTGGACGGTCAGAACTTGTATGCAGACGTTATAGGTGCAAATATTGATAACTGAATATTCCGATATTATCTCTATGTAAAAACTAGGAGGATTTGAAGATGAATAAAAATAGCAGCCAGCATTCATTTTTGAGAACCATCATTTTAGTATCGACGTTCGGGGGTCTACTTTTCGGCTACGATACAGGTGTAATTAATGGGGCGCTGCCGTTTATGGCGGAAGCTGACCAGCTTAATCTTACCGCTTTGACTGAAGGGATGGTGGCGAGCTCCCTGCTCTTGGGGGCTGCGATCGGAGCAGTTTTCGGAGGGAGATTGTCGGACTATAACGGCAGACGTAAAAATATCCTTATCCTTGCCGTTTTGTTCTTTGCAGCGACGCTTGGATGTACACTGGCGCCTAACGTATCTGTTATGGTCATCTCCCGTTTTCTGCTGGGGCTTGCCGTCGGGGGAGCATCCGTAACCGTTCCGGCGTATTTGGCTGAAATGTCGCCGGCGGAAAGCCGAGGGAGAATGGTTACTCAAAATGAATTGATGATTGTAACAGGCCAGCTGCTTGCCTTCACGTGTAATGCTATCATCGGCAATGTGCTTGGTGATACCTCTCACGCCTGGCGTTATATGCTCGTTATCGCGGCCCTTCCGGCGGTATTTTTGTTTTTCGGTATGCTGAAAGTTCCTGAAAGTCCGCGCTGGCTGGTTTCTAAAGGGAGAAAAGAAGATGCTCTGCACGTTCTCCGGCGAATAAGGAATGAAGAGAAAGCGAAGTCTGAGCTCGCTGAAATTGAATCTGCCTTTCATAAGGAAGCTGAGATGGAGCGGGCGACCTTTAAGGATCTTGCCGTTCCATGGGTGCGCCGCATTGTGTTTATCGGGATCGGAATTGCGGTAGTGCAGCAGCTCACCGGCGTGAATTCAATTATGTATTATGGAACTCAAATTTTAAAAGATGCCGGTTTCGAGACAAAAGCCGCATTAATCGGCAATATCGCTAACGGTGTAATTTCGGTGCTCGCGACTTTTGTGGGAATATGGCTTCTCGGCAAAGTCGGCCGCCGCCCGATGCTGATGACGGGGCTGATCGGAACGACTGCGGTGCTGCTTTTGATCGGAGTTCTGTCTGTTGTGCTGAAAGGATCGCCCGCTCTTCCTTATGTGGTTCTTTCATTAACAGTCACTTTCCTTGCGTTTCAGCAGGGGGCTGTCTCTCCGGTGACCTGGCTGATGCTGTCGGAGATATTCCCGCTTCGATTGCGGGGACTTGGTATGGGGGTCACTGTCTTCTGCCTCTGGATCGTGAACTTCCTTGTGGGTTTCACTTTTCCGGTCCTGCTCGCAAACATCGGATTGTCTGCAACCTTCTTCATTTTTGTCTTGTTAGGGATAGCGTCCGTTATATTTGTGAAAAGGTTCCTTCCGGAAACGAAAGGTCTGTCGCTCGAACAGCTTGAACAAAACTTCCGTGCTTATGAAAAAACAGATCGTAATAGCGCGGAAGCCAAGGTGAGCGGGTAATCTGAATAGACGCGGGGTTCCTAGGAATCCTGCTTTTTTATTTATTATATAGAAGGGAATAACAAGTGAGAAAAAAGTTTCGTAAAAGTGTTGACCTAATTTAAAGTGCGTGGTATATTATTAAACGTCGCTGATGAACAAAGCGAAAACGACAAATGAGAAAATGATCTTTTAAAAAAAGACTTTACAAATTCTCAAAAGCGTGTATAATGAATGAGGTCGAGAAAAAGACTTCGAAAAGAAATAAAAAAACACTTGACATCATAACTGATTGGTAGTATGATAGTTAAGTCGCCTGATAAGCGCCCGTAGCTCAATTGGATAGAGCGTTTGACTACGGATCAAAAGGTTAGGGGTTCGACTCCTCTCGGGCGCGCCAATTCAAACGCGGGTGTAGTTTAGTGGTAAAACCTCAGCCTTCCAAGCTGATGTCGTGAGTTCGATTCTCATCACCCGCTCCATTATAATGATCTTTGAAAACTAAACAAGACAAAACGTACCTGTTAATTCAAAGTTTTAAATAAATCGCACAGCGATGTGC
>NZ_JBXARS010000010.1:0-59763 GCF_058808515.1 Bacillus sp. GW821-FHT11D08
CGAACACGGAAGTTAAGCTCTTCAGCGCCGATGGTAGTCGGGGGTTTCCCCCTGTGAGAGTAGGACGCCGCCAAGCTATCATTACGGTAAAGGCAGCTCATTATGAGCTGCCTTTTTTGTGTTTTTCTGCATACATTATATAATATGAGAAACGTAACGATATGCCTTTTTGCAAAAGCAGGTTTTATGCTTGTGCAAAGTGGAAATAATAGAGATAGAGCGATACAGTTGAAAAATTTTGCGAAACACCTTATAGTAAGGTTAAAGTCAAATATAGTCAAAGTCAATGAAGGAGGGGGTTGAGTGGGACATAATATTTCTGACATCATTGAACAGTACTTGAAACAAGTATTGGATCAAAATGGCAAAGAAATTTTAGAGATCAAACGCAGTGAAATCGCTGATAAATTTCAATGTGTTCCTTCCCAAATAAATTATGTCATCAACACCAGATTTACAAGTGAAAGAGGATATATTGTTGAAAGTAAACGGGGAGGCGGCGGTTATATTCGTATTATCAAAATTAAAATGAATAACGAAGTCGTCCTCATCAATAATATTATTTCGCAGATTCATACCCACTTGTCCCAGGCAGCCTCTGATGACATTATTCTCAGACTGTTAGAGGACGGAGTTATTTCGGAAAGAGAAGCTAAAATGATGGTGAGTGTAATGGATCGTTCAGTTCTATATATTGATTTGCCCGAACGGGATGAACTAAGAGCCAGAATGATGAAAGCAATGCTCACATCTTTAAAACTAAAGTAAGCGGGTGAAAAGATTGATTTGTCAAGAATGCAATGAGAGACCGGCCACTTTTCACTTTACGAAAGTTGTTAATGGAGAAAAACAAGAAGTTCATATTTGTGAACAATGTGCAAAAGAAAATAGCGATTCATACAGTATAAGTGGAAACCAAGGGTTCTCGATCCATAATTTATTATCAGGACTGCTGAATATGGAGTCTTCATTTCAAAACACCGGTTCTCAAATGTTCGGCTATTCAGAGCAAGGGACAGCTTGTAAGAAATGCGGTATGACGTTTCAGCAGCTGAGAAAAACAGGGCGTTTCGGCTGTGCGGAATGTTACGATACGTTCTACAGCCAAATTACGCCGATCTTGCGAAAAGTTCACAGCGGGAATACGGTGCATGCCGGGAAAATTCCAAAACGAATAGGCGGAAACCTGCATGTAAGACGGCAAATGGAAATGTTAAAAAAAGAACTTGAATCTTTAATACACCACGAAGAGTTTGAAAGAGCAGCGGAGGTCAGGGATCAGATCCGATCGTTAGAGCAGAAGTTAAAAAGTAAAGACAGTGAGGGGGAACAAGGGTAATGTCGCTCAAGCATTTTATTCAGGACGCACTAAGCAATTGGATGAAGCAAAAGGGACCTGAAAGTGACATTGTACTCAGCAGCCGTATACGGTTGGCCCGAAACTTTGAAAATATAAAGTTTCCCGCCCGGTATACGAATGAAGAAGCCTCATCCATCATTCAGCAATTCGAAGATCACTTTTCAGGAAAAGAACTGCCTGATATCGGTCAATTTCATTTAATCAGAATGAGTGAAGCTCAGCCTTTGGAAAAACGGGTGCTGATGGAGAAACATCTGATCAGCCCGAATTTAACGGAATCTCCTTTTGGCGGCTGTCTGCTTTCTGAAAATGAAGAAGTCAGCATTATGTTAAATGAAGAAGATCATATCAGAATTCAATGCCTCTTCCCCGGCTTCCAGCTTCTCAATGCCATAAAAGCGGCAAACCAGGTTGATGACTGGATTGAGGAGAAAGTGGATTACGCCTTTGGAGAGAAGAGAGGGTACTTAACAAGCTGTCCTACAAATGTAGGGACGGGACTAAGGGCTTCAGTCATGATGCATTTGCCGGGCCTTGTATTAACTAGGCAAATGAATCGAATTATACCGGCAATTAACCAATTAGGTTTAGTTGTTAGAGGAATTTACGGTGAAGGCAGCGAAGCATTAGGAAATATCTTTCAAATTTCAAATCAAATCACACTCGGAAAATCAGAACAGGACATTGTAGATGATTTAAACAGTGTGGCTGCCCAGCTGATTGAGCAGGAACGTTCAGCCCGAGAAGCGCTTTACCAAACCTCGAAAATTGAATTGGAGGACCGGGTATTCAGGTCTTACGGTGTTTTATCCAACTGCCGTATGATTGAATCAAAGGAAACGGCGAAATGCCTTTCTGACGTTCGGCTGGGGATAGACCTGGGGATCATTAAAGGGCTATCAAGCAATATACTTAATGAACTGATGATTTTGACACAGCCGGGTTTTCTCCAGCAATATTCGGGCGGTGCATTACGGCCGAACGAAAGAGACGCGAGAAGAGCGGCTCTTATCAGGGAAAGGCTGCATTTAGAAATGAGTGCAAATAGACAGGAGGATGATTCGATATGATGTTTGGAAGGTTTACAGAGCGAGCTCAAAAGGTATTGGCACTGGCACAGGAAGAAGCACTGCGCTTAGGCCATAACAATATTGGAACTGAACATATCTTATTAGGTCTGGTTCGTGAAGGAGAAGGGATTGCGGCTAAAGCACTCCAAGCACTCGGACTCGGTTCGGATAAAATTCAGAAAGAAGTGGAGAGCTTAATCGGACGGGGACAGGAAATGTCTCAAACGATTCATTATACGCCAAGAGCAAAAAAAGTCATTGAGCTCAGCATGGATGAAGCCAGAAAGCTAGGACATTCTTATGTGGGAACAGAACACATACTTCTCGGACTGATTCGTGAAGGAGAAGGCGTAGCGGCGAGAGTTCTGAATAATCTCGGTGTCAGCTTGAATAAGGCGAGACAGCAAGTGCTGCAGCTTCTGGGAAGCAATGAGACGGGATCTTCTGCATCCGGTACGAACAGCAATGCAAACACGCCGACGCTGGACAGTCTGGCGCGTGATTTAACTGCGATTGCGAAGGAAGACAGTCTTGATCCGGTTATCGGCCGAAGCAAAGAAATTCAGCGTGTTATTGAGGTATTAAGCCGCAGAACGAAGAATAACCCCGTTCTTATCGGAGAACCGGGTGTAGGTAAAACTGCGATTGCTGAAGGCCTCGCACAGCAGATCATCAATAATGAAGTGCCGGAAATTTTACGTGATAAACGCGTAATGACATTAGACATGGGTACGGTTGTAGCCGGTACGAAATACCGCGGAGAATTTGAAGACCGCTTGAAAAAAGTAATGGATGAAATACGTCAGGCCGGCAATATTATTTTATTCATTGACGAACTGCATACACTGATTGGAGCGGGGGGAGCAGAAGGTGCGATTGACGCATCGAATATCTTAAAACCTTCACTGGCCCGCGGAGAGCTCCAATGCATCGGTGCGACAACGCTTGATGAATACCGTAAATATATCGAAAAAGACGCCGCTCTCGAGCGTCGTTTCCAGCCGATTCAGGTGGATCAGCCCTCAGCCGATGAAAGCATTCAAATTTTAAAAGGACTCCGTGACCGCTATGAAGCGCATCACCGCGTATCCATTACCGATGAAGCGATTGAAGCGGCGGTAAAATTGTCCGACCGTTATATTTCTGACCGCTTCCTTCCGGATAAAGCGATCGATTTAATTGATGAAGCCGGTTCAAAAGTGCGTCTCCGTTCGTTCACAACGCCTCCGAACTTAAAAGAGCTTGAGCAGAAACTCGATGAAGTTCGCAAGGAAAAAGACGCTGCCGTTCAGAGCCAGGAGTTTGAAAAAGCGGCTTCCCTTCGTGATACGGAGCAGCGCCTGAGAGAACAGGTGGAAGACACGAAAAAAACCTGGAAAGAAAAACAAGGACAGGAGAACTCCGAAGTTTCTGTAGAGGATATCGCGATGGTTGTATCCAGCTGGACCGGGGTGCCTGTATCTAAAATTGCCCAAACGGAAACAGATAAGCTTCTCAATATGGAAAGCATTCTGCACTCCCGCGTCATCGGCCAGGATGAAGCTGTTGTAGCCGTTGCAAAGGCTGTCAGACGTGCAAGAGCCGGTCTGAAGGACCCGAAACGCCCGATTGGTTCATTCATCTTCTTAGGCCCTACAGGCGTTGGGAAGACAGAGCTGGCACGAGCGCTGGCGGAATCCATTTTCGGTGATGAGGAAGCGATGATCAGAGTGGATATGTCCGAATACATGGAGAAACACTCAACTTCACGTCTTGTCGGTTCTCCTCCGGGATATGTCGGCTATGATGAAGGCGGCCAGCTGACAGAAAAAGTGAGAAGAAAACCTTACTCTGTCGTACTGCTTGATGAAATTGAAAAAGCGCACCCTGATGTGTTTAACATACTCCTGCAAGTGCTTGAAGACGGACGCTTGACTGATTCAAAAGGGCGCACTGTGGATTTCCGCAACACGATCCTGATTATGACGTCAAACGTCGGAGCGAGCGAGCTGAAACGCAACAAATATGTGGGCTTCAATGTGCAGGATGAATCACAAAACCATAAAGACATGAAAGACAAAGTCATGGGAGAGCTGAAGCGTGCCTTCAGACCTGAGTTTATCAACCGGATTGACGAAATTATCGTCTTCCACTCCCTTGAGAAAAAACATCTTACAGACATCGTGTCGCTTATGTCTGATCAGTTAACAAAACGTCTGAAAGAACAAGATCTCTCTATCGAGCTGACGGATGCTGCAAAAGCAAAAGTGGCAGAAGAGGGCGTCGATTTGGAATACGGCGCACGTCCGTTAAGAAGAGCGATTCAAAAGCATGTGGAGGACCGGTTATCAGAAGAACTCCTCAGAGGCAATATTGATAAAGGCCAGCACATTGTTCTTGATGTTGAGGACGGCGAATTTGTCGTAAAAACAACTGCTAAAACGAACTAATATAGTGACAAACATGAGGCATACGTAAGCAAGTGTATGCCTCACTTTGTTATATAGAGAAATATTCGATAAGGAAGAGGTCTTACAACATATATGGCTAAATCAAAAACAAAATTCATCTGCCACTCATGCGGTTATGAATCCGCAAAATGGATGGGAAAGTGCCCGGGCTGCGGGGCTTGGAATACAATGGTGGAAGAAACCATAAAAAAAGCGCCGGCGAATCGGCGGGCGGCTTTCTCCCACTCCGTTCAAACCGTCCAGAAACCATCACCCATTACATCAATTGAAACATCGGAAGAACCCCGCGTCCAAACAAAGCTCGAAGAATTCAACAGAGTGCTTGGCGGCGGCGTTGTGAAAGGCTCGTTAGTATTAATCGGCGGCGATCCCGGGATCGGAAAATCAACGCTCCTTCTCCAAGTATCCGCACAATTAGCAGATACGGCCGGCAGCGTGCTTTACATTTCAGGGGAAGAATCCGTGAAGCAAACGAAGCTGCGCGCCGACAGACTTGGAATCAACAGCCAAATGTTACATGTTTTATCTGAAACCGATATGGAGTATATTTCGTCTGCTATACAAGAGATGAAACCCGCATTTGTTGTCGTAGACTCCATTCAGACCGTTTATCAAAGTGATATCACCTCGGCTCCCGGCAGTGTATCACAAGTAAGAGAATGTACGGCTGAATTGATGAAAATCGCGAAAACAAACGGCATACCTATTTTTATCGTCGGGCACGTCACAAAAGAAGGATCGATCGCAGGGCCGAGATTGCTTGAGCACATGGTCGATACCGTTCTATACTTTGAAGGAGAGCGGCACCATACATTCCGTATTTTGCGGGCCGTAAAAAACCGTTTCGGCTCCACAAATGAAATGGGCATCTTTGAAATGCGGGAAGAGGGGCTTACGGAAGTGCTGAACCCTTCTGAAATTTTCTTGGAAGAGCGTTCTGCCGGGGCATCGGGTTCGAGTATCGTTGCGTCAATGGAAGGAACGAGACCGATTCTGGTTGAAATCCAGGCGCTCATTTCACCGACCAGTTTTGGAAACCCGCGCCGCATGGCTACAGGCATTGACCACAACAGGGTATCGTTAATTATGGCTGTGCTTGAGAAGCGGGTGGGTCTTTTGCTTCAAAATCAAGATGCGTATTTAAAGGTCGCCGGCGGGGTCAAACTGGATGAACCGGCGATTGATTTGGCAGTAGCCGTCAGCATTGCCTCAAGCTTCAGAGATACACCGCCGAATCCCGCAGATTGCTTTATCGGTGAAGTAGGTCTGACAGGAGAAGTCCGCAGGGTGTCAAGAATCGAACAGCGCGTAAAGGAAGCGGCGAAACTCGGCTTCAAGCGCATGATCATACCTGAGGCGAATGCAGACGGGTGGACAATACCAAAAGGGATTGAGGTTGTCGGAGTAGCAAATGTTGCAGAAGCGCTTCGTACTTCATTAGGAGGATCATAATAGATGGAAAAAGAGAAAAAAGGGGCGAAACAAGAGCTTGACCTGTCTGCAATTCTGCAGTTCGTTGCACCGGGCACCCCGCTCAGAGCCGGGATAGAGAATGTACTTCGGGCAAATACAGGCGGCCTGATTGTTGTCGGATACAATGATAAGGTAAAGCAAGTCGTGGATGGCGGTTTTCATATTAATACATCATTTGCGCCCGCTCACTTATACGAGCTGGCCAAAATGGACGGTGCCATTATTTTAAGTGATTCCGGCCAGAAAATTCTTTATGCGAATACGCAGCTTATGCCGGAGGCGACCATTTCTTCTTCAGAAACGGGAATGAGACACCGTACGGCGGAACGGGTGGCGAAGCAGACCGGCTGTCTCGTCATCGCCATTTCTGAGCGCAGAAATGTCATTACGTTATATCAGGACAGCATGAAGTACACACTAAAGGACATAGGATTTATTTTAACAAAGGCAAATCAGGCCATTCAAACGCTTGAGAAGTATAAAACCATTTTAGACAAAACGATTACGGCTTTAAACGCATTAGAGTTTGAGGAGCTTGTGACATTCAGTGACGTGCTGTCCGTCATGCATCGATATGAAATGGTGCTCCGAATAAAAAATGAAATCAATATGTATATTAAAGAACTCGGAACGGAAGGCCACTTAATCCGTCTGCAGGTGATTGAACTGATTACGGACATGGAAGAAGAGGCAGCACTTTTCATCAAAGACTATGTCAAAGAAAAAATCAAAGATCCGTTCGTGCTGTTAAAAGAGCTTCAGGATATGTCCAGCTATGATCTGCTTGATGATTCCATTCTGTTTAAGCTGCTTGGATATCCGGCTTCTACCAATCTTGATGATTATGTGCTCCCGAGAGGATACAGGCTGCTGAACAAAATTCCGCGTCTGCCGATGCCGATTGTTGAAAATGTGGTTGAGGCGTTCGGATTTTTGCCAAGCATAACGGAAGCCACTGTAGAAGAGCTTGATGATGTTGAGGGTATCGGCGAAGTGCGCGCCAAAAAAATCAAAAAAGGCTTAAAACGCCTTCAGGAAAAACACTATATAGATAGACAGCTTTAAGAATCGCTTAAACCTGTCGGAATCCGGGTATATTATTGTTAGTTTTTGTTTATTCTGAATTTGTAGGCTCTGACAGTCTGCTGAAAAAATGTTACTTAAAAGGAGGTGGAGGTATGTTAAAACGAATAGTTCAGGCGTTCTTCATTATTGTGGGCGGCGTTGTCGGTATCTTTTTAATACCTGAATTGTTTGTGCTGTCAAATATACAGGACATACCTTTAATAACAAACGCATATACGTCTGCTGCAATTGGTGCTATTATCTTTTTTCTCATCAGTATATGGACGACAGAATATGTGATTAATTGGGTAAAATGGATTGAAGATTCTTTGCTGAGAGCTCCGGTGCCGGATCTGTTATTCGGGAGTCTCGGATTGGTTTTTGGACTTATCATCGCATATCTCATTGTAAACGTGATTCCGCTGGACAATATTCCGTACCGTATATTCAGCACCATCATTCCGGTCTTTCTGGCTTTCTTTCTCGGTTATCTGGGCTTCCAAGTCGGATTTAAGAAAAAGGATGAACTGATCAGTCTTTTCTCCATTTCTGCAAGAATGCAGAAGAAAAAGGGAAGTGCTGATGAGGAGCAGGAGGAACAGGATAAAAGGCTGAAAATCTTGGATACAAGTGTTATTATTGATGGGAGAATTGCAGATATTTGTCAGACGGGCTTTTTAGAAGGCGTCATTGTCATTCCTCAATTTGTGCTGGAGGAATTACAGCATATCGCTGATTCTTCAGATGTTTTAAAACGTAACAGAGGACGCCGCGGACTGGATATCTTGAATCGCATTCAAAAGGAACTGGATATTACGGTTGAAATTTATGAAGGCGACTTCGAGGACATTCAGGAGGTTGACAGCAAGCTTGTCAAACTTGCGAAGCTGACATCCGGCGTCGTTGTGACGAATGATTTTAATTTAAATAAAGTATGCGAGCTTCAGAAGGTTGCGGTACTGAATATTAATGACCTTGCAAACGCGGTGAAGCCGGTTGTGCTTCCGGGCGAAGAGATGAATGTGCAGGTGATTAAGGACGGGAAAGAGCATAATCAAGGTGTGGCTTACTTGGATGACGGGACGATGATTGTTGTGGAAGAAGGCCGCAATTATATAGGGAAACATATTGATGTGCTCGTAACCAGCGTACTGCAGACAGCGGCGGGACGAATGATTTTTGCCAAGCCCAAGCTGCTTGAGAAAGCTCTTTAAGAGGGAGTTCATATGGAATATGTTGTCGTTATTCCGGCTGCCGGACAAGGAAAACGGATGAAGGCCGGGAAAAATAAGCTGTTCATCAGCTTAAAAGGTGCGCCTGTTATTATACACACACTGCGGGTTTTTGAAAGCCACGCACCCTGTCAGAAAATAATCCTGGTGATAAACGAGAGTGAACGGGAAGATTTTCGCCAGCTGCTGGCCCAATTTCCGATTCAGACGGAAATTGAGCTTGTTACCGGAGGTGCGGAGCGTCAGCACAGTGTATACGAAGGACTGAAAGTGATTGATAAGGAAGCGGTCGTCCTTGTTCATGACGGAGCGCGACCGTTTGTCACACATCAGCATATCGATAAGCTCGTTGAAACAGCAGAGGAGGCGGGAGCGGCTGTCCTGGCTGTTCCTGTGAAAGACACGATAAAACGGGCGGAAGGCTCCCGGGTTGCGGAGACCTTTGATCGTTCAAGCTTGTGGGCCGTTCAAACGCCGCAGGCTTTTCGTCTTTCTTTATTGAAGACGGCGCATATGGAAGCGGAAAACAAAGGCTTCTTAGGGACGGATGACGCCAGCCTCGTCGAGCGTCTTGATGGATATCAGGTGAGTATCGTTGAAGGCAGCTATACCAATATTAAGCTGACAACGCCGGATGACCTGATATTTGCGAAAGCAATCATGAAAGCGGAAAGTGGGAATCATAATGTTTAGAATCGGACAAGGATTTGATGTGCATCAATTAACGGAAGGCCGTCCTCTCATCATCGGCGGAATTGAAATTCCTTATGAAAAGGGGCTGCTCGGACATTCAGATGCGGATGTATTGCTGCATACAGTCGCAGACGCGTGTCTCGGAGCGGCAGGTGAAGGAGATATCGGCAAGCATTTCCCGGATACTGATCCGGAATTCAAGGATGCGGACTCTTTTAAGCTGCTTCAGCATGTCTGGAACATTGTAAAAGAAAAAGGGTACGTACTCGGAAATATAGACTGCACGATTATTGCGCAAAAGCCGAAAATGGCGCCGCATATTGATGCTATGAGAAAACGGATAGCGGAAGGCCTTGAGGCGGACGTCTCTCAAGTAAACGTAAAAGCGACGACGACAGAAAAGCTCGGGTTTACCGGAAGAGCCGAAGGAATTGCCGCTCAGGCGACCGTTCTGATCCAAAAAGCCTGATCATTGTTTTGATGCCCGGTCTATTTGGTGGTAGAATAGATACATATATTCGGCTAGAGGCTACAGACGAGATGAAAGGAAGTATTTGAACATGGGAAATGAAGTACGCGTTCGTTATGCACCGAGTCCGACCGGACATTTGCATATCGGTAACGCCAGAACGGCGCTTTTTAACTATTTATTTGCCCGCAGCCAAGGCGGAAAGTTTATTATCCGGATTGAGGATACGGACAAAAAGCGAAATATTGAAGGCGGAGAGCAAAGCCAGCTCAACTATTTGAAATGGCTCGGCATGGACTGGGATGAAAGTGTGGATATCGGCGGAGAATACGGCCCGTACCGCCAGTCTGAGCGTAACGACATTTACAAAAAGTACTATGAAGAGCTTCTTGAAAAAGGGCTTGCTTATAAATGTTTCTGTACGGAAGAAGAACTTGAGAAAGAACGTGAAGAGCAAATCGCCCGCGGGGAAATGCCGCGCTATTCCGGCAAACACAGAAACCTGACTCAGGAAGAGCAGGAGCAGTTTTTAGCCGAAGGCAGACAGCCGAGCATCCGTTTTCGCGTGCCGGAAGGGAAAATCATCGCATTTAACGATATCGTAAAAGGTGAGATTTCTTTTGAATCAGACGGCATCGGCGACTTTGTCATCGTCAAAAAAGACGGAACACCGACGTATAACTTTGCCGTCGCGATTGACGATTACTTAATGAAAATGACGCACGTGCTCCGCGGTGAGGATCACATTTCAAATACACCGAAACAGATCATGATTTTCCAGGCATTCGGCTGGGATGTTCCTGTCTTCGGACATATGACGCTTATCGTAAACGAAAGCCGCAAAAAATTAAGTAAACGTGATGAATCAATTATCCAGTTTATTGAGCAGTATGATGAGCTGGGTTACCTGCCTGAAGCGCTGTTTAACTTTATCGGACTTCTCGGCTGGTCTCCCGTCGGTGAAGAAGAGCTTTTCACAAGAGAACAATTCATTGAAATTTTTGATGTGAATCGTTTGTCTAAGTCACCGGCTCTGTTTGATATGCATAAACTGAAATGGGTCAACAACCAATACGTCAAAGCGCTGGATCTTGATCAAGTGGTTGAGCTGACCCTGCCGCACCTGCAAAAAGCAGGAAAAGTCGGCACTGAGCTTTCTGCCGAGGAGCAGGAATGGGTTCGTAAATTAATTTCTCTTTACCATGAGCAATTGAGCTACGGCGCTGAAATTGTCGAGCTGACTGATTTGTTCTTTAAAGATGAGATCGAGTATAATCAAGAGGCAAAAGCCGTTCTGGAAGAGGAACAGGTGCCTGAAGTGCTCAGCGTATTTGCTGCCAAGCTTGAAGAGCTTGAAGAATTTACGCCTGAGCTGATCAAAGCCTCAATCAAAGCTGTTCAGAAAGAAACAGGCCATAAAGGCAAAAAGCTGTTCATGCCGATTCGTGTAGCGGTTACCGGTCAGACACACGGTCCTGAGCTTCCGCAGGCCATTGAGCTGATCGGCAGAGAAACAGCCGTCAGACGCCTGAAAAGCATTTAAATATACGATTGTTGACAGGGAAGAGTATAAAACAATGACCATTACAGAAAGAATCTTCATCGGCTGAGAGAGATTCATGCGTCATGTTTTAGAAGTGCGCCCTTAAGACCTTTGAAGAACATTTCTGCGGAAATCAGTATTTAAAGGCGGCCGCCGCCGTTACCGGCTTTTAAGTTGGGAAAACAGTGACTTGTTTTTCAAACAGAGTGGAACCGCGCGGTAAAAGCGTCTCTGTCATGTTTACATGCAGAGGCGCTTTTTTTATAGGCGGAAAAACAGACTGGAGCGGGGAGAGAATGGGGGGAAGCATGTGTTTTTTAAAATGCTAAAAGAAGACATAGATACAGTGTTCGATCAAGATCCGGCAGCAAGAAGCTATTTCGAAGTTGTTTTAACTTATTCTGGTTTACATGCTATATGGGCGCATCGGATTGCACATGCTTTATATAAACGGAGATTTTTCTTCCTGGCGCGCCTGATATCACAGATTGCCCGTTTCTTTACCGGAATTGAAATCCATCCCGGCGCGACCATCGGGAGAAGGTTTTTCATTGACCACGGTATGGGGGTCGTCATAGGGGAAACATGTGAAATCGGCAATAACGTGACGGTATTCCAAGGTGTCACTCTCGGGGGAACGGGAAAAGAAAAGGGGAAGCGGCATCCGACCATAAAAGATGATGCTTTAATTGCAACCGGAGCGAAGGTGCTCGGCTCTATTACGGTCGGGCAGGGTTCTAAAGTAGGGGCCGGTTCCGTTGTGCTTCGTGATGTTCCCGACTTTTCGACCGTTGTCGGCATACCGGGGAAAGTCGTCATTCAGAACGGAAGAAAAATCAAACGCGATCTCAATCACCAAGACTTGCCCGACCCGGTTGCTGACCGGTTTAGAGCATTGGAGCAGCAGATTTTTGAACTGCAGGCTGAACTGGAAGATAAAAAAGAAAGGATCAACCAAAAATGACCATTACACTTTATAATACATTGACACGGAAAAAAGAAACATTCGTTCCTCTTGAGGAAGGCAAAGTAAAAATGTACGTGTGCGGACCGACTGTATACAACTATATTCATATCGGAAACGCCCGTCCGGCGATTGTGTATGATACCGTACGCAACTATTTAGAGTATAAAGGATACGATGTCCAATACGTATCGAATTTCACCGATGTTGACGACAAACTGATTAAGGCGGCCAACGAGCTCGGCGAGGACGTCCCGACCATTTCTGAACGGTTCATTAAAGCGTATTTTGAAGATGTGGGCGCCCTCGGATGCCGGAAAGCGGATCTTCACCCCCGGGTCATGGAAAATATGGATGCCATTATTGAATTTGTCAGCGAGCTGATTAAAAAAGGCTACGCTTATGAATCAGAAGGCGACGTCTATTTCAAAACAAGGGCCTTCGAAGGGTACGGCAAGCTATCTCAGCAATCAATTGATGAACTCAGATCAGGCGCGCGTATCCGTGTCGGCGAGAAGAAAGAGGATGCGCTGGACTTTGCTCTTTGGAAAGCTGCTAAGGACGGAGAAATTTCATGGGATAGCCCTTGGGGAAAAGGCCGCCCGGGCTGGCATATTGAATGCTCCGCAATGGTGAAAAAGTATTTGGGTGACGAAATCGATATTCATGCCGGCGGTCAGGACCTGACATTCCCGCACCATGAAAACGAAATCGCCCAATCTGAAGCATTAACAGGCAAGACATTCGCAAAATACTGGCTTCACAACGGATATATCAATATCGATAATGAGAAAATGTCAAAATCGCTCGGCAACTTTGTTTTGGTGCACGATATCATTAAGCAACATGACCCGCAGCTTTTGAGATTTTTCATGCTGTCCGTTCATTACCGCCACCCGATCAACTATTCGGAAGAGCTGCTTGAGAAAACAAAAAACGCGTTTAACCGCCTGAAGACGGCCTACAGTAATTTAAACCATCGTTTGATTAGCAGCACGAATCTGACTGACAATGATGAGGAATGGCTCGCTAAAATCGAAGAGCACCGCACTGCGTTTGAAGAAGCAATGGATGATGATTTTAATACGGCGAATGCGATTTCCGTTTGGTTTGATCTGGCGAAGCTCGCCAATTACTACATGCAGGAAGACAATACGGCGGATCACGTCATTAAAGCCTTTATCAGCATGTTTGACAGAATCGGATCTGTTCTCGGACTTACGCTCGGCGAAGAAGAGCTTGTCGACGAAGAGATTGAAGAGTTGATTGAGAAGAGAAATGAAGCCCGCCGCAATCGCGATTTTGCTTTGTCAGACCAGATTCGCGATCAGCTGAAAAGCATGAATATCATTCTTGAAGATACGGCCCAGGGAACTCGCTGGAAGCGGGGAGAGTAAGCGGATGCTTCAATTTGAACAAATCAAAGATTCAAAGCAGTTAAACGGTCTTGCGCTTGCTTATATGGGTGATGCCATTTTTGAAATATACGTCCGGCATCACCTGCTTAAGCAGGGCTTTACGAAACCGAATGACCTTCATAAGAAGGCGAGCCGGATTGTATCGGCAAAATCACAGGCAGACATATTGTTCCGCCTTCAGGACGAATCCTTTTTCACGGAGGAAGAGGAAGCCGTGCTGAGAAGAGGCAGAAACGCGAAATCAGGGACGACGCCTAAAAACACAGATGTACAGACGTACCGCCATAGTACAGCTTTTGAGGCTTTACTCGGATACCTTTTTCTTGAGAAAAGAGAAGAAAGACTGAATCAGCTGATTGCTGAGGCTATACAAGTCGGGACGTCAGGGAGGAAAACAAATGAGTCAGCAACATGATTACGTCATAGGAAAAAACGCGGTGATTGAGACGTTGAAGTCAGATCGCAAGCTGTATAAGTTATGGATGGCGGAAAACACAGTAAAAGGACAGGCCCAGCAAGTTATGGAGCTTGCTAAAAAGCGCGGCGTCACCATTCAATTTGTACCGAGGAAAAAACTCGATCAGATGGTGGAGGGGCAGCATCAGGGTGTTGTCGCCCAGGTGGCGGCATATGAATATGCACAATTAGACGAATTATATAAAAGAGCGGAAGAGAGAAACGAACAGCCTTTCTTTCTCATATTGGACGAGCTGGAAGACCCTCATAATCTGGGTTCCATCATGAGAACGGCTGACGCTGTCGGTGCACACGGCATCGTGATTCCGAAACGCAGAGCGGTCGGACTGACTTCGACGGTCGCAAAAGCTTCGACCGGTGCGATTGAACACATTCCCGTCGTGAAGGTGACCAACCTTGCCCGGACACTTGATGAAATGAAGGAGCGGGGGATTTGGGTCGTCGGAACGGATGCATCCGCCCGGGAAGACTACCGCTCTATGGACGGCAAGATGCCTTTGGCGCTCGTTATCGGAAGCGAAGGCAGAGGAATGGGCCGGCTTGTGAAAGAGAAATGTGATTTTCTCATTAAGCTTCCGATGGCCGGAAAAGTCACTTCTCTGAATGCGTCGGTAGCGGCCGGCCTTCTCATGTATGAAGTCTACCGGAAGCGCAATCCTTTAGGGGAATGAAGACAGATGGACATCCTGTTAGTAGACGGATACAACATGATTGGAGCTTGGCCGCAGCTAAAGGATTTAAAAGCGAACAGTTTTGAAGAAGCGAGAGATGTACTGATCCAGAAGATGGCGGAATATCAGTCCTACACGGGAATCAGAGTCATTGTGGTGTTTGATGCACACCTGGTAAAAGGCATAGAGAAAAAACAAACGAATCACAGAGTCGAAGTGATTTTCACACGGGAGAATGAAACGGCGGATGAGCGGATCGAGAAGCTTGCCCAGGCGCTGAATAATATTGCGACACAGATTCATGTCGCAACCTCCGATTATACGGAGCAGTGGGCGATTTTCGGACAAGGGGCTCTCCGCAAATCCGCCCGGGAGCTCCTGAGGGAAGTGGATACGATAGAACGCCGGATTCAAAGGCGGGTTTCAAAGATCACTTCTGAAAAACCACCGGGTAAAATCGAGCTGTCCGAAGAGGTTTTGAAAACGTTTGAAAAGTGGCGCCGAGGCGGTCTGGATTAGGTTGACGCTTTTTCGCCCATTAATGTATAATATTTCTATCTACGTGCGCCGGGGGGATCGCAGTGAATCTACAGAACAGCAAGGGAAAGTTCAACAAAGTGCAATTTTGCCAGTTGGAGGACGAGCAGGTCATTGAAAAGGTTCATGTTGGGGATAGTGATGCGTTAGATTACTTGATTACGAAGTACCGTAATTTTGTACGGGCGAAAGCAAGGTCTTATTTTTTAATAGGGGCCGACAGAGAAGATATTGTACAGGAAGGGATGATAGGCTTATATAAGTCTATCCGAGACTTTAGAGAGGACAAGCTTACTTCATTTAAAGCTTTTGCAGAATTATGCATTACCCGCCAGATTATTACCGCAATAAAGACAGCTACCCGTCAGAAACACATTCCTTTAAATTCCTATGTTTCTTTAGACAAACCTATTTTTGATGAAGAATCTGACAGAACACTGCTTGATGTCATTTCAGGCGCTAAAACGTTAAATCCTGAAGAGATGATTATTAATCAGGAAGAATTTGATGATATCGAAATGAAAATGGGAGAACTGCTGAGCGATCTGGAGAGAAAGGTGCTTGTTTTGTACTTGGACGGAAGAAGTTACCAAGAGATTTCAGATGACTTAAACCGACACGTAAAATCAATCGATAATGCCCTGCAGCGCGTGAAGCGCAAGCTTGAAAAGTATTTAGAAATAAGAGAGATCAGCCTGTAGCAGGTTTCTGTGTCATATTGACAGAATTTTTCTGACTGTGCTATTTTATTAAGATAAATGAATGTTTAGGAAAAGGTGTAACGACATGAGAAAAAAGATTACGCTGGCATGCAAAACATGCGGAAATCGTAATTATACGACAATGAAAAGCTCTGCATCAGCGGCTGAGCGGTTAGAAGTTAAGAAGTACTGCAGCACTTGCAATTCACATACAGCTCATTTAGAAACAAAATAGTGTTCGCTTTTTAAATTGTGGAGGTCTTTTACATGCGCATGATGAGTTTCTTTAAAGATGTTGGGAAAGAAATGAAAAAGGTTAGCTGGCCTAAAGGCAAAGAGTTAACGCGCTATACGATCACGGTGATTTCAACGGTTATCTTTTTTGTTATCTTTTTTGCCCTCCTTGATACAGGAATTTCTCAATTAATTCGTTTAATAGTTGAATAATGATCAGCAATACGTGCTATAATAGATCATAATATCGTTTGCCAAAACCCGTTCAGCGGGTTTTTTATTGTGTTGTTGAAAAAAGGATTCATAGGCCCTGAGCCTATTTTTTGTTTTACACTTCATTTTTAAATGCGGGGAGGGAAGGACTGCAGAGTCCTGATAGAATGGAAAAGAATTGGTATGTTGTTCATACGTATTCCGGTTATGAAAACAAAGTAAAAGCAAACCTTGAAAAACGTGTGGAATCAATGGGAATGCAGGATAAAATTTTCCGCGTTGTCGTCCCTGAAGAAGAAGAGACTGATATTAAGAACGGCAAGAAAAAAGTAGTCAAAAAGAAAGTGTTCCCGGGTTATGTGCTTGTTGAAATCGTCATGACTGATGATTCCTGGTATGTGGTCCGCAACACGCCGGGCGTTACCGGATTCGTCGGATCAGCCGGTTCAGGCTCAAAGCCGACTCCGCTTCTTCCTGGCGAAGCGGAAACCATCTTAAAACGCATGGGCATGGATGAGCGGAAAACCGACATTGATTTTGAATTGAATGAGACAGTCAAAGTCATAGACGGACCTTTCGCCAACTTTACAGGATCAATTGAAGAGATTGATTATGATAAGAGCAAAGTGAAAGTATTCGTTAACATGTTCGGCCGTGAAACGCCGGTTGAACTGGAATTTACCCAGATCGACAAATTGTAATGTGAAAAAACTTGAAATTGCTATATATTAATGATAATATAGCAAAGGTACGTCTTGGACTAATCCAAGGCAGCTAGCTTGATATTTCGTCATTCATATAAAGAATGAAACCTTGAGTGGGAGGGTTTACCCTATTACCACATCACGGACTTAAGGAGGTGTGTCTCGTGGCTAAAAAAGTAGTAAAAGTTGTAAAATTGCAAATTCCTGCTGGAAAAGCTAACCCAGCGCCGCCAGTTGGACCTGCACTAGGTCAAGCCGGTGTAAATATCATGGGATTCTGTAAGGAGTTTAACGCTCGTACAGCTGACCAAGCTGGTTTAATCATTCCTGTTGAAATTTCGGTTTACGAAGACCGTTCATTTACATTTATTACAAAAACTCCGCCTGCTGCAGTATTGCTTAAAAAAGCAGCTGGAATTGAGTCTGGTTCTGGTGAACCAAACCGTAATAAAGTGGCAACCGTTAAGCGCGATAAGGTTCGCGAAATCGCTGAAACGAAAATGCCTGACTTAAACGCAGCAGACGTTGAAGCGGCAATGCGCATGGTTGAAGGTACTGCCCGCAGTATGGGTATCGTTATCGAGGATTAATTTGTTTCTTGTCGGGTTGCGAGTTTTCACAAGTTCGCAACCCTTATTCGTGGGAGGTTATTCCGCTATAACCACATAAGGAGGAAATTTTAAAATGGCTAAAAAAGGTAAAAAGTACGTTGAAGCTGCGAAGCTTGTAGACCGTGCGAAAGCTTATGATGTCGCTGAAGCAGTGGCGCTTACTAAAAAAACAAACACAGCTAAATTCGACGCTACAGTTGAAGTTGCTTTTCGTTTAGGGGTTGACCCTCGTAAAAACGATCAGCAAATCCGCGGTGCAGTTGTACTTCCTAACGGAACTGGTAAAACTCAGCGCGTGCTTGTATTCGCTAAAGGCGAAAAAGCAAAAGAAGCTGAAGCTGCCGGTGCAGACTACGTTGGCGATTCTGATTACATCGCGAAAATCCAGCAAGGCTGGTTCGAATTCGATGTAATCGTTGCGACTCCTGACATGATGGGTGAAGTCGGTAAAATCGGTCGTGTGCTTGGACCAAAAGGTCTTATGCCAAACCCTAAAACAGGAACTGTTACATTCGAAGTGGAAAAAGCAATCGGCGAAATCAAAGCTGGTAAAGTAGAATACCGCGTTGACAAAGCTGGTAACATCCATGTTCCGATCGGAAAAGTTTCTTTCGAGGATGAAAAACTTGTTGAGAACTTCACAACAATGTATGATACAATCCTGAAAGCAAAACCGGCTGCGGCTAAAGGTGTTTACGTGAAAAACGTTGCCGTTACTTCTACTATGGGCCCTGGTGTCAAAGTAGACGCTTCTACTTTCAACGTAAAATAATATTTGACTTTAGATCAGCATTCTGATATGATTCAAAATGTTGTAAAATATAATATGTCATTTATACCGTAGACAGCAGGGGCCGTTGAGGCTTAATATCCTGCCGAGGTGTATATATATCACAGCTATTACGTTACGTATGCTTGTATATACAGCCTCCATGTCCACATGGAGGCTTTTTATATGAAATCGTCGTCACAGTCGTGATCACCTAGCGGTATAAGTGTTACACAAAATCTACAGGAGGTGTAACCATGAGCAGCGCAATTGATACAAAAAAAGTTGTTGTTGAAGAGATTGCTTCTAAACTGAAAGAAAGCAAATCAACGATCATCGTTGACTACCGCGGACTTAACGTTTCTGAAGTAACTGAACTCCGTAAACAGCTTCGCGAAGCTAACGTAGAGTTCAAAGTGTACAAAAACACAATGACTCGCCGTGCGGTTGAACAAGCTGAACTTGATGGTTTGAATGATGTCTTAACTGGACCGAATGCGATCGCATTCAGTACTGAAGATGTTATCGCTCCGGCAAAAGTTCTTAACGAGTTCGCGAAAAATCACGAAGCTCTGGAAATCAAAGCGGGCGTTATCGAAGGAAAAGTATCTTCTGTTGAAGAAGTGAAAGCTCTTGCTGAACTTCCTTCACGCGATGGCTTACTTTCTATGTTGCTTAGCGTACTTCAAGCTCCAGTTCGCAACCTTGCACTTGCAGCTAAAGCAGTTGCAGACCAAAAGGAAGAACAAGGCGCTTAATCTGATTTTACCCTAAAATAAAACAAATGGAGGAATTTCAAATGGCTTTAAATATCGAAGAAATCATTGCTTCCGTTAAAGAAGCAACTGTACTTGAATTGAACGACCTAGTAAAAGCAATCGAAGAAGAATTTGGCGTAACTGCTGCTGCTCCTGTAGCTGTAGCTGGCGGAGCTGCTGCTGGCGGCGCTGCTGAAGAGCAAAGCGAATTCGACCTTATCCTTGCTGGTGCAGGTTCTCAGAAAATCAAAGTTATCAAAGTTGTTCGTGAAATCACTGGTCTTGGCTTGAAAGAAGCTAAAGAACTTGTTGACAACACTCCAAAACCACTTAAAGAAGGTATTGCGAAAGAAGAAGCTGAAGAGCTTAAAGCTAAACTTGAAGAAGTTGGCGCTTCTGTAGAAGTTAAGTAATCTTCACTTGCCTGTAGGGGAAGCTCGCTTTTATGAGGCGGGCTTTTTCTTTGCTTTTCTTTAAGTGCCATTATAAAAGGAGGTTCTAATAATGAGTGATCACTATTATTCAGAAAAACCTTCAGTTAAAAGCGATAAACAGACATGGTCATTTACACTGCGGAACAGATCTTATACATTCACAAGTGACAGCGGCGTTTTCTCGAAAAAGGAAGTTGATTTCGGTTCGCGTGTCTTAATTGAAGCGTTTGAAGAGCCGGAGATCGATGGTGACTTCCTGGATGCAGGCTGCGGTTACGGCCCGATCGGTCTGTCACTCGCCGGTGAATTTACAGACCGGACCGTGCACATGATTGACGTGAATGAAAGAGCCGTAGAGCTGTCAAATGAAAATGCAGAAAAAAACGGAATAAAAAACGTTCGGATTTATCAGAGTGATTTATTTTCAAATATTGATTCTGCTCAAACATTTGCTTCTATTATTACAAACCCCCCAATCCGCGCCGGAAAAAAAGTTGTCCATGCCATTTTTGAAAAAAGCGCTGAGCATTTAAGGGCTTCAGGTGAATTGTGGATCGTTATACAGAAAAAACAGGGCGGGCCTTCTGCCATTGAAAAACTGAAGGAGCTTTTTGACGAAGTTTCTGTGGTTCAAAAAAAGAAAGGCTATTATATCATAAAAGCAAAAAAAGTTTGACTTGAATTTTCAGCTATGTTAATATTGTAAAATGCCAATGTATATATTTTGCATGATATGCTGAAATAATCATAGTGCATGTATAAATTATACAAACATGGAAATGCTAATAAAATCGGTATTTGTTTTTGGATGTGGTTTTCTTAATTAGAAACCCTTTTTTCTTTTGTCTTGTAAAAGTATTTCTTTATCGTAAGAGATGCTTATTACACATATAATACGCATGATTTGAGGGGTGAATCAGTTGACAGGTCAACTAGTTCAGTATGGACGACACCGCCAGCGCAGAAGCTATGCTCGCATTAGCGAAGTGTTAGAATTACCAAATCTCATTGAAATTCAAACCTCTTCTTATCAGTGGTTTCTTGATGAGGGTCTTAGAGAGATGTTTCAAGACATATCACCAATTGAGGATTTCACTGGTAACCTCTCTCTAGAGTTCATTGACTACAGTTTAGGAGATCCTAAGTATCCCGTTGAAGAGTCAAAAGAACGTGATGTGACTTACTCAGCTCCGCTGAGAGTGAAGGTTCGTTTAATTAACAAAGAAACTGGAGAGGTAAAAGACCAGGATGTCTTCATGGGTGATTTCCCTATTATGACAGATACCGGTACTTTTATCATCAACGGTGCAGAACGTGTTATCGTATCTCAGCTTGTTCGGTCTCCAAGTGTATATTTCAGTGGTAAAGTAGACAAGAACGGTAAAAAAGGTTTTACCGCGACTGTCATTCCAAACCGTGGCGCATGGTTAGAATACGAAACTGATGCGAAAGATGTTGTGTATGTCCGCATTGATCGCACACGTAAGTTGCCGGTTACGGTTCTTTTGCGTGCTCTCGGCTTCGGTTCCGACCAAGAGATTCTCGATCTCATTGGTGAGAATGAATATCTCCGCAATACACTGGATAAGGACAACACTGAAAACAGTGACAAAGCGCTTCTTGAAATCTATGAGCGCCTTCGTCCCGGAGAGCCGCCTACAGTAGAAAACGCAAAAAGCTTGCTGGATTCCCGTTTCTTCGATCCGAAGCGATACGACCTTGCGAATGTAGGACGCTATAAAATTAATAAAAAGCTTCATATCAAGAACCGCCTGTTTAACCAGCGCCTTGCAGAAACACTGGTGGATCCGGAAACCGGTGAAATTCTCGCTGAAAAAGGGCAGATTCTTGACAGAAGAACACTTGATAAAGTACTGCCATACTTAGAAAATGGAATCGGCTTCAGAAAACTTTATCCTAACGGCGGCGTTGTCGAGGATGAAGTGATGCTTCAATCCATTAAAATCTATGCTCCTACCGATGCAGAAGGAGAGCAGACGATCAATGTGATCGGCAATGCTTACATCGAAGAGGCGATTAAAAACATTACGCCTGCTGATATTATTTCTTCTATCAGCTACTTCTTCAACCTCCTGCACGGAGTGGGCGACACTGATGATATCGACCATCTCGGAAACCGCCGTCTGCGTTCTGTAGGTGAGCTCCTGCAAAACCAATTCCGTATCGGTTTAAGCCGGATGGAACGTGTCGTACGTGAAAGAATGTCTATTCAAGACACGAATACAATTACGCCGCAGCAGCTGATTAACATCAGACCTGTTATTGCGTCTATTAAAGAGTTCTTCGGAAGCTCACAGCTTTCTCAATTCATGGATCAGACGAACCCGCTTGCTGAATTGACACACAAACGCCGTCTGTCAGCTCTCGGACCGGGCGGTTTGACACGTGAGCGCGCAGGTATGGAAGTACGTGACGTTCACTACTCTCACTATGGCCGTATGTGTCCGATTGAAACGCCTGAGGGCCCGAACATCGGTTTGATCAACTCATTGTCATCATTTGCGAAAGTAAACCGCTTTGGTTTCATTGAGACGCCATACCGCCGCGTTGATCCTGAAACAGGAAAAGTAACGCCTAGAATCGACTACCTGACTGCTGATGAAGAGGATAACTATGTCGTAGCCCAAGCGAATGCTAAGCTGAGCGATGACGGTTCTTTCTTGGATGACAGCATCGTAGCGCGTTTCAGAGGGGAAAACACCGTTGTAGCCCGCAACCGCGTGGATTACATGGACGTATCTCCTAAACAGGTTGTATCTGCTGCGACAGCATGTATTCCGTTCTTGGAAAACGATGACTCGAACCGCGCCCTAATGGGAGCGAACATGCAGCGTCAGGCTGTGCCTTTGATGCAGCCGGAAGCTCCGATCGTCGGAACGGGTATGGAATACGTATCCGGTAAAGACTCCGGTGCAGCCGTTATTTGTAAACACCCTGGTATCGTAGAACGGGTGGAAGCGAAAAACGTATGGGTGCGCCGCTATGAAGAAATTGACGGCCAAAAAGTAAAAGGCAACCTGGATAAGTACAGCTTGCTGAAATTCGTCCGCTCCAACCAAGGTACGTGCTACAACCAGCGTCCGATCGTCAGTGTCGGCGATGAAGTAGTAAAAGGAGAAATCCTTGCTGACGGACCTTCAATGGAGCTTGGTGAACTTGCTCTCGGCCGCAACGTAATGGTCGGCTTCATGACATGGGATGGTTACAACTATGAGGATGCCATCATCATGAGTGAACGCCTTGTGAAAGATGATGTATACACATCTATTCACATTGAAGAATATGAATCAGAAGCACGTGATACAAAGCTTGGGCCGGAAGAGATCACCCGCGATATTCCAAACGTAGGGGAAGACGCGCTTCGCAATCTTGATGACCGCGGAATTATCCGTATCGGCGCGGAAGTCAACGACGGAGACCTTCTCGTAGGAAAAGTAACGCCTAAAGGTGTAACTGAGCTTACGGCTGAAGAACGCCTTCTGCATGCGATCTTTGGAGAAAAAGCGCGTGAAGTCCGTGATACTTCTCTCCGTGTACCTCACGGCGGCGGCGGAATTATCCACGACGTAAAAGTCTTCAACCGTGAAGACGGCGACGAACTTCCTCCGGGAGTGAACCAGCTTGTACGCGTATATATCGTTCAGAAACGTAAGATTTCTGAAGGTGATAAAATGGCCGGACGTCACGGAAACAAAGGGGTTATCTCGAAGATTCTTCCTGAAGAAGATATGCCTTACCTTCCTGACGGCACGCCGATCGATATCATGCTTAACCCGCTGGGTGTACCATCACGTATGAATATCGGTCAGGTATTAGAACTTCACATGGGTATGGCTGCCCGCTACCTCGGCATTCACATCGCGTCACCTGTATTTGACGGCGCGCGTGAAGAAGATGTGTGGGAAACACTTGAAGAAGCAGGCATGTCAAGAGACGCTAAAACAGTTCTTTATGACGGCCGTACGGGAGAACCGTTTGACAACCGTGTATCTGTCGGAATCATGTACATGATCAAACTGGCACACATGGTTGATGATAAACTTCATGCCCGTTCTACAGGTCCTTACTCACTTGTTACGCAGCAGCCTCTCGGCGGTAAAGCCCAATTCGGCGGACAGCGTTTCGGTGAGATGGAGGTTTGGGCGCTTGAAGCTTACGGCGCAGCTTACACGCTTCAAGAAATCCTGACTGTGAAGTCCGATGACGTGGTCGGACGTGTGAAAACATATGAAGCCATCGTCAAAGGCGACAATGTTCCAGAGCCTGGTGTTCCGGAATCATTCAAAGTATTGATCAAAGAGCTTCAAAGCTTAGGTATGGACGTAAAAATCCTTTCAGGCGATGAAGAAGAAATAGAAATGAGAGATCTAGAAGACGAGGAAGATGCGAAACAAGCTGACGGCCTTGCATTATCAGGTGATGAAGCGCCGGAAGAAACAGCATCTCCAGACGTTGAACGTGACGCAGTAACGAAAGAATAGTCTCTGATTGATAAAGGCAAGTGACATCGGTTAATCCGAAGATAAAAAGGGAGGTAGGCCCCTTGCTAGATGTGAACAATTTTGAGTATATGAACATCGGTCTTGCTTCACCGGATAAAATCCGTTCATGGTCTTTTGGTGAAGTGAAAAAGCCTGAAACGATAAACTATCGTACGTTGAAACCTGAAAAGGACGGCCTGTTCTGCGAACGCATTTTCGGACCGACTAAGGACTGGGAATGTCATTGCGGCAAGTACAAGCGGGTTCGTTATAAAGGCGTAGTTTGTGACCGTTGCGGAGTTGAAGTAACGCGGGCTAAAGTCCGTCGTGAGAGAATGGGGCATATTGAACTGGCTGCCCCGGTTTCTCACATTTGGTATTTCAAAGGTATTCCGAGCCGTATGGGTCTTGTATTGGATATGTCACCGCGTGCGCTGGAAGAAGTTATTTACTTTGCTTCTTACGTCGTAACTGACCCGGCCAATACACCGCTCGAAAAGAAACAGCTTTTATCTGAAAAGGAATACCGTGCGTATCTGGATAAGTACGGAAACAAATTCCAAGCCTCTATGGGTGCGGAAGCCATTAATAAACTTCTGCAGGACATCGACCTTGTCAAAGAAGTTGATATGTTAAAAGAAGAGCTGAAGACTTCTCAAGGACAGCGCCGTACACGTGCGATCAAACGCCTTGAAGTGCTTGAAGCCTTCCGTAATTCAGGAAACAAGCCGTCTTGGATGATCCTCGACGTGCTTCCGGTTATTCCGCCTGAATTAAGACCGATGGTTCAGCTTGACGGCGGACGTTTCGCAACGTCTGATCTGAACGACCTTTACCGTCGTGTCATCAACCGTAATAACCGTTTAAAACGTCTGTTAGACCTCGGCGCGCCAAGCATCATCGTTCAGAACGAAAAACGTATGCTTCAGGAAGCAGTCGATGCTCTGATTGACAACGGACGCCGCGGCCGTCCGGTTACCGGACCGGGTAACCGTCCGCTTAAATCTCTTTCTCACATGCTGAAAGGGAAACAAGGGCGTTTCCGTCAGAACCTTCTCGGTAAACGTGTAGACTACTCAGGCCGTTCCGTTATCGTCGTAGGTCCGCATCTGAAAATGTATCAGTGCGGTTTGCCGAAGGAAATGGCGCTTGAGCTCTTCAAGCCTTTCGTCATGAAAGAGCTTGTTGAAAAAGGCCTTGCTCACAATATCAAGAGCGCAAAACGCAAAATCGAACGCGTGCAGCCTGAAGTATGGGATGTACTTGAATCTGTCATTAAGGAGCATCCGGTCTTACTGAACCGTGCCCCTACTCTTCACAGATTAGGTATCCAGGCTTTCGAACCGACGCTTGTTGAAGGACGCGCCATCCGTCTTCACCCGTTAGTATGTACAGCTTATAACGCTGACTTTGACGGTGACCAAATGGCGGTTCACGTACCTTTATCAGCTGAGGCTCAAGCTGAGGCGCGCATTCTGATGCTTGCGGCCCAAAACATCTTGAACCCTAAAGATGGTAAACCGGTTGTTACGCCGTCTCAGGATATGGTATTAGGAAACTACTACCTGACGCTTGAGCGCGCTGGAGCAGTCGGCGAGGGTATGGTTTTCAAAAATACGGACGAAGCGCTTCTTGCTTATCAAAACGGTTATGTTCACCTTCATACGAGAGTTGCTGTTGCAGCGAACTCCCTTAAGAATGTGACATTTACTGAAGAACAGCGTTCAAAATTGTTAATTACAACTGTCGGTAAGCTCGTCTTCAATGAAATTCTTCCGGAATCATTCCCTTACATGAATGAACCAACGAAGAGCAACATTGAAGAGAAGACACCTGACCGTTTCTTCTTAGATAAAGGTGCTGACGTAAAAGCTGTGATTGCTGAGCAGCCGATCAACGCACCGTTTAAAAAAGGCATTCTCGGTAAAATCATCGCGGAAATCTTTAAACGATTCCATATCACGGAAACGTCTAAAATGCTTGACCGCATGAAAAACCTCGGTTTCAGATATTCAACGAAAGCCGGCATCACAGTAGGGGTTTCTGATATCGTCGTTCTCGATGACAAACAGGAAATCCTTGAAGAAGCACAAAGCAAAGTTGATAATGTCCTGAAACAGTTCAGACGCGGTTTAATCACCGAAGAAGAACGTTATGAAAGAGTCATTTCAATTTGGAGTTCAGCGAAAGATGTTATCCAAGGCAAACTGATGAAATCATTAGACGAAGTCAATCCGATCTACATGATGAGTGACTCAGGAGCCCGTGGTAACGCATCTAACTTTACACAGCTTGCGGGTATGCGCGGTCTGATGGCCAACCCGGCTGGACGAATCATTGAATTGCCGATTAAATCAAGTTTCCGTGAAGGTCTGACAGTATTGGAGTACTTTATCTCCACTCACGGTGCGCGTAAAGGTCTTGCCGATACCGCCCTGAAAACAGCTGACTCAGGTTACCTTACACGCCGTCTTGTTGATGTTGCGCAGGATGTTATCATTCGTGAAACAGATTGCGGAACAGACCGCGGTATTCTTGCAAAACCGCTCAAAGAAGGCACGGAAATCATCGAGCGTCTGGAAGAGCGTCTGATCGGACGTTTCGCCAGAAAACAGATCAAACATCCTGAAACGGGTGCTGTGCTCATTAACGAAAATGAATTGATCGATGAAGATAAAGCGCTGGAAATCGTTGAAGCCGGAATCGAAGAAGTGTGGATCCGTTCTGCGTTCACATGTAACACTCCTCATGGTGTGTGTAAACGATGCTACGGACGTAACCTTGCAACCGGAACTGATGTTGAAGTCGGCGAAGCAGTAGGTATTATCGCCGCTCAATCTATCGGTGAGCCTGGAACACAGTTAACGATGCGTACGTTCCACACAGGCGGGGTTGCCGGAGACGATATCACACAAGGTCTTCCGCGTATCCAAGAGCTTTTCGAAGCGCGTAATCCGAAAGGTCAAGCGACGATTTCTGAGATTGACGGTACAATTGCCGAAATCAATGAAGTCCGCGACAAACAGCAGGAGATTGTTGTTCAGGGCGCTGTTGAGACACGTTCATACACGGCACCTTACAACTCACGCCTGAAAGTGGCTGAGGGTGATCAGATTACCCGCGGTCAAGTGCTGACAGAAGGTTCTATCGATCCGAAAGAACTTCTTAAAGTCACTGACCTGACAACGGTTCAGGAATATCTTCTGCATGAGGTTCAGAAGGTTTACCGTATGCAGGGGGTTGAAATCGGCGATAAACACGTAGAAGTAATGGTTCGCCAGATGCTTCGCAAAGTCCGTGTGATCGATGCCGGAGATACTGATGTTCTCCCTGGCACATTGCTAGATATTCACCAATTCACAGAAGCGAACAAAAAAGTGCTGCTTGAAGGCAATCGACCTGCTACAGGCCGTCCTGTCCTTCTCGGTATCACAAAAGCTTCACTCGAGACGGATTCATTCTTGTCTGCCGCATCATTCCAAGAAACAACACGCGTTCTTACAGATGCTGCGATTAAAGGCAAGCGCGATGAACTTCTCGGCCTGAAAGAGAATGTTATCATCGGTAAGCTGGTTCCGGCCGGTACCGGTATGATGAATTACAGAAAAGTAAAACCTGTTTCAAACGTTCAGCCTTCGGAAGATATGGTTCCGGCTGAATAATAGAAACTGCTGCAGGAAAGGCTGTTTCGACAGCTTTTCCTCAGTATTACAATTATTCTGGCGGTGGACTGCACTAAAAAATGTCATACGTTGTTGACATCCGTCCCGCAGAGTGATAATATAACCAAGGTGCTCGAAATAAAACCTGTTACTTTGGAGGATATGTTTATGTCTTATGATAAAGTATCACAGGCCAAATCAATTATTATTGGTACGAAGCAAACAGTGAAAGCTCTAAAACGAGGTTCAGTGAAGGAAGTCGTCGTGGCAAAAGACGCGGATTCAGTTCTTACAGCTGGCGTTATCCAGCTTGCAAAGAACCAAAATACCGCTGTCTGTATGGTGGATTCCATGAAAAAGCTCGGCAAAGCCTGCGGAATTGAAGTGGGAGCAGCAGCTGTTGCCATTATGTTATAGCGTACTTTTTGTTTTTATATAAGATATCAATCTTGTGTAAAGACATTGTTTTTTGCCTAATGATGAACCACCTGGGTATGTGGGTTATAAAACGTAATGAAGGGAGGAACACAACATGCCTACAATTAATCAGCTAATTCGCAAGGGACGCGTGAGCAAAGTTGAAAACTCTAAGTCACCTGCACTAAACAAAGGATACAACAGCTTTAAAAAAGAGCACACTAACGTATCTTCTCCACAAAAACGCGGGGTATGTACTCGTGTGGGTACAATGACACCGAAAAAACCGAACTCAGCACTTCGTAAATATGCTCGTGTTCGTTTGACTAACGGAATCGAGGTTACTGCCTACATTCCTGGTATCGGTCACAACCTGCAAGAGCACAGCGTTGTACTGATCCGCGGCGGACGTGTAAAAGACTTACCGGGGGTACGCTACCACATCGTTCGTGGCGCGCTTGATACTGCCGGAGTTGAAAACCGTGCGCAAGGCCGTTCTAAATACGGTACGAAACGTCCTAAAGCAAAGTAATCAAATAAATCATTAAAACTATGAAGGGAGGATATTCAGATGCCACGTAAAGGTCCTGTAGCAAAAAGAGATGTTTTACCTGATCCGCTTTACAACTCTAAGCTGGTATCCCGCCTGATCAACAAAATGATGATCGACGGTAAAAAAGGTAAATCTCAAACAATCCTATACAAGTCATTCGATATCATTAAAGAACGCACTGGCAATGATGCAATGGAGGTTTTCGAACAAGCATTGAAAAACATCATGCCTGTACTTGAAGTAAAAGCACGCCGTGTAGGTGGAGCTAACTACCAAGTGCCTGTAGAAGTTCGTCCTGAACGCCGTACAACTCTTGGTCTTCGCTGGTTGGTTAACTATGCGCGTCTTCGCGGAGAAAAAACAATGGAAGAGCGCCTGGCTAACGAAATTCTTGATGCAGCTAACAACACTGGTGCTGCCGTTAAGAAACGTGAAGACACTCACAAGATGGCAGAAGCGAACAAAGCATTTGCTCACTACCGCTGGTAGGATTCATATAATCAAAATAATAATTCCCTAATAAGGAAGGAGAAATTACCCAATGGCAAGAGAGTTCTCCTTAGAAAAAACTCGTAATATCGGGATCATGGCTCACATCGATGCCGGTAAAACGACTACTACAGAACGGATCTTGTTCTACACAGGCCGTATCCACAAAATTGGCGAAACTCACGAAGGTGCTTCGCAAATGGACTGGATGGAGCAGGAACAAGAACGCGGTATCACAATCACTTCTGCAGCAACGACTGCACAGTGGAAAGGTTACCGTGTAAACATCATCGATACACCGGGACACGTAGA
Source organism: Bacillus sp. GW821-FHT11D08 (assembly GCF_058808515.1). NCBI lineage: Bacteria > Bacillati > Bacillota > Bacilli > Caryophanales > Bacillaceae > Bacillus > Bacillus sp. GW821-FHT11D08. The sequence continues at coordinate 29,782 of NZ_JBXARS010000010.1, forward strand.
CTTCACAGTTGAAGTTGAACGTTCACTCCGTGTACTTGATGGTGCGGTTGCCGTACTTGATGCTCAATCTGGTGTTGAGCCTCAGACAGAAACAGTATGGCGCCAAGCAACAACTTACGGAGTGCCGCGCGTTGTATTTGTCAACAAAATGGACAAAATCGGCGCAGACTTCCTTTACTCTGTAGGCACTTTAAGAGACCGTCTTCAAGCTAACGCTCACGCAATTCAATTGCCGATCGGCGCTGAAGACAACTTCGAAGGTATCATCGACTTAGTAGAAAACGTTGCGTATTTCTATGAAGATGACCTTGGAACTCGTTCAGATGCGAAAGAAATCCCTGAAGAGTACAAAGAGCAAGCTGAAGAGCTTCGCAGCAGCCTGATTGAAGCTGTAGCTGAGCTTGATGAAGAGCTTATGGAAAAGTACCTTGAAGGTGAAGAAATCACTATCCCTGAACTGAAAGCTGCTATCCGTAAAGGTACACTGAATGTTGAATTCTACCCTGTACTTGTTGGATCTGCTTTCAAAAACAAAGGTGTTCAGCTTGTACTTGATGCTGTTCTTGACTACCTTCCTGCGCCAACTGATGTTGCTGCAATCAAAGGTGTACGTCCTGACACAGATGAAGAGATCGTTCGTCATTCTTCTGATGAAGAGCCATTCTCTGCACTTGCATTTAAAGTTATGACTGACCCTTATGTCGGTAAGCTGACATTCTTCCGCGTATATTCCGGTACACTTGATTCCGGTTCATATGTAAAGAACTCTACAAAAGGCAAGCGTGAGCGCGTAGGACGTATCCTTCAAATGCACGCTAACAGCCGTGAAGAGATCTCTACTGTTTACGCTGGAGACATCGCAGCTGCTGTAGGTCTAAAAGATACTTCTACTGGAGATACTCTATGTGATGAGAAGGATCTTGTAATCCTTGAATCAATGGAATTCCCAGAGCCTGTTATCGACGTAGCGATTGAGCCTAAATCAAAAGCTGACCAAGATAAAATGGGTATCGCTTTAGCGAAACTTGCTGAAGAAGATCCTACATTCCGTACACAAACAAACCCTGAAACAGGTCAAACAATCATCTCTGGTATGGGTGAGCTTCACCTTGATATCATTGTTGATCGTATGAAGCGTGAGTTCAAAGTTGAAGCTAACGTTGGTGCTCCTCAAGTTGCGTACCGTGAGACATTCCGTACCGGTGCAAAAGTTGAAGGTAAATTCGTACGTCAATCAGGCGGACGCGGTCAGTTCGGTCATGTTTGGATCGAATTTGAACCGAACGAAGAAGGCGCTGGCTTTGAATTCGAAAACGCAATCGTCGGTGGTGTTGTTCCTCGTGAATACATCCCAGCCGTACAAGCAGGTCTTGAAGACTCTCTTGAAAATGGTGTCCTAGCCGGATTCCCGCTAATCGACATCAAGGCGAAACTTTTTGATGGATCTTACCATGATGTTGACTCAAACGAAATGGCGTTTAAAGTCGCTGCTTCTATGGCATTGAAAAATGCAGTCAGCAAATGTAACCCAGTTCTTCTTGAACCAATCATGAAAGTTGAAGTTGTTATTCCTGAAGAATACATGGGAGACATCATGGGTGATGTTACTTCTCGTCGCGGACGCGTAGAAGGTATGGAAGCTCGCGGTAACGCTCAAGTTGTGCGTGCGATGGTACCTCTTGCTGAAATGTTCGGTTACGCTACTGCCCTTCGTTCTAACACGCAAGGACGCGGTACGTTCACAATGTTCATGGATCACTACGAAGAAGTGCCGAAGAGCATCGCTGAAGAAATTATCAAAAAAAATAAAGGCGAATAATTGATTTTGCCACTTAACTCAAGTATAACTACTATTGTAAGATGAGGAAGTGAAAGCTTGCTTTCACTTTCTATCACTCTATACATTACTAATTAAAAGCTCTTAAGGAGGATTTTAGAATGGCTAAAGAAAAATTCGACCGTTCCAAATCACATGCCAATATCGGTACAATTGGACACGTTGACCATGGTAAAACAACATTAACTGCTGCTATCTCAACAGTACTTCATAAGAAATCTGGTAAAGGTACAGCTATGGCGTACGATCAAATTGATGGTGCTCCAGAAGAACGTGAGCGCGGTATCACAATCTCTACTGCACACGTTGAGTACGAAACTGACACTCGTCACTATGCACACGTTGACTGCCCAGGACACGCTGACTATGTTAAAAACATGATCACTGGTGCTGCGCAAATGGACGGAGCTATCCTTGTAGTATCTGCTGCTGATGGCCCAATGCCACAAACTCGTGAGCACATCCTTCTTTCTAAAAACGTTGGTGTACCATACATCGTAGTATTCCTTAACAAATGCGACATGGTAGACGACGAAGAGCTTCTTGAGCTTGTTGAAATGGAAGTTCGCGATCTTCTTAGCGAATACGACTTCCCTGGTGATGATGTACCAGTTGTTAAAGGTTCTGCTCTTAAAGCTCTTGAAGGTGACGCTGAGTACGAAGAAAAAATTCTTGAACTTATGGCTGCAGTTGACGAGTACATCCCAACTCCAGAACGCGACACTGACAAACCATTCATGATGCCAGTTGAGGACGTATTCTCAATCACTGGTCGTGGTACAGTTGCTACTGGCCGTGTAGAACGCGGACAAGTTAAAGTCGGTGACGAAGTTGAAATCATCGGTCTTCAAGAAGAAAACAGCAAAACAACTGTTACAGGTGTTGAAATGTTCCGTAAGCTTCTTGACTATGCTGAAGCTGGAGACAACATCGGTGCGCTTCTTCGCGGTGTAGCTCGTGAAGACATCCAACGTGGACAAGTACTTGCTAAACCAGGTACAATCACTCCACATAGCAAATTCAAAGCTGAAGTTTACGTTCTTTCTAAAGAAGAGGGTGGACGTCATACTCCATTCTTCTCTAACTACCGTCCTCAGTTCTACTTCCGTACAACTGACGTAACTGGTATCATCAATCTTCCAGAAGGCGTAGAAATGGTTATGCCTGGAGATAACACTGAAATGATCGTTGAACTTATCTCTACAATCGCTATCGAAGAAGGAACTCGTTTCTCTATTCGTGAAGGCGGACGTACAGTTGGTTCAGGCGTTGTTTCTACAATCACTGAGTAATCGACTCGTTCATTAATGCGGGGTCCCTTATGGGGCCTCGTTTTTTTGTTTCCCCGCTGATTCCATGTATAATAGAACGTATACAAATTTTAGGAGCAGACCGATGAACGATAACTTCAAGAAAACCAATCGTATTTCAATGCTTCAGCAATTGCTGATTAATGGCAGTGAACAAACCATTATGATTAATGGTGATGACAGGAGTAATCCGCTGCTTTTGTTTTTGCACGGCGGTCCCGGCACTCCTCAAATCGGCTATGCGAGAAAATACCAGAATAAGCTGGAAAAGCATTTCACCGTTGTGAACTGGGATCAGAGGGGGGCGGGTCTCTCTTATTCAAAGGAAATTCCGGGTTCATCTATGACCTTGGATCAGCTGACAGCCGATACCATTCATTTGACCGAACGCTTATGCAAGCAATTCAGCAGGCAAAAAATATATATCGCCGGTTATTCGTGGGGTTCAGTTCTGGCGCTTCATGTTCTTCAAGAGAGACCTGATTTGTATTATGCGTATATCGGTATCAGTCAGGTGGTTAATATTCAAAAGGAAGAAACGGAAGCTTACCGGCTGATGATGGAATGGAGCAGGCGACGCAAACATTTCCTGCTGGAAAAGACGCTTAGCTTTATCGGAGCGCCTCCATGGGAGAAACAGCTGCAGCGAACGTTGTTTCTGCTTTGTATCGAGATGAGGGGAGGGGGCTTTACCCATCATCCGATCGGCGCTCTTAAAGCAGGGGGACGAATGCTGTTTGGTGAACCGTACGGTGTGAGAGGGAGCTTCTTAGCCGCGCGGGGACAAATGTTCAGCCTGAAACACCTGTGGGAGGATCTTATTTTCTTTGATGCCGGGGAATCAGTTTCTTCTATTATAATACCGTGCTGTTTTATGTCAGGGAGATACGATTTGACGGTCCCGGGGACGACGTCTTATGAATATTATCAGAAGGTTGATGCGCCGTATAAAGAATGGCATTGGTTTGAGAACTCAGCCCATTCGCCTCACTTGGAGGAGCCGGATCGCTTTGCCGAAGTTGTCAGCCGGTTCGCATCGTTCCATCTCTGAAAGAAAACAGGCATATCCTTGATTAATCATGGTATCACCTGTATAATAATCAAAGTGTGAAAACCACAAGGTTCTTTAAATAAACCTTGCAACATGCGTCTATTTTCTGTATAATAGTGTATGTTGGTCTTTGACTGCGATGAAGTGAGAGGTTGCTGACACACCCGGCCGCTTTGCCATGGCAAGGTGATCAGGTTTTTCTCACGGAGAACTGTCTAACGTGATGTAGGCGAAAAGGAGGGAAAATAATGGCAAAACAAAAAATTCGTATTCGTTTAAAAGCATATGATCATAGAATCCTTGATCAATCTGCAGAGAAGATTGTTGAAACGGCAAAACGTTCTGGTGCCAGCGTATCTGGTCCGATTCCGTTGCCAACTGAAAAATCAGTTTACACAATCCTTCGTGCGGTGCACAAATACAAAGATTCTCGTGAGCAATTTGAAATGCGTACACATAAACGTTTAATCGACATTGTGAACCCAACACCACAAACTGTTGATGCTCTCATGCGATTAGACTTACCATCTGGTGTCGATATCGAAATCAAACTTTAATTCTAAAATATAGAATGATCTTAATAGGAGGTGTGACGAATGACCAAAGGAATCTTAGGAAGAAAAATTGGTATGACGCAAGTATTCGCAGAGAACGGTGATCTTATCCCGGTAACTGTTATTGAAGCAGCTCCAAACGTTGTTCTTCAAAAGAAAACAGCTGAAAATGATGGCTATGAAGCGATCCAGCTTGGTTTTGACGATAAGCGTGAAAAGCTTTCAAACAAACCGGAAAAAGGACACGTTGCAAAAGCGGAAACTGCTCCTAAGCGCTTCGTTAAAGAATTACGCGGCGTGGATATGGATGCGTATGAAATTGGTCAGGAAGTCAAGGTTGAAATTTTCTCTGCAGGAGAAATCGTAGATGTAACAGGAGTATCTAAAGGTAAAGGTTTCCAAGGTGCAATCAAGCGCCACGGACAATCTCGCGGACCTATGTCTCACGGTTCACGCTACCACCGTCGTCCTGGTTCAATGGGACCTGTAGATCCTAACCGTGTATTCAAAGGTAAACTATTACCTGGACGCATGGGCGGAGATCAAATCACTGTCCAAAACCTTGAAATCGTAAAAGTAGATGCTGAGCGCAATCTTCTTTTGATTAAAGGTAACGTACCTGGTGCGAGAAAAACTTTAATCACTGTTAAAAGTGCTGTTAAATCTAAATAAGTCTCTTAGGAAAGGAGGAAATTGATCATGCCAAAAGTAGCATTATACAACCAAAACGGTTCTACTGCTGGTGATATCGAATTAAACGCGTCTGTATTTGGAATTGAGCCAAATGAGAGCGTAGTATTCGACGCTATTCTTATGCAAAGAGCTTCCTTACGTCAAGGATCTCACAAAGTAAAAAATCGTTCTGAAGTACGCGGCGGAGGTCGCAAACCATGGCGTCAAAAAGGTACAGGTCGTGCCCGTCAAGGTTCAATCCGTTCACCGCAATGGCGCGGAGGTGGTGTCGTATTCGGCCCAACACCACGCAGCTATTCTTACAAATTACCTAAAAAAGTTCGCCGCTTGGCAATCAAATCAGTATTGTCTTCTAAAGTGAACGACAACAACATTATTGTTCTTGAAGATCTTACTCTTGATACGGTTAAAACAAAAGAAATGGCAGCTATCCTTAAAGGATTATCTGTTGAGAAAAAAGCTTTAATCGTAACTGCGGATGCAAACGAAGCAGTATCTCTTTCTGCACGCAACATCCCTGGAGTTACAGTTGTTCAAGCTAACGGAATCAACGTGTTAGACGTTGTCAACCACGAGAAGCTTCTGATTACAAAAGCTGCGGTTGAAAAAGTAGAGGAGGTGCTTGCATAATGAAAGATCCTCGTGATGTTCTTAAGCGCCCCGTCATTACTGAACGTTCTGCTGATTTAATGACTGAAAAAAAATATACTTTTGAAGTTGATGTAAGAGCTAATAAAACAGAAGTGAAAGATGCAGTTGAAAGTATCTTTGGAGTGAAAGTTGACAAAGTCAACATCATGAACTACAAAGGGAAATCAAAACGTGTCGGCCGCTACACTGGTATGACTAGCCGTCGCAGAAAAGCGATCGTAAAACTTACTGCAGACAGCAAAGAAATCGAAATTTTTGAAGCTTAATTATCTGTAAAAAGAAGGAGGGAAATTCAAAATGGCGATTAAAAAGTATAAACCGACCTCTAACGGACGTCGTGGCATGACAACTTCAGATTTTGCTGAAATCACGACTGACCAGCCGGAAAAATCCTTGCTTGCGCCCCTTCACAAAAAAGGCGGACGTAACAACCAAGGTAAATTGACTGTACGTCACCAAGGTGGCGGACACAAACGCCAATACCGTGTTATCGACTTCAAACGCGATAAAGATGGTATACCTGGACGCGTTGCTACAGTTGAGTACGATCCAAACCGTTCAGCTAACATTGCACTAATCAACTATGTAGACGGAGAAAAACGTTACATTCTTGCACCAAAAGGAATTCAAGTAGGTACTGAAATCATGTCCGGCCCTGAAGCTGACATCAAAGTAGGTAACGCACTTCCGCTTATCAACATCCCTGTTGGTACAGTTGTGCATAACATTGAATTAAAACCTGGTAAAGGCGGACAGCTTGTACGTTCAGCTGGTACATCTGCTCAGGTTCTTGGTAAAGAAGGCAAATACGTTCTTGTACGTCTTAACTCTGGTGAAGTTCGCATGATCCTTTCTGCTTGCCGCGCTTCTATCGGTCAAGTAGGTAACGAGCAGCACGAACTTATCAACGTTGGTAAAGCAGGACGCTCTCGCTGGAAAGGCATCCGCCCTACAGTCCGCGGTTCTGTAATGAACCCTAACGATCACCCGCACGGTGGTGGTGAAGGTCGCGCGCCAATCGGACGTAAATCACCAATGTCTCCTTGGGGCAAACCGACTCTTGGATTCAAGACACGTAAGAAAAAGAACAAATCTGATAAATTTATCGTACGTCGTCGTAAAAATAAATAACGGGGTTGTCTACGGTTCATTTCGGACCGTAGTGCAATCACGAAGGGAGGTTCCAAAATGGCTCGCAGCTTGAAAAAAGGACCATTTGTCGATGGACACTTGATGACAAAAATCGAGAAATTAAATGAAACGGACAAGAAACAAGTTGTAAAAACTTGGTCTCGCCGTTCAACTATTTTCCCACAATTTATCGGTCACACTATCGCAGTATATGACGGACGTAAACACGTGCCTGTATTCATTTCTGAAGACATGGTAGGCCACAAGTTGGGCGAATTCGCACCGACTCGTACTTACAAAGGCCACGCCAGTGACGATAAAAAAACAAGACGCTAAGAGAGGAGGCTTTTAAATGCAAGCTAAAGCTGTTGCAAGAACAGTCCGTATTGCTCCTCGTAAAGCACGTCTAGTAATGGACCTGATTCGAGGTAAGCAAGTAGGCGAAGCAGTATCTATCCTGAACTTAACTCCGAGAGCTGCTTCTCCGATCATCGAAAAAGTTTTAAAATCTGCTATCGCAAATGCTGAGCACAACTACGAGATGGACGCTAACAATCTGGTTATTTCTCAGGCATTTGTTGACGAAGGCCCAACGTTAAAAAGATTCCGCCCGCGTGCTATGGGACGTGCGAGCCAAATCAACAAACGTACGAGCCACATTACAATCGTTGTATCAGAAAAGAAGGAGGGATAAGTAGTGGGTCAAAAGGTAAATCCAGTCGGTCTTCGTATCGGAGTCATTCGTGATTGGGAATCTAAGTGGTACGCTGGTAAAGATTACGCTGACTTCCTGCACGAAGATTTAAAAATTCGTGAATTCATTAGCAAACGCCTTTCTGACGCTTCTGTTTCTAAAGTAGAAATCGAGCGCGCAGCAAACCGCGTTAACATTACGATCCACACTGCTAAGCCTGGTATGGTAATCGGTAAAGGCGGATCTGAAGTTGAAGCACTTCGTAAAGCCCTTAACAGCCTTACTGGCAAGCGTGTACACATTAACATTCTTGAAATCAAAAGAGCAGATCTTGATGCTCAGCTTGTAGCTGACAACATCGCTCGTCAACTAGAAAACCGTATTTCTTTCCGCCGTGCGCAGAAACAACAAATCCAACGCACTATGCGTGCTGGAGCACAAGGTGTGAAAACAATGGTTTCCGGCCGTCTTGGCGGAGCTGACATTGCTCGTTCTGAATACTACAGTGAAGGAACTGTTCCATTGCACACTTTACGTGCTGACATCGACTATGCAACATCTGAAGCTGACACAACTTACGGTAAGCTTGGTGTAAAAGTCTGGATCTATCGTGGAGAGGTTCTTCCTACTAAGAAGAAAACTGAGGAAGGAGGAAAATAATATGTTATTACCAAAACGCGTTAAATATCGCAGAGAGCATCGCGGAAAAATGCGCGGTCGCGCTAAAGGCGGTACTGAAGTACATTTTGGTGAGTACGGTATCCAGGCTCTTGAAGCTTCTTGGATCACAAACCGCCAAATCGAAGCTGCACGTATTGCGATGACTCGTTACATGAAACGTGGCGGTAAAGTTTGGATTAAAATTTTCCCTTCAAAACCTTACACTGCTAAACCGCTTGAGGTACGGATGGGTTCCGGTAAAGGGGCTCCTGAAGGCTGGGTAGCTGTTGTAAAACCGGGCAAAGTTTTATTTGAAATTTCTGGTGTGTCTGAAGAGGTAGCTCGTGAAGCTCTTCGTCTTGCATCTCACAAATTGCCAATTAAAACGAAGTTCGTAAAACGTGAAGAAATTGGTGGTGAATCAAATGAAAGCTAATGAAATTCGTGACCTTACCACTGCTGAAATTGAACAAAAAGTAAAGTCTCTTAAAGAAGAACTTTTCAATCTTCGCTTTCAATTAGCGACAGGACAACTTGAAAATACTGCTCGCATTCGTGAAGTGCGCAAAGCTATCGCGCGCATGAAAACTGTGATTCGTGAAAGAGAAATTGCTGCCAACAAATAATCACTGAGGGGAGGTCGTGAGCATGAGCGAACGTAACCAACGCAAAGTTTACCAAGGCCGTGTTGTTTCTGACAAAATGGATAAAACCATCACTGTTGTTGTTGAAACATACAAAAAGGATCCTATTTACGGTAAACGCGTAAAATACTCAAAGAAATTCAAAGCACATGATGAAAATAACCAAGCTAAAATCGGAGACATCGTAAAGATCATGGAAACTCGTCCATTATCTGCAACTAAGCGTTTTCGTCTAGTAGAAGTTGTCGAAGAAGCTGTTATTATCTAATAAAGTTCGGAATTCTTTTTCCGAAGGGAGGTAACAAATAATGATTCAACAAGAGACTCGTTTAAAAGTTGCTGACAACTCCGGTGCGCGTGAGGTACTTACTATTAAAGTTCTTGGCGGTTCTGGACGTAAAACGGCTAACATTGGTGATGTAATTGTTTGCACGGTTAAACAAGCAACACCAGGAGGCGTTGTCAAAAAAGGTGAAGTCGTAAGAGCTGTTATCGTTCGCACAAAAAGCGGAGCACGCAGAACTGACGGATCATACATCAGCTTCGATGAGAATGCATGTGTTATCATCCGTGACGACAAGAGCCCGCGTGGAACTCGTATCTTCGGACCGGTTGCCCGTGAATTACGTGAAAACAACTTCATGAAAATTGTTTCTCTGGCTCCAGAAGTTATCTAATGAAATAAATGCCTTACTCAAGGAGGTGCGATCAGGATGCATGTGAAAAAAGGCGATAAAGTAATGGTTATCTCTGGTAAAGATAAAGGCAAACAAGGTACGATCCTTGCTGCTTTCCCTAAAAAGGACCGCGTTCTAGTTGAGGGCGTAAACATGGTGAAGAAGCACTCTAAACCAACTCAAGCAAACCCTCAAGGCGGTATTTCTAATCAAGAGGCGCCAATTCATGTATCAAACGTTATGCCGCTCGATCCTAAAACAGGTGAAGTGACTCGCGTAGGATACAAAGTGGAAGATGGCAAAAAAGTTCGTGTTGCAAAAAAATCTGGGCAAGTCTTAGATAAATAGTATTTAAAGGAAGGGAGGTCTATCTCATGAACCGCCTTAAAGAAAAGTACAATAAAGAAATTTCACCTGCTTTAATGACGAAGTTCAACTACGACTCTGTTATGCAGGTGCCAAAAATCGAAAAAATCGTAATCAACATGGGTGTCGGTGATGCTGTTCAAAACGCAAAAGCAATCGACAGTGCTGTTGAAGAATTAACGTTTATCGCAGGTCAAAAACCTGTCGTTACTCGTGCGAAGAAATCAATTGCTGGATTCCGTCTTCGTGAGGGAATGCCTATCGGTGCGAAAGTAACTCTTCGCGGAGAGCGCATGTATGATTTCCTTGATAAACTTATTTCTGTATCTTTACCGCGTGTACGTGACTTCCGCGGGATTTCTAAGAAATCTTTCGACGGTCGCGGAAACTACACTCTTGGTATTAAAGAACAGTTAATCTTCCCTGAAATTGACTACGATAAAGTAACAAAGGTTCGCGGAATGGACATCGTTATCGTAACGACTGCTAACTCTGACGAAGAGGCTCGTGAGCTATTAACTCAAGTAGGTATGCCGTTCCAGAAATAATCAATGAAAGGGAGGCGAAATCGTGGCTAAAAAGTCAATGATTGCGAAACAACAACGTACACCAAAGTTTAAAGTGCAAGAGTACACTCGCTGTGAACGCTGCGGACGTCCGCACTCAGTCATTCGTAAATTTAAACTTTGCCGTATTTGTTTCCGTGAGCTTGCATATAAAGGACAAATTCCTGGCGTGAAAAAAGCCAGCTGGTAATCCCCAAGAATGGGAAGGAGGTAATTATATAATGGTTATGACAGATCCAATTGCAGATATGCTGACTCGTATTCGCAATGCAAACATGGTACGTCATGAGAAGCTTGAAATTCCTGCTTCTAAATTGAAAAGAGAAATTGCTGACATTTTAAAGCGTGAAGGTTTCATTCGTGACGTTGAGTTCGTAGAAGACAGCAAACAAGGTATCATCCGCGTTTTCTTGAAATACGGACAAAACAACGAGCGCGTTATCACTGGTCTTAAAAGAATCAGCAAACCAGGTTTGCGTGTATACGCTAAATCAAATGAAGTACCTCGCGTACTTAACGGTCTTGGAATCGCGATTATTTCTACATCACAAGGTGTTTTAACGGACAAAGAAGCCCGTGCAAAACAAGCTGGTGGAGAAGTTCTAGCATACGTTTGGTAAGAAGTTTAACAAGAATGGAGGTGTTTTAGTATGTCTCGTGTAGGTAAAAAACTGCTTGAGATCCCTTCTGGAGTTACAGTAACGCTGAACGAAGGCAACACTGTAGCTGTAAAAGGACCAAAAGGAGAATTAACTCGTACTTTCCATCCTGATATGGAAATCAAAATTGAGGACAACGTGCTTACAGTTACTCGTCCTTCTGATCACAAAGAGCACCGTGCACTGCATGGTACGACTCGCAGTCTGCTTGGAAACATGGTTGAAGGCGTATCTAAAGGATTTGAAAGAGGTTTGGAATTAGTCGGTGTCGGTTATCGTGCGGCTAAATCCGGAAACAAACTTGTTTTAAACGTTGGATACTCTCACCCTGTTGAGATCGTTCCTGAAGAGGGCATCGAAATCGAAGTTCCTTCTCAAACTAAAGTAGTTGTAAAAGGTACAGACAAAGAGCGTGTAGGAGCTATCGCTGCTAACATCCGCGCTGTACGTTCTCCAGAGCCTTACAAAGGTAAAGGAATCCGCTACGAAGGTGAAGTTGTTCGCCGTAAAGAAGGTAAATCTGCTAAGTAAGACCGCTTAAAGTGAAGAAAGGAGTGACCTAAGGATGATTACGAAAACTAGCAAAAATGCTGCTCGTCAAAAAAGACATGCCCGTGTTCGTGCTAAACTTTCAGGCACAGCTGAAAGACCTCGTCTGAATGTGTTCCGTTCAAACAAACACATTTATGCTCAAATCATCGATGATGTAAATGGCGTTACACTTGCTAGTGCCTCTACTCTCGATAAAGATTTGAACGTGGAAAGCACTGGTGACAGCGCTGCTGCTGCTAAAGTCGGTGAACTCGTTGCGAAACGCGCTTCTGAGAAAGGTGTTTCTGACGTAGTATTTGACCGCGGCGGATACTTATACCATGGACGTGTAAAAGCTCTGGCCGATGCAGCTCGTGAAGCCGGACTGAAATTTTAATAAAAAAAGGAGGGACACATGATTATGCGTCGTATTGACCCAAGCAAATTAGAGTTAGAAGAACGCTTAGTTACGGTTAACCGCGTAGCGAAAGTTGTTAAAGGTGGTCGTCGTTTCCGTTTCGCAGCTCTAGTCGTTGTCGGTGACAAAAACGGTCACGTAGGTTTCGGTACTGGTAAAGCACAAGAAGTACCTGAAGCAATCCGTAAAGCTGTTGAAGATGCGAAAAAGAATTTGATTGAAGTACCAATGGTTGGAACTACGATTCCACACGAAATCATCGGACGTTTCGGTGCAGGCAATATCTTGTTGAAACCTGCTTCTGAAGGTACTGGAGTTATCGCTGGAGGCCCTGTACGTGCGGTACTTGAGCTTGCTGGCGTTGCTGATATCCTTTCTAAGTCTTTAGGTTCTAACACACCGATCAACATGATCCGTGCAACACTTCAAGGTTTAAGTGAGCTTAAACGTGCTGAAGAGGTTGCGAAGCTTCGTGGAAAATCTGTAGAAGAACTGTTAGGATAAGGAGGGAACATTAATGGCTAAATTAGAAATTACCCTCAAACGCAGTGTAATCGGTCGCCCGGAAGATCAGCGCGTTACTGTAAGAACACTTGGTTTAAAGAAAACAAACCAAACTGTCGTTCATGAAGATAACGCTGCGATCCGCGGTATGATTAATAAAGTATCTCATCTAGTTTCTGTTAAAGAACAATAAAAATAAATTATAGGCTAAGGAGGTGTCCTAATGAAACTTCATGAATTAAAGCCTTCAGAAGGTTCACGTAAAGTACGCAATCGCGTAGGTCGTGGTATTGGTTCTGGTAACGGTAAAACAGCTGGTAAAGGTCACAAAGGTCAAAACGCTCGTTCTGGCGGCGGTGTACGCCCTGGATTCGAGGGGGGACAAATGCCTTTATTCCAACGTCTTCCTAAACGCGGTTTTACAAACATCAACCGTAAGGATTACGCTATTGTGAACGTAGACAAATTGAACGGTTTTGCGGAAGGAACGGAAGTCACTCCTGAACTTCTTCTTGAGACTGGTGTTATTAGCAAACTTAATGCAGGAGTAAAGATTCTTGGCAACGGTAAATTAGAGAAAAAATTAACTGTAAAAGCCAATAAATTCTCTGCTTCTGCGAAAGAAGCTGTTGAAGCTGCTGGCGGTACAGCTGAGGTGATCTAACTTGTTTAAGACAATCTCCAACTTTATGCGTGTGAGTGATATTCGGAATAAAATCATTTTTACATTACTCATGCTTATCGTCTTTCGCATAGGTGCGTTTATCCCTGTGCCATATGTAAATGCTCAGGCGTTGCAGACACAAAGTTCGATGGGGGTTTTTGATCTCCTTAACACATTTGGCGGCGGTGCGCTTTATCAATTCTCCATTTTTGCGATGGGAATTACGCCTTACATCACTGCTTCAATCATCATTCAGCTGCTTCAGATGGATGTTGTGCCGAAGTTTACCGAGTGGTCTAAGCAAGGTGAAGTCGGCCGCCGTAAATTAGCTCAGTTCACGCGATATTTTACGATTGTGCTTGGTTTTATCCAGGCATTAGGTATGTCTTACGGGTTTAACAACCTGGCAAACGGTATGCTGATTGAAAAATCCGGCATATCGACATATCTGATTATTGCTTTAGTACTCACTGGAGGAACTGCTTTTTTAATGTGGCTGGGAGAACAAATTACTTCCAATGGAGTAGGTAACGGAATTTCGATCATCATCTTCGCGGGGATTGTGGCTAGTATTCCGAAAACTGTTGGGCAGATTTATGAGACTCAATTTGTCGGCAGCAGCGATCAGCTGTTTATTCATATTGTAAAAATCGCTTTACTGGTGATTGCGATTTTGGCCGTTATTGTTGGTGTTATTTTCATTCAGCAGGCCGTACGCAAAATCGCGATTCAATATGCAAAAGGGCAAGGTCGTTCACCTGTTGGCGGAGGCCAGTCAACTCACCTTCCGCTTAAAGTGAATCCGGCAGGGGTTATTCCGGTAATCTTTGCGGTTGCGTTTCTTATTACGCCGCGTACTATCGCGTCATTTTTCGGAGAGAACGATGTGACAAAGTGGATTCAAGCCAACTTTGACAATACACATCCGGTGGGCATGGCGGTTTATGTCGCATTAATTATCGCCTTTACGTACTTCTATGCTTTTGTGCAGGTAAACCCTGAACAAATGGCTGATAACCTTAAAAAACAGGGTGGCTATATCCCGGGGGTTCGTCCAGGGAAAATGACTCAAGATAGAATTACGAGCATTTTGTATCGACTTACGTTTGTGGGTTCTATATTCTTAGCCGTGATTTCCATTCTTCCTATCTTTTTCATTCAATTCGCTGGATTGCCTCAAAGTGCACAGATTGGCGGAACATCATTGTTAATTGTCGTCGGGGTAGCCTTGGAGACAATGAAGCAGCTGGAGAGCCAGTTAGTGAAACGTAATTACCGAGGATTTATGAAAAATTAGAGGACTGGTTTTAACCATTCCTCTAAATAAGAGAGGACGGGGGAAATCCGAATGAACTTAGTCTTAATGGGACTTCCTGGAGCCGGTAAAGGCACACAGGGAGAACGAATTGTTGAGGATTATGGGATACCTCATATCTCAACGGGAGATATGTTCCGTGCTGCTATGAAAGAAGAAACACCACTCGGACTCGAAGCAAAGTCTTATATTGATAAAGGCGAGCTCGTACCGGACGAAGTCACAATCGGCATTGTCAAAGAAAGACTAGGCAAAGATGATTGTGAAAGAGGTTTTCTTCTGGACGGATTTCCGCGAACAGTCGCTCAGGCTGAAGCTCTTGAAAACATTCTTGAGGAATACGGCAAGCCGATTGATTATGTCATTAACATTAAAGTAGACAAAGACTCTTTAATGGAACGTTTGACTGGACGCAGAATTTGCAGTGTTTGCGGCACAACCTATCATTTGGTTTTCAATCCGCCGAAAACGCCGGGTGTTTGTGATAAAGACGGAGGAGACCTTTATCAACGGGCAGATGATAATGAGGAAACCGTCTCAAAACGGCTTGAGGTCAACATGAAGCAGACTCAGCCTTTACTCGATTTTTATTCTGAGAAAGGGTATCTTGTCAACGTCAATGGCCAGCAGGACATTAACGACGTGTACAAAGATGTGAAAGAGCTTCTTGGAGGATTGAGCAAATGATTATCTGTAAGACCCCTCGTGAGCTTGGCATCATGCGGGAAGCAGGGCGAATCGTGGCTTTGACTCATGAAGAGATGAAAAAGCACATTAAACCAGGAATCTCGACAAAAGAATTGGATCAAATTGCCGAACGTTTTATTGAGAAGCAGGGTGCAATCCCATCTTTTAAGGGGTATAATGGGTTTCGCGGGAGCATCTGTGTATCAGTTAATGAAGAACTCGTTCACGGAATACCCGGTAAAAGGGTTTTACGTGACGGTGACATTATCAGCATTGATATCGGTGCTAAATTAAATGGTTATCATGGTGACTCTGCTTGGACATATCCGGTAGGAAACATCAGTGATGATGATAAACGACTGCTGGAAGTAACAGAGGAGTCTTTATATAAAGGCTTGAAGGAAGCAAAACCAGGTGAACGTTTGTCGAATATTTCCCACGCAATACAAACGTATGTCGAAAATGAGCAGTTTTCAGTTGTTAGGGAGTATGTCGGACATGGTGTTGGTCAAGACTTGCATGAGGATCCGCAAATTCCTCATTACGGTCCGCCAAACAAAGGACCTAGGCTGAAGCCTGGTATGGTTCTCGCTATAGAACCGATGGTTAACGCTGGCAGCCGATATGTGAAAACATTGGCTGATAACTGGACGGTTGTAACGGTAGATGGGAAAAAGTGTGCTCATTTTGAACATACGATTGCGATTACGGAAACGGGTTTTGATATACTGACAAAAGTCTAGATGATGAAATGAATTCCATGACACATGTTTTTCATTCCGCACCTGGGCAGATTGTAGGTTTACAATTGGTCGGAAGAAAAACCGGCTAGCTGCTGTCATCGGAATGAAGATTCATCATCGTGTACTAAAGCAGACGGAGAAAAGCGTACATTTCATTCTCCTTAGAAAAAGAATATCAATCATTCACCCTTTATGATTGCGTATCTCCGGAAGTTCAGAACAGTATAAACGAAACAGGGCGTGTGACAAACGGATAACTGAGATTTTCTCTTTTGAAATTTGTCAGAGAGCAAGTTACTGATTTGAAGAAGGGAGAACACTTGAATGGCGAAAGACGATGTAATTGAAGTGGAAGGTACGATTGTCGAAACACTGCCAAACGCGATGTTCAAAGTTGAACTCGAAAATGGCCATACGGTTTTGGCTCACGTATCTGGTAAAATCCGCATGCACTTCATTCGCATTTTACCTGGAGACAAAGTTACGGTAGAATTATCTCCATATGACTTAACTCGTGGCAGGATTACGTACCGTTACAAATAAAGCACTCCGGAAACTGAAGGAGGTTGGAAACACATGAAAGTGAGACCATCAGTTAAACCAATCTGCGAGAAATGTAAAGTTATTCGCAGAAAAGGAAAAGTAATGGTGATCTGTGAAAATCCAAAGCATAAACAAAAACAAGGATAATTAATAAGGAGGTGCCCAGAGAATGGCTCGTATTGCTGGTGTAGATATCCCACGTGACAAACGTGTTGTTATTTCTTTAACATATGTCTTCGGAATTGGCCGCACAACGGCTCAGCAAGTCTTGAAAGAGGCTGGTGTTTCTGAAGATACTCGTGTGCGTGATCTTACTGAAGAAGAACTTGGTAAAATCCGTGATGTTATTGACAAACTGAAAGTAGAAGGTGACCTTCGCCGTGAAGTTTCTCTTAACATCAAGCGTCTGATCGAAATCGGAAGCTACCGCGGAATCCGCCATCGCAGAGGTTTGCCTGTTCGCGGACAAAACTCTAAAAACAATGCGCGTACTCGTAAAGGTCCGCGTCGTACTGTAGCTAACAAGAAAAAATAAGTAAGGGAGGTACCTAAACAATGGCTGCTGCTCGTAAACAAAACACGCGTAAACGTCGCGTGAAAAAGAATATTGAGTCAGGAATCGCTCATATTCGTTCAACTTTCAACAACACGATCGTTACGATCACTGATACTCATGGTAATGCTCTTTCTTGGTCAAGTGCCGGAGCTCTAGGATTCAGAGGTTCTCGTAAATCTACTCCTTTTGCTGCGCAAATGGCTGCTGAAACAGCTGCTAAAGGTTCAATCGAACACGGACTTAAAACTCTTGAAGTAACTGTTAAAGGACCAGGTTCTGGCCGTGAAGCTGCAATTCGTGCTTTACAAGCTGCCGGACTTGAAGTTACAGCTATCAGAGACGTAACTCCTGTTCCTCATAATGGATGCCGTCCACCAAAACGTCGCCGCGTGTAATTTGTTTGTATAGATTTTGTGTCCCTGTCAATAATGGGTTATGATACAGTTATTTATGAAACGAATGCACCGACTCGTTGCCTGAGCACATACGGGACTAAACAATGGGGAATTTCGGATGGAATCTCATATGATTCTATTCGAGGTTTCGACGTTTTGAAGGAGGGTTTTAAGTAATGATCGAGATTGAAAAACCAAAAATCGAAACGGTTGAAATCAGCGACGATGCCAAATTTGGTAAGTTTGTCGTAGAGCCGCTTGAGCGTGGATATGGTACAACTCTGGGTAACTCCTTACGTCGTATCCTCTTATCCTCACTCCCTGGTGCCGCTGTAACATCGATCCAGATAGATGGTGTACTGCACGAATTCTCGACAATCGAAGGCGTTGTGGAAGATGTTACAACGATAATCTTGCACATTAAAAAGCTTGCATTGAAAATCTACTCTGATGAAGAGAAGACGCTTGAAATTGATGTACAGGGCGAAGGAACTGTCACAGCAGCTGATATTACACACGACAGCGATGTTGAAATCCTTAATCCGGATCTTCATATCGCGACTCTTGGTGAGAATGCGAGTTTCCGAGTTCGCCTTACTGCACAAAGAGGACGTGGGTATACACCTGCTGATTCGAACAAAAGAGACGATCAGCCAATCGGCGTGATTCCGATCGATTCAATCTTTACGCCAGTTTCTCGTTTATCTTATCAGGTGGAAAACACTCGTGTAGGCCAGGTTGCAAACTATGACAAACTTACACTTGATGTTTGGACTGACGGAAGCACTGGACCGAAGGAAGCAATTGCTCTCGGTTCAAAGATTTTAACTGAACACCTTAATATATTCGTCGGTTTAACTGACGAAGCTCAGCATGCTGAAATCATGGTTGAAAAAGAAGAGGATCAAAAAGAAAAAGTTCTTGAAATGACGATTGAGGAACTTGACCTTTCTGTCCGTTCTTACAACTGCTTGAAGCGTGCGGGCATTAACACGGTTCAAGAACTTGCGAACAAGACGGAAGAAGATATGATGAAAGTTCGCAACCTGGGACGCAAATCACTTGAAGAAGTGAAAGCGAAACTTGAAGAACTTGGACTCGGCCTTCGCAAAGACGATTGATCTAGTTTCCATGTGAACTAGGATTTTCGTGTGTTTTTTATTTAGAAACAGCATTCCATTAAAGGAGGGGACATCACATGTCATACAGAAAACTAGGACGTACGAGTTCACAGCGTAAAGCTATGCTTCGTGATCTTACAACAGATTTGATCATCAACGAAAGAATTGAAACAACTGAAACACGTGCGAAAGAACTTCGCTCTGTTGTTGAAAAGATGATCACTCTTGGTAAGCGCGGTGACTTGCATGCTCGTCGTCAAGCTGCTGCATACATTCGCAACGAGGTTGCTAATGAAGAAAATAACCAAGATGCACTTCAAAAATTATTCTCTGACATTGCAACTCGTTACGAGGAGCGCCAAGGTGGATACACACGTATTATGAAGCTTGGTCCTCGCCGTGGTGACGGTGCACCAATGGCAATCATCGAATTGGTTTAATCACATATTTTTGTGTATCTAAAGAAGGGCGGGACAGTTTCTAACTGGATCTATGCCCTTTTTTTAGATATCAGAACTTTTTATCATGAGACAGAAAAGCAGAGCTATAGCTGAGAGGAGGTCAGGCGCCCGTGGATCAAAAACAGCTTATATCCGTAAAAGACATCCTATTCCGATACCGCAAAGATGCAGAAAGACCGGCGCTGGACGGTGTGAGTCTGGAGGTATACGAAGGAGAATGGCTTGCTATCGTAGGTCACAACGGTTCAGGGAAGTCGACTTTGGCCAGAGCGCTGAACGGACTGATTTTGCCCGAGGCCGGAGAAATTGAAGTCGGCGGCATCAAACTGACTGAGGATACCGTGTGGGATGTGCGAAAAAAAATAGGGATGGTCTTTCAGAATCCCGATAACCAATTTGTCGGAACGACTGTTCGCGATGATGTGGCTTTTGGTTTAGAAAACAATGGTGTTCCGCGCGAAGAAATGATTGAGAGAGTAGATTGGGCTGTCACACAAGTCAATATGCAGGATTTTCTTGATCAAGAGCCGCACCATCTCTCCGGAGGTCAAAAACAAAGAGTGGCGATCGCGGGAATTATTGCCGCGCGTCCTGATATTATGATTTTGGATGAAGCGACATCCATGCTTGACCCGATTGGGAGAGAAGAAGTCCTTGATACTGTCAGACGCTTAAAAGATCAGGGCATGGCCACCGTCATTTCGATAACACATGACCTGGAAGAAGCCGCAAGGGCGGACAGGATCATTGTGATGAACGGCGGCAGGAAATATGCAGAGGGCACGCCTGAAGAGATTTTTAAATTAAACGAAGACTTGGTTCGCATCGGTCTTGATTTGCCTTTCTCATTCCAGCTCAGCCTGCTTTTGAAAGAAAGCGGACTGGCGTTAACGAAAAACCATCTGACTCAGGAAGGGCTGGTGAATGAGCTGTGGACATTAAAATCAAAGATGTAGAACACCGCTATCAAATGAAGACACCGTTTGAACGGCTGGCTCTGTATGATATCAATGCCGTGATAAAAGAGGGCAGCTACGTTGCCGTCATCGGGCATACAGGGTCGGGCAAATCGACGCTCCTGCAGCATTTAAACGGTTTGCTGAAACCGACTAAAGGACAGCTTGAACTCGGGAGCACGATTCTGGCAGCCGGTAAAAAGAATAAAGACCTTAAGACTTTGCGAAAAAAAGTCGGAATCGTTTTCCAATTTCCCGAACATCAGCTGTTTGAAGAGACTGTGCTGAAGGACATCGCATTCGGACCGATGAATTTTGGTGTGAAAAAAGAAGACGCTGAACGGAAAGCAAAAGAAATGCTGGGGCTTGTGGGCCTTCCGGAAGACATTTTGGATCATTCACCATTTGAGCTCAGCGGCGGCCAGATGCGCAGAGTGGCGATTGCCGGCGTTCTCGCGATGGAGCCGGAAGTGCTGGTTTTGGATGAACCGACGGCCGGTCTTGATCCGAGAGGGCGCCAGGACATTATGGACATGTTCTATGCGCTTCATCAGCGGGGAAACCTGACTACCGTTCTCGTCACCCACAGCATGGAGGACGCCGCCCGTTATGCTGACGAAATGATCGTCATGCACAAAGGAACCATTAAAGCGACGGGGAGTCCGCGTGACTTGTTTGTAAAAGGTGAAGAGATGGCCGAAATGGGACTGGATCTTCCTGAATCGGTGAAGTTTCAGAGACGGCTTGAGAAGGCTCTCGGAGTCAAGTATGAAAAACCCATGCTGACCCTGCAGGATGCCGCCAGTGAAATTAAGGCTTTCTTTCAGGAGGAGAAGGACCAATGATGGACAGCATGATTATCGGAAAGTATGTTCCCGGATCATCGCTTATTCACCGATTGGACCCGCGAACAAAACTTGTCAGCATTTTTCTTTTTGTATGTATCGTCTTTTTGGCAAACAACGTACAGACGTACGCTGTGCTCGGTTTGTTTACATTCGGAGTGATCGCCTTGACTCGCGTGCCGTTCAGCTTTTTGCTGAAGGGGCTTAAGCCGATTATTTGGATTGTGGCGTTTACCTTTTTATTACACATTTTCATGACGCATGAAGGATCTGTCATTTTTCAGCTTGGCTGGTTTAAAGTGTATGAGGGCGGACTTATACAGGGTATTTTTATCTCCCTCCGTTTCGTTCACCTTATCTTTATGACGACGCTGCTGACGCTGACAACAACGCCGATTGAAATAACGGATGGAATGGAGCAGCTCCTGAATCCTTTTAAAAAGGTGAAGCTGCCCGTACACGAACTCGCATTGATGATGTCGATATCATTGCGATTTATCCCGACATTGATGGAAGAGACAGATAAAATCATGAAGGCGCAAATGGCGAGGGGTGCGGACTTTACAAGCGGCCCGGTGAAAGACAGAATCAAAGCGGTTGTTCCGCTGCTTGTCCCGCTGTTTGTCAGCGCCTTTAAACGCGCGGAAGAGCTCGCGGTCGCCATGGAGGCGAGAGGCTACCAGGGCGGTGAGGGGAGAACGAAATACAGAAAGCTCGTCTGGACCGGAAAGGATACCGGAGCTATTCTGCTCATCATCTTATTAGCCGTGTTATTGTTTTTCTTAAGAAGTTAGAGGTGCTGCTGAATGAGAGTGAAATGTACCATTGCTTATGACGGGCATTTATTTAACGGATATCAGGTTCAGCCTGGAAAGCGGACCGTTCAAAGTGAATTGGAAAAAGCGCTGGCCGTCATCCATAAAACGGACGGCAGAGTGCCTGTGTACTCATCCGGCCGCACGGACAGCGATGTTCATGCTGCCGGGCAGGTCATTCATTTTGATACGCCGCTGTCTATCCCGGGTGAGAAATGGCCGTTTGCGCTCAATGCCCTGCTGCCTGATGATATTGCCGTCAAAACAGCAGAGATTGCGGATGATGGGTTCCATGCACGATTTAGCGCGGTCCAAAAGGAATATCGCTACTTTGTATATACGGAGAAACACCCGGACGTATTTAAACGACATTACGCTTACCATTTTGCATATCAGCTTAATGTGCAGAAAATGAGGGAAGCTTCAAGGCACCTCGTCGGGACACATGATTTCACAAGCTTTTGCGCGGCTGATACCGCGGTTCAGGATAAAGTCAGAACAATTTACGAGCTGGATTGGACTGAGACCGGAGACGGCCTGCAGATGCGGATCACCGGAAACGGTTTTCTCTATAATATGGTCAGAATCATTGCCGGAACGTTATTGGATACAGGAGCTGGAAAATTTTCTCCCGATGATGTAAAAGCAATGCTCGAAGCGAAGGATCGTGAAGCCGCGGGGCGCACCGCACCGGGACACGGGCTGTATTTATGGAGCGTTTGCTATGACAACTAAACCAGGTGTAACATTTTCTTGACAGAGTCTGCATAAAGTTATAAGATATCATATGGTATGTATTTCAACCCCACGATAAGCCCCGGAACTTATTGTGTTGTGAAATAGAACGTAATCGAAGATTATTGAAAATGACAGATCATTTAGGAGGGAAATTCAATGCGTACAACACCTATGGCTAACGCAAGTACTATTGAACGCAAGTGGTTAGTTGTTGATGCTGCTGGCAAGACTTTAGGACGTCTTTCTACAGAAGTTGCATCTATCCTTCGCGGGAAACACAAACCGACTTACACACCGCACGTTGATACTGGAGATCATGTGATCATCATCAACGCTGAAAAAATCGAGTTAACTGGTAAAAAGTTAACTGACAAAATCTACTACCGTCACACTCAACATCCAGGCGGATTAAAATCAAGAACTGCTCTTGAAATGCGTACAAACTACCCTGAGAAAATGCTTGAGCTTGCTATCAAAGGCATGCTTCCAAAAGGTTCTCTAGGTCGTCAAATGTTCAAGAAATTGAACGTATACCGTGGTTCTGAGCATCCACATGAAGCACAAAAACCTGAAGTTTACGAACTTCGCGGTTAATTAAAAAGGAGGTTACCAATTTGGCACAGGTTCAATATTACGGTACTGGCCGTCGTAAAAGTTCTGTAGCGCGTGTGCGCTTAGTTCCAGGTGAAGGTCGTATCGTCGTTAATAATCGTGAAATCAACGAGCACATTCCATCTCCAGCTCTAATCGAAGATATCAAACAACCATTAACTTTAACTGAAACAGCTGGTACTTATGATGTTTTAGTAAACGTACATGGAGGCGGCTTATCTGGTCAAGCTGGAGCAATCCGTCATGGTATCGCTCGTGCTTTGCTTGAAGCAGATCCAGAATACCGTGCAACACTTAAACGTGCTGGTCTTCTGACTCGTGACGCTCGTATGAAAGAACGTAAAAAATACGGTCTTAAAGGCGCTCGTCGTGCACCTCAGTTCTCAAAACGTTAATCGTTTTGGATGGCAAAAACCACAACTTCTTGGTTGTGGTTTTTTTGTATTTTTTTCTCATATTCAAGAGGTTATCCGATGTTTTTCTAGAATTGTTTGTTATACTCTATTCATTACCAATAAGGAGCGCAGTTATAATGAATAAGTTAGTCATACATAACAGCAAGGCATGGGATAAAAAAGTCGAAACAGGCAATGAATGGACGGTTGCGGTTGATTCTCATACGATTGGTGAAGCGAAAAAAGGCAATTGGAGCATCAGAATGACCCCCGGAAAAGATGTGCCGGCGGACTGGTTTCCGCCCATAGACGGTCTGAAGGTTCTTTGTCTCGCTTCAGGAGGAGGACAGCAAGGGCCGGTCCTTGCTGCTGCAGGAGCGGATGTGACCATCTTTGACAATTCGGAAAAACAGCTTGCGCAAGACAGAATGGTTGCCGGGCGGGACGATCTTACGCTTCGGACTGTCAAAGGCAGCATGAATGATCTGAGCTGTTTTGATGATGAGTCATTTGATTTTATCGTGCACCCGGTATCGAATTGCTTTGTTGATACGGTTCTTCCGGTATGGAAAGAAGCTCATCGCGTATTGAAAAAAGGCGGGTCTTTAGTCTCCGGTTTTGTAAATCCCGTCGTGTTCTTATTTGATATGGATTTAGAGCAGGAAGGCGTACTAAAAGTAAAGTATTCCATTCCGTTTTCGGATGAAAAAGATCTGAGTAAGAAAAAGGTAAAGGAACTTATTGATAATCATGAAGCGCTTGAATTCGGCCATACGCTGGAGGATCAAATTAAAGGTCAGATTGACGCAGGCTTCATGGTTGCCGGTTTTTACGAGGACAAAGGCGGCCTCGTGCTGGATGAATACATTAATACATACTCCGTAACAAGAAGCATTAAAATATAAAAACGGCATCCCGTCAGAGGTGCTGTTTTTTTGCGGCTTTTTCCTGCGGACGGCTGATCACATTAGCCGAAACCGGTTCTATTCCAATTTCTCTGGCCCAAACCGACAGTTGTCCCATATGGTGAATCTCATGCGCAAGGATGTGGCGGAGAATATCTTCTTTAGGAAAGGTTTGGTCCATCCATTCCGGCTTAACAAGATCCGGTCCTTTGCGGGAGACCGCATGAATGACATCCTTCCGATATTGTTCAGACAGCTTTCTGAGATCCTGAATGCTCGTATAGTCAGACTCAGCAGGTAAAACATCATCTTTACCTAAAATGGCACGAGCCCAGCTGATCTCGACATCAATGATATGAAATAAAGTGCGCAAGATGCTCTTCATTCCGCCCGTCCGGGTTTTCGTCAGTTCCTCCCGGCTCAGCTTTTCACATATCATAAACCACTCGTCACGCACCGTCCAATTGTATTGAAACAGCTTTTTCATAACGTCACCTCAGCTCTTTCTTCTTCCAGTTAACATAAAACTCCTTCATTTGGGAGGATTTCCACTATCAACAAAGCATGCTTTTTCCCTTTTCCTTTCAAAATAACAGTAAAAAGGAGCGTGGCTGACAATGGCAGAAGTATTATCTTTTTCAGACGTGAAACGGCAGAAGGATTTTGAGCTTGAGAAGAGTTTACTAAAGGAGCTGTCACTGACGCAGATCATTCAGTCCGTAAAAGCATGTCTTACCCCTTTGTTTCCCTTTCTTCAAGACGAAAACGGCATTCTGAGTGAAGGATGCATAGATTTTGCAATTGAAGCGTATTTATTAGGCGGCCGGTTCGGCGTCTTTGGCTATTATGGTGAGTCCTTGCAGAGGGCAAACGCCCGTTCGGCAGAAGAAGAGGAAGAACTGACGGCCGATTTTTTTGAATATCTTTGCAATTGGACGCATGAGCAATATTCTTCCGTTGAACAAAAAGAAATCTATGAAGCGTCCTGCCGGTTTATCAACAGCTGGTGGACGGAAGGATTTCTGCAAAGAGAAAAACAATGTAAGCTCCGCATGAGGTAATCATAATTTCTTCCCTTGTCCCATATTTATTAATAACGGGGACAAGCGGGAGGGAAAGGTATGACAAAAAAGCTGAAATGGCTCGGTTTTTTACTTGGCTTTATCATATTATTGTGTTTATTCCGGTTTCAATTCCATAATGATGATTCCTGGCGGCCGTGGAGTCTGCCGCTGAGCGGGAAAATCATCTATCTCGATCCGGGACACGGCGGACCGGACGGAGGCGCCACGGGAGGCAGTCACCTTGAAAAGGACATTACTCTCGAAGTGGCCTCCAGGGTCAGAGACTATTTGCAGGAGCAGGGAGCTTTGGTCATTATGACGCGGGAGACGGATACTGATTTAGCTCCTGAAGGGACGAAAGGCTACAGCAGACGCAAAGCGGAAGATCTGAGAAAGCGCGTGGAAATCATCAACCGTTCAGAGGCGGAGCTTTATATCAGCATTCATCTGAACGCCATACCGTCACCGAGATGGAGCGGCGCCCAAAGCTTCTACTATGGAAAATACGAAGAGAATGAAAAAGTAGCAAAATATATACAGGACGAATTGAGAATCAATTTGGAGAATACAACGAGAAAGGCGAAACGGATACACGGCATTTACTTAATGCAGAATGTAACCAAACCGGGCGCGCTGGTGGAGATCGGATTTCTGTCCAATCCCGCGGAAGCGAAAAGGCTCGGCCAGCCCAAATATCAGGACAAAATCGCTTCTTCCGTGTATAAGGGCGTATTGAGATACTTCACAGAGAAAGGAGACCCTCCCGAGTAAGGAGGGTTTTTCGCCGATTCTATGTTTAATATATGGTATAATACCATTTGTAAACGAATACACAAAGGGTGAGGGTTCGATGATAAGAGAAGATGAAGTAAGAAATATAGTCGGAAACATGCGCGAACCTTTTCTTCATAGACCGCTGGGAGAATTGGATGCCATTAAAGAAGTAAAGATCAAGCCGGAAAAACGGCATGTCAGTGTGAAAATTGCATTGGCAAAAACGGGGACGGCTGAACAGATGGGTATTCAGCAGGAAATCGTATCCGTTCTGAAAGAAGCGGGTGCGGAAACTGTGGGACTGCGGTTTGAAGAGCTGCCGGAAGAAACATTGGCGAAATTCAGCCGGCCGGCTGCTGAAAGCGAAACCCTGCTGAATAGGAAACATCCGCCGGTCTTTCTTGCGGTGGCAAGCGGAAAAGGCGGTGTCGGCAAATCAACGGTTTCCGTCAACCTGGCCATTTCTCTTGCGCGGCTCGGAAAAAAAGTCGGCTTGATCGACGCGGATATTTACGGGTTCAGCGTGCCGGACATGATGGGTATTACAGTCCGCCCGACAGTAGAAGGAGAAAAACTGCTTCCTGTCGAAAGATTTGGAGTAAAGGTTATGTCGATGGGCTTTTTCGTCGAAGAAAACGCTCCGGTTGTGTGGAGAGGGCCGATGCTGGGCAAGATGCTGAATAACTTCTTCCATGAGGTTGACTGGGGAGAGGTTGACTATATCGTTCTCGATCTGCCGCCCGGCACGGGTGATGTGGCGCTCGATGTACACACGATGCTTCCGAGCTGCAAAGAGATTATCGTATCAACGCCGCACCCTACAGCTGCATTTGTAGCGGCGAGAGCGGGTTCTATGGCGATTAAGACCGATCATGAAGTTGTAGGGGTCATTGAAAATATGGCTTACTATGAAAGTGCAAAAACCGGCGAGAGAGAATATGTGTTCGGTCAAGGCGGGGGAGATAAGCTTGCAGAGGAATTGCAAGTGCCGCTGCTTGGCAGAATTCCTTTAAAACAGCCTGATTGGGACAAGGATCAGTTTGCGCCTTCTGTCTATGACAGAAGTCATCCGATCGGGGAAATTTATATGGGGATCGCCCAGAAAGTCATTGAAAAAACAGCTGAATAAAAAAGGGGCCGGGATCAACACGGCCCGGCCTTTTATTGGCTTTCTTTTTCAGAGCTTGAAGCTGCTTTTTTCAATTCATCCTCGAATTGCTTTTTGAAAAGCGGGCTGGAAAGTGTCTCTGTAATTACATCTTCTAAGTAACTGCGGAACTTTTGGCTTTTCACCAGCTCATAGTATTTTTTATCCATGCCGGGGTCCTGCATGATCTGCATAAAACTTTTCTGATAATCAGGGTCTTTCATCAGTTTTTTTATGATTTTTTCATGCTCGGGCTGAAGAGTTTTTGCAAAGCTCTCGGCGAATTTTGAGTCTTCAAAGATGGTTTTCCAGAACTCCGCCCCTTTTTTAGAGGTGAGGGTTTTCTCTATTGTGCCTTTAATGGCATTTTGATCAATCACCAATGCCTCATTCATCGCATCATCATTTAATATTTCCTTAATTGCCTTTTTTCCATCATCGGTCTTTAATATATCAACAACCATTTTTTTAGTCTGGTCATAATCCATATCCGCTGCTTGGTCTTTTGGAGCACAAGCTGTTACAGATAATAAAACAAAACAGCTTATCAATAGCGTTTTGGCTTTTGACATGCATAAGCTCCTTCCTTACTTGTACTTATTTTTAATATGATTCATCGGAATGGATTTATACATAACAAAATATCGCTGAACGCGATTGTCAGGGGGATGAATAAGAGATGAAAAGCCGCGGGCTTGTTCGATTTTTCTTTTCGATTTTAGCTGTGGGCGCTCTTATTACAAGCGTCGTGGGATTTGCTCTGAAGTGGGGGGAGTACAAGGGGTTCTTTCTGAATTTTGAGGCCGGTCAGATTTTCTCCGTTCTGATCTGGTTTATCGGGGTAGGCATG
Source organism: Bacillus sp. GW821-FHT11D08 (assembly GCF_058808515.1). NCBI lineage: Bacteria > Bacillati > Bacillota > Bacilli > Caryophanales > Bacillaceae > Bacillus > Bacillus sp. GW821-FHT11D08. The sequence goes on from NZ_JBXARS010000010.1 coordinate 58,314, forward strand.
ATTTTCAGTGTGATCAGCCAGATGGGATTCTTCGTTTTTCTGACGGTGCACCGGTTTGCCCTTGAAATTCTCAGATCAAGCTCGCTTTGGAATCTGCTTCAGCTGTTTATCATTTTGTTTGTCGCTTTTGATTTAATGTACGTCAGATTTTTGTTTTTCGGAGAGCGGGATGACTCGATTGCAGGGTTTGTCTGGCTGCCGCTGGCTTTGCTTGCCGTCGGCCTGTTGACGGCATATATAAAACAAAAGCAGTCCTCAAAAAATACGTTCGTTTCATCATTATTTTTAATGGTCGTTATTACAGCGCTTGAATGGGTTCCTGCGCTACGAGTGAATAATGAGGACTGGCTTTATTTGATGCTGATTCCGCTGATGGGCTGCAATGCGTTTCAGCTGCTAATGCTGCCGAAGTTTGCCCAGAGGTAATTATTTCACTTCTGATGACTTGACGTCAGTATTTGCGATCAGGTCGCCGACGGTCACGTTTTTCAGTCCTTTTTGCTTTAAATTGTGAATGATGGCGGGGAGCGCTTCTTCAGTCTGTGTTGCTGAATCAGAGGCGTGCAGCAGAACAATGTCGCCGCCTTTTATATGACTGTTTACATTTTCAATGATTTTATCAGGGCCGGGATTTGTCCAATCCTGCGAGTTAACGCTGTAATGAACCACTGAATAGTGGTACTGCTGTGCAATGGTAAGAACCTTTTTATTAAATTGTCCGGTCGGCGGGCGGAGTAAATGAACATTCTTCACACCCAGCTTTTTAAATGCAGTCTGGGCCCGGAGGATATCTTTTTTTATTTCATTGTCCTCTAGGTTGGTATAATTCTTATACGCATATCCCATGCTGCCGATTTGATGTCCGTCTTTTACCATACGTTCAACTGTGTCCGGGTGCCGTTCCGCCCAAGAAGCTGACAGAAAAAAAGTAGCGTTTTTAATACCGTTTGCTTTTAGCGCGTTCAGAATCGGAACCGCCTTTTCATCGCCCCAGCTGATATCGAATGTTAATGCGACTTCCCCCGCTTTCGTCTCCCCTTTTGAAATAGCCTTCGGGCCGCTATCAGTTAAAAATACAGGAAGGGGGACTGCTCTCTGTATATAAAAAAAGCTGGCTGCTGCAAATGCGGCAATGATAATAATAAGCAGCTGTTTTATCCTTCTGATGTGCCACACGTAGAAGTGATTCACTGATGACGCCTCCTTATCTTGTCCATGCTTGATTACATCGTATGCCGCGTCGGAGATGAACATACCGAAATCCGTTTTAAAAAAATGAAAAAAACACTTGCTAAATTCAGCGAATGCATGGTATATTATTAAACGTCGCTGATGAACAGCAGACAACAACAAAAAGCTTCGGAAACAACTTAAAAAAAGTTGTTGACATAAAAGAAGCTGAGTGGTAAGATAATAAAGCTGCTTCAACAAGCGGTAATGATCTTTGAAA
>NZ_JBXARS010000011.1:0-55089 GCF_058808515.1 Bacillus sp. GW821-FHT11D08
AACACGGAAGTTAAGCTCTTCAGCGCCGATGGTAGTCGGGGGTTTCCCCCTGTGAGAGTAGGACGCCGCCAAGCTATATTATGATAAAGGCAGCTCATCATGAGCTGCCTTGTTTGTTTTTGAATAAAAACAAAACAAACACCGAAATACGGAAACGCCCATATACTAATTGCAAACTTCAAAAAGGTCCAAATTGTGTATACAATCAACAGCTTAAGGGAAGGCTATTCATACGGAGGTGGGCAAAATGAATGAAACGTCCAGCCATGAAGAGACATGTATTGTGTGTGAAACCAAAAAAAGCAGGGGAATCCATATTTATACGAAATTTATATGTTTAGAGTGTGAGAAGAAAGTAGTTTCCACTCCGACCTCTGATCCAAATTATGAATTTTTCGTTCGTAAACTGAAAAGCCTTCATACACCGACGTTATATTCTTAACCCTGAAAAGGGTCTTTTTTTTGCCTGAAATCAGAGGAGTTTTTACACTTTTTATAAAAGAACTGATACGATAAGAAGAGGAACTTGTTTAGACATGGAATGTAATAGATAATACTGATAAAAGTGAATAAATAGGAGTCGATCAAGTATGAAACCGTTTATTCAATATATGAAATGGACGTTTTGCGGCAGCACAGTTTTTGTATTAGCGGGGATAACCTTCTTTACGATAGGGCATCAGCCTTTTCTGTATTCGCTTTTATACGGGGCAGCCAGCGGAGCCGCAGCCAGTGCGGCCGGTCTGTGGAATGCGAAGCGTCTCTTTTTAAAAAAACACCGGCTGACAAGAAAAGAATATGCTTATATCAAGGAAAATCTTGAGGAAGCAAAGGGTAAAATCATCCGATTACGCAGGGCGCTTTTTCGCTCTAAAAGTATACAAATGCTGAAGCAGAATGCAGAGATACTGCGGATAACCCGACGAATATATCTACTCACAAAGCAGGAGCCGAAGCGTTTTTATCAGGCAGAGCGTTTCTATTATCAAACGCTTGATTCTGTTGTAGAACTGACGGAAAAGTATGCTCTGCTCTCCTCACAGCCGCGAAAAAATAAAGATTTATCAACGTCCTTGAGTGAGACGAGGATGACTCTGGCAGAGCTTTCCAGAAGGCTGGAAGAGGATCTTCATGAACTGATGAAGGAGGACATCGACGACCTGCACTTTGAATTAGATATGGCAAAGCATTCACTGAGAAAATAAGAAAGGAAGAAGGAAATGGCCAAAGACCGTTCCGACGACAGCATGGGCGCCCAAAATGACCAGACCCCTCTAAAGCTTGCAGATACGCTGCCGGAAGAAAAAAGAGAAGCGGCACTTCAGCTCGCTGAAAAACTGGACCCTGAGAACATGCAAAGCATTGTTCTGTTTGGTTCACAGGCGCAGGCGAATCTTCTGGAATTTTCCCATACGATGATAGAGCACGTGCAAAGAAAAGATGCAGGAGAGATGGGACAAATATTGGCTGATCTGATGATGAAGCTTGACCAGGTAAACCCTGATGATCTGCAGATGAAGAACAAAGGGTTTTTCGCCCGGCTGTTTAAAAGGGTGTCCGGTTCTGTGCAGGAAGTGCTTTCGAAATATCAAAAGACAAGTGTGCAGATTGACCGTATCAGCAGAAGGCTGGAACATTCTAAAAATGTGCTGTTGAGTGACAATAAATTGTTAGATCAGCTGTACACCCAAAATAAACAATACTTTTCTGATTTAACTATGTATATAGCAGCGGGGGAATTAAAATCAGATGAGCTGAAAACAAAGCTGATACCTGAAGCGGCAAGAAAAGCCGAATTACAAGAACACAATCAAATGGCCGCGCAGGAAGTGAACGATCTTCGCCAGTTTGCCGACCGTCTGGATAAGAGGGTGCATGATCTGCTGCTGAGCAGGCAGATTACGCTTCAGAGTGCGCCGCAAATCCGCCTGATTCAAAACACGAATCAGGCACTGGCAGAGAAAATTCAGTCCTCCGTTGTTACGGCTATTCCTTTATGGAAGAATCAAGTCGCCATCGCGCTGACGCTTATGAGGCAGCGGAGTGCGGCAGATGTGCAGCAGAAGGCGGCGGATACGACAAATCAATTGCTACTGAAAAACGCTGAACTTCTGAAAACAAGTACAGTCGAGACCGCGAAAGCCAATGAGCGCGGACTTGTTGAGGCGGACACCCTCAAAAAAGTGCAGGAAAGCTTAGTCAGCACACTTGAAGAAATCATGTCTATCCAAGAAGAAGGCAGGGTGAAACGCAGGCGTGCCGAGGAGGAGCTTGTTATCATGGAAGGCGATTTAAAAAAGAAGCTGCTTGATATGAGGTCCGGCCGGGATAACGGCTAGATGGCAAAAAGTCTTAGCTTTAAGTTGGCTCGCAGGCACGATATAATAAGAAAGACAGGAAAAGGATTTGTTTAAAAATGGACACACCTTTATATACAGCGCTGATGAAGCATGCGCACCGAAATACGTATTCTTTTCATGTTCCGGGACATCACAATGGAGATGTCTTTTTTGATGAAGCCAAATCTGTATATCAATCTCTTTTATCTATTGATATGACTGAGATCACGGGTCTTGATGACTTGCATCACCCGACGGGGGTCATTAAGGAAGCGCAGGATTTGGTGAGCAGATTTTACGGCTCTCAGGAAAGTTTCTTTCTCGTCAATGGAACGACCGCCGGCAATCTGGCGATGATTTTAGCTGTTTGTGAACCGGGTGAACCCATTCTGATCCAGCGTAATTGTCACAAGTCTGTTTTCCATGCGGCGGCATTGGCCGGAGCCAAGCCGGTTTATTTGGCGCCGGAAATCGATGAAAACATGCATGTGCCGGCACATGTATCCCTTTCAGTCATCGAAAAAGCGCTGGCGTCATATCCGAACGCGAAAGGACTTGTTCTGACCAATCCGACTTACTACGGGCATGCTGCCGATTTGACTGCGGCAGTTAACAAAGCCCATTCATACGGCGTTCCTGTACTGGTGGATGAGGCTCATGGGGCTCACTTTGTGTTAGGCCAGCCTTTCCCGCCTTCATCATTGGCTATGGGGGCAGACGCCGTTGTTCAATCGGCTCACAAAACGCTTCCGGCTATGACGATGGGGTCTTACTTTCATTTGAACAGCACCAGAATTGACAGAGATCGATTAACTTATTATGTAAGCAGTTTGCAAAGCAGCAGCCCGTCATACCCGATTATGGCATCTTTAGATACGGCGCGCGCTTATGTGCAGGATATTGCTGAAAAAGGGACACTTCCCGTTCATATGGAGCGCATTGAGAAAATCAAACGAAGGTTCGCATCAATTTCTTCTATTGAAATAATCGAGCCTTCCGGATATGGGCTGCGGGCGGACCCGTTAAAATTAATTCTTCGGTCAAAGCTCGGACATTCCGGCTATTCATTACAACGGATTTTGGAGAGTGAAGACATTATTGCCGAGCTGGCTGACGAGTACCAAGTATTGCTCGTACTGCCGATAGGCGGCCGGCGGATGATAGAACAGGCAACCGTAAGAAACATACAGCAGAAACTGGAGAATACACCGCCCGATAAATTGCCGGATGCCGTGAATTGGACATTTCCGTCCATTTCGACAATTGAATATCCGCAAAATGAGATGCGGAAGTTTAAAAAAGAGCTTACAGATATAAATAAGGCTGCCGGGCGCTTGCATGCGGGGAACATTATTCCTTATCCGCCGGGAATTCCGCTGATCATGGACGGAGAACGGATAACAGAAGAGATTCTACAAAAGCTTTCCCGTTTAATCGGCATGGACGCGCATATTCAAGGCTTGTTAAACGGGGAACAATTACTTGTCTATATAGAAGAGGAGAAATCATGAGCGGTTTATTTATAACATTTGAAGGTCCTGAAGGTGCAGGGAAAACGACTGTGCTTCAGGAAATGAAAGAGATTCTGTCGGCAGAGGGGCTCCCGGTGACAGCGACAAGAGAACCGGGCGGCATCGACATTGCGGAACAGATCAGAGAAGTGATCTTAAATAAAAACAATACACTGATGGATGCCAAAACGGAGGCGCTGCTTTACGCTGCGGCGAGAAGACAGCATTTAGTCGAAAAGGTGCAGCCTGCATTGAAAGAAGGCCGCATTGTGCTGTGCGATCGTTTCATCGACAGTTCGCTGGCTTACCAAGGCTATGCGAGAGGGCTCGGCATTGATGAAGTCCTTTCTATCAACCAGTTTGCAATCGGCGATACGATGCCTGATGTCACCATCTATTTTTCTATTGAGCCGGAAGAAGGGTTGAAACGGATTACGTCGAATGATTCAAGAGAGAAGAATCGTCTCGATCTTGAGGCCCTGCACTTTCATACGAAAGTACGGGAAGGATACCAAAAGGTAATGCAGCGTTTTCCGGAAAGATTCCATACAATCGACGCATCGAAAAAGAAGGAACTCGTCATTCAGGACGCACTTCAAGTGATAAATGAAGCATTGAAAAAAATTCAGTTGTGACCTGTTTCTCATAAGTTGCTATAATGAATGTAACGATAATGTTCTTTCCAACCTAAAGGGGGCCTAGAGAATGAAACTAATAGTGGCAGTGGTGCAGGATCAGGACAGCAACAGGCTTTTGAAAGTATTAACCGACCACAACTTCAGGGTGACGAAGCTTGCGACAACAGGCGGATTCCTTAAATCAGGCAATACGACGTTTATGATCGGGGTGGAAGATATCCGTGTCGATAAAGCGCTCAGCCTCATTAAAGAGAATGGCTGTAAACGTGATCAGATGATTGCCCCGGTATCCCCGATGGGCGGGAATGCGGATTCCTACGTTCCATATCCCGTCGAAGTGGAAGTCGGCGGAGCGACGGTCTTTGTCCTCCCGGTCGATGAATTTCATCAATTTTAAGGATTTGACGACGTGAAAATAAATTCTGACTTACGTACATTTATTGAGAAAAAGCAGCAGCCTGCTTATAAAGCGGCAGAGCTTTCCGGAACATTTAAAAGTTCAATGGACAGCCAAAGCAGCAAGCTGAAATTTGATCAGCTGAGCAGGTTCTTAACGGATATAGAAACGTTCGGGAAAAGGCTGACGAAGTCGAGAAACTTCAAAGACTTAGCGAAATTCAAAGGATTGGTAAAACGTTTTGTAAAAGAGGCCGTAGACAGCGGGTTATCGCATGAGACGGAGAAAAGCTTTGACCTGTACGGAAGCAGCCGGACTCTGGGGCTTGTGAAAGAAATAGATGAAAAACTGCTTCAGCTGACGGAAGAAATGTTAGATCAGGAAAAACCGGCAATTGATTTGCTGGATCGAATCGGAGAAATAAAAGGTTTATTGATTAACCTTTACACATAGAGAGTGATACAATGGCAATATCATGGAAGGAAATGACCGGGCAGCAGCCCAGAGTGATGCGGCTTTTGCATAACAGCATTGAAAAGAAAAGGCTTTCTCACGCATATCTGTTTGAAGGCAAAAAAGGAACGGGCAAATTGGATGCCGCACTGCTTCTCGCAAAAAGCTTTTTTTGCCTTGAAGACGGGACTGAGCCTTGCGGGGAGTGCCGGAACTGTAAGCGTATTGAATCCGGAAACCATCCCGACCTCCATGTGGTTCAGCCCGACGGATTATCCATTAAAAAGGCTCAGATCCAATCGCTTCAGGAAGAGTTTTCTAAAACAGGACTGGAATCGCATAAAAAGCTGTACATTATATCCCATGCGGATCAAATGACGACAAATGCAGCAAACAGTCTGCTGAAATTTTTAGAGGAGCCGAGTCAAGACACCATCGCAATTCTTATTACTGAGCAGCTCCACCGAATACTGGATACCATCGTTTCGAGATGTCAGGTTCTCCCGTTCCAGCCGCTTCAGCCGAAAGCCATAGAAGAAAGACTGATTGAACAGGAAGTGAGCCCTCACATGGCCCGGCTCTTAGCAAATATGACAAATAATATTGCGGAAGCAGTCGAATTAAGTCGAAATGATGAGTTTGCAGAGTCCAGAGCGAAAGTGATAAAATTGTATGAAGTCTTACATCAGCGGAAAGGACATGCCTTTTTCTTCATTCAGGATCAGTGGGTGCCCTTTTTCAAAGAAAAAACCCATCAAGAAATGGGTCTTGATATGCTCTTATTGATATACCGTGATGTATTATCCATCCAAATTGGAAATGAAGATAAACTGATTTATCAAGACTTATTCCAATCAATAAAACAGCATGCGCTGCAATTTACACAACAAAGCGTTACGAACCAAATTCTCGCTGTTTTAGAAGCAAAAAAACGGCTTCATTCCAATGTGAATGTGCAGGGATTAATGGAGCACTTGGTGTTAACGTTGCAGGAGGGATAAGCTTGTACAACGTAATAGGCGTCCGCTTTAAAAAAGCGGGGAAAATTTATTATTTTGATCCGAACGGATTTGATATAGAACAAGACAGCTGCGTCATTGTTGAAACCGTAAGAGGTGTCGAATACGGGCAGGTTGTCATCGCAAATAAACAAGTGGACGAGCATGATGTTGTGCTTCCGCTTCGAAAGGTCATACGCGTTGCTGATGAACGCGATCTTCTCATTGTAGAAGAAAACAAACAGGAGGCCCTGTCCGCTTTTGAAGTCTGTCAGAAAAAAGTGGCTGACCACGGCTTAGATATGAAGCTGGTTGATGTTGAGTTTACATTTGACCGCAATAAAGTCATTTTTTACTTTACAGCAGACGGACGGGTTGATTTCAGGGAATTGGTCAAAGACTTGGCTTCTATCTTTAAAACGAGAATCGAATTGCGCCAAATCGGGGTGAGGGACGAGGCGAAAATGCTCGGCGGTATCGGACCATGCGGGAGAATGCTTTGCTGCTCCACGTTCCTCGGTGATTTTGAACCGGTGTCCATTAAAATGGCGAAGGATCAAAATTTATCGTTGAATCCAACGAAGATTTCCGGTCTGTGCGGCCGTTTGATGTGCTGTTTGAAGTACGAAAATGATGAGTATGAGACGGCAAAAGAACAGCTGCCGGATTTAGGCGAAATGATTACGACGGCAAACGGCCCCGCAAAGGTTGTCGGTCTTAATATTCTGGAACGGGTGCTTCAGGTGGAACTGAAGAATCGTGAAAAAGTGATAGAATATACTTGGGAAGAGCTCTTGGAAGAGGGCGTCGTATCCGCACAAACCACAGATTAACGAGGTGTGGAACCTTGGATAAAAAAGAGTTATTTGATACTGTCATAAACCTGGAGGAACAAATCGGTTCGCTGTACCGTCAGCTGGGTGACTTAAAGCAGCATATCGGCGAAATGATTGAAGAGAATCACCATCTTCAGCTTGAAAATAAGCATTTGCGTAAGCGGCTTGATGATACGACAGAGCAAATTGAGAAATTCAAAGCCGATCAGAAAGAAACAAAAACACAGAAGGCAGAGCAGAGTGATATAGGAGAAGGGTACGACAATCTGGCCCGGCTGTATCAAGAAGGCTTTCATATTTGCAACGTCCATTATGGGAGCGTCCGCAAGGGAGATTGCCTTTTTTGTCTGTCCTTCTTAAATAAAAAATAAGGAAAAGGCTTCCGCTGATGTCGGAAGCCTTTTTCAAAGAGTGCCGAAAGGAATAAGATTATGGTTTCATTACGTGATGATGAAAGATTGGATTACTTATTAGCAGAGGATATGAAAATAGTACAGAGTCCGACGGTTTTCGCTTTTTCATTAGATGCCGTGCTGCTGTCTAAGTTTGCATACGTTCCGATTCAAAAGGGGAACATCGTTGATTTATGCACGGGGAACGGCATTGTGCCGCTTTTGCTCAGCACAAGGTCAAAAGCCGATATCACCGGGGTTGAAATTCAGGAACGCTTGTATGACATGGCGCTCCGAAGCGTGGAATACAACGGGCTGGGCGGTCAGATCAGTCTCATTCATGATGATCTGAAAAATATGCCGGAAAGACTCGGACATAATAAATATGATGTTGTCACCTGCAATCCGCCTTATTTTAAGACACCGAAAGAGGCGGAGCAGAACCTGAACGAGCATCTCAGAATCGCAAGGCACGAAATCCTTTGCACGCTTGAAGATGTGATTTCCGTCAGCAGCAAACTGCTGAAGCAAGGCGGAAAAGCGGCTATCGTTCATCGGCCGGGGAGGCTTTTGGAAATCTTTGAATTAATGAAAGCGTACCGAATAGAACCGAAACGGGTTCAGTTTATTTATCCGAAACAAGGTAAAGAAGCGAATACCATTTTGGTTGAAGGAATTAAAGGCGGCCGCCCTGATCTCAAAATTCTTCCCCCGCTGTTCGTATACAATGAACAAAATGAATATACGAAAGAGATCCGCACGATTTTATATGGAGACAAATAGTCATTTCTTTTATGTGCTGCTGTGCAATGACAACAGTCTGTATGCCGGTTATACAAATGATCTGCAAAAACGGCTGAAAACCCACAATGAGGGAAAGGGCGCGAAGTACACAAGGGCGCGTATGCCGGTTTCGTTATGCCATGCGGAATCATTTGAAACAAAACGGGAAGCGATGCAGGCGGAATACCGTTTTAAGCAGCTGACCCGAAAGAAAAAAGAGCAATATATAGAAGAAAAACGACGCAGCAAGGAGGCTGTATATGTTAAGACGCCAGATGAGTTTTAACGGAAAATCTGAAATGGGAACTCTGTACCTTGTTCCTACACCGATCGGCAATTTGGAGGACATGACCTTTCGTGCAGTAGAGACGCTGAAATCGGCCGATGTCATAGCTGCCGAAGATACGAGACAGACGAAAAAGCTGTGCCATGTTTATGACATAGAAACATCTCTCATCAGCTATCATGAACATAATAAAGAAAGCAGCGGCCATAAAATCATTGAATGGCTGAAAAGCGGAAAGAATGTGGCATTGGTCAGTGATGCCGGCATGCCGACAATTTCCGACCCGGGGGCTGAGATTGTGAGAGATTTCACCCAAATCGGCGGATATGTCGTCCCGCTTCCGGGTGCAAATGCGGCATTAACCGCGCTGACCGCATCAGGCATCACCCCGCAGCCGTTTTTCTTCTACGGATTTTTAAACAGACAGAAAAAAGAAAAGAAGAAAGAACTCGAAATCCTGAAAAAACGACAGGAAACGATGATATTTTACGAAGCGCCGCACAGATTAAAAGAAACATTAACAGCAATGCATGACGTTTTGGGTAATCGAACCATCGCCGTCACGAGAGAATTAACGAAAAAGTACGAGGAATTCATCAGAGGAACCATCGCCGAGGTGATGGAATGGGCAAATGAAGATCAAATCCGCGGTGAGTTCTGTCTCGTTGTCGAAGGAAATCAAGGCGCTGAACCGGATGAAGAGGAAAAGCCTTGGTGGACGGAGCTTTCTGAGAAAGAGCATGTGGAGCATTACATAAACGAAGGAGCATCTTCCAAACAGGCCATAAAACAAACAGCGGTAGATCGGGGCGTACCGAAACGCGAGATTTATGACGCTTATCACATTCAATCATAAAAAAAACCGTTCTTGTATCGTAACAAGAACGGTTTTTGTATGAAATAGCTTATTTTTGGTTTTGAAGCTGGTTTTGAATTTCAGAGATGATTTGCTCAGCGCCTTCTTTGCTGAGTACCAATTTGCCGCCGGCAAGTTTAAGGTTATCATCAGAAACTTCACCAGTTACTTGGCAAGTCATGTTTGGTTTATATTTTTTAAGGATGATTTTTTCATCATCAACATAAATTTCAAGAGCGTCTTTTTCTGCGATGCCCAGTGTACGGCGAAGTTCGATAGGGATAACGACGCGTCCAAGTTCATCAACTTTACGTACGATACCAGTAGATTTCATTAACAGTCTCCTCCCGAGAGATAATTATTTTGTAGTTTATATTTTTCTTCGTCATTATTCGACAAAATTCCTTACATTCCTAGCATAACAAGGTTTCCAATAATCGTCAATCTTTTTGTTTACTATTGATTGTAAGAATTAGTTCTTATAGTAAGTAAAGCCTTGGAAATCCTGAAATAACAGGCTTTTTGACTGCTTTTTCGAACCTATTATCCTACTGAAAATCCTTTTAAATCAAGACTTTCGAACCAAGATGTTTTATATTAGTAGATTATATACGACAAATTTCGACATGTTAAGACTTTTTTTAATTTCAATAAAAATTTTTAATTTTATTTACTCTTTTACGCGCAGTACGTATATATCCTTGATCTTAAAGGCTAAGATGGTATCATAGATAGAGGACAAATATCAATATTGTATATCAAATAAAAACCGCTCTCGTCCTTTGGGCGTGAGCTTTTCGACATTCTGAATGGGAGGTTGCAACATGCCGCAAGACAATAATACTTTTTATATTACAACCCCGATATATTATCCGAGCGGAAAATTACATATCGGCCATGCTTATACTACCGTGGCCGGCGATGCGATGGCGCGTTACAAAAGATTAAAAGGATTTGACGTACGCTACTTAACCGGAACGGATGAGCACGGACAGAAAATCCAGCAGAAAGCGGAGGAAGAGAATATCACGCCTCAAGCTTATGTGGATCGTGCAGTTGCTGAAATCCAAAAACTATGGAAGCAGCTCGACATTTCTCACGATGATTTCATCCGGACGACGGAAAGCCGGCACAAAGAAATTATCGAGAAAGTGTTTCAAAAACTTCTTGATAATGGTGACATTTACCTGGATGAGTATGAGGGCTGGTACAGCATCCCTGATGAAACATTCTATACGGAAACACAGCTGGTGGATATAGAAAGAAATGAGAAGGGTGAGGTTGTCGGCGGAAAAAGCCCGGACAGCGGCCATCCGGTCGAATTAATCAAAGAGGAGTCATACTTCTTCCGCATGAGCAAATACGCAGACCGCCTGCTGAAGTTTTATGAGGAAAATCCTTCTTTCATCCAGCCTGAATCACGCAAAAATGAAATGATTAACAACTTCATTAAACCGGGGCTTGAAGACTTGGCCGTTTCCAGAACGACGTTCGACTGGGGCGTAAAAGTGCCGGGAAATCCGAAGCATGTCGTGTATGTATGGATTGACGCACTGTTCAACTATATTACAGCGCTCGGTTACGATACGGAAAATGATGAGCTTTACAAAAAGTACTGGCCGGCTGACGTCCACCTTGTCGGTAAAGAAATTGTCCGTTTTCATACCATTTACTGGCCGATTATGCTGATGGCGCTTGATCTCCCGCTGCCTAAGCAAGTATTCGCGCATGGCTGGTTATTGATGAAAGACGGAAAAATGTCGAAATCAAAAGGAAATGTCGTTGATCCGGTAACGTTAATTGAACGCTACGGCTTGGATGAGCTTCGCTATTACCTGCTTCGCGAAGTACCGTTCGGTTCAGACGGTGTCTTTACGCCGGAAGGTTTCGTAGAACGGATTAATTATGACTTGGCGAACGACTTAGGAAACCTTCTGAATCGTACAGTCGCGATGATCCAAAAATATTTTGACGGTGAGATTGGTTCATATGAAGGAAATGTGACCGATTTTGATTCAGAGCTTTCTTCTGTAGCCGGTGAAACGGTTAAAGCTTATGAAAAGGCAATGGAAAACATGGAGTTTTCAGTCGCTTTATCAACGCTATGGCAATTAATCAGCCGTACGAACAAATATATTGATGAAACTGCTCCGTGGGTGCTTGCTAAAGATCAGGAAAAAGAAAAAGAATTACGTTCCGTCATGTATCATTTAGCTGAATCTTTACGTATCTCAGCCGTATTGCTCCAGCCTTTCTTGACACAAACGCCTGAAAAAATGTTTGCCCAGCTCGGAGTTGAGGATCAGTCTCTTAAAGCATGGGACAGCATTCAGACATTCGGCCAATTGAAGAACGCGAAAGTGAAAAAAGGGGAACCGCTTTTCCCTCGTCTTGAAGCTGAAGAAGAAGTAGCTTACATCAAGCAAAAAATGCAAGGAACTGCTCCTGCTAAAGAAGAAAAGGCGGAAGAGCCGCAAGAAGCAGAGCGTCTTCCTGAAATTACGTTTGATCAATTTATGGATACAGAACTTCGCGTCGCAGAGGTCTTGTCCGCAGAGCCGGTGAAAAAAGCAGATCGGCTGCTGAAATTGCAAATTGATCTGGGCTTTGAACAGCGCCAAGTTGTATCAGGTATCGCAAAGCATTACACACCGGATCAGCTTGTGGGAATGAAGATCATTTGTGTAACGAATCTAAAACCGGTAAAACTGAGAGGCGAGCTTTCTCAAGGAATGATACTGGCAGGAGAATCGGACGGCGTACTTAAAGTTGTAGCTGTCGACCAGTCATTACCGAAAGGCACTCGAATTAAATAATAGATGCAAAAGGTGTTTCACGTGTAACATTCCGTCGAACACCTTTTGTTTTTCAACAAGAAAGGAGTTTTTATGATGCTTTTTGATACACATGCGCACTTAAATGCCGAGCAATTTGACACAGACTTAGAAGAAGTCATTGCGCGTGCAAAGGCTGAAAAAGTGGAACGGATCGTCGTTGTCGGATTCGACAAACCCACTATCACGCGTGCGATGGAGCTGATTGAGGAATATGACTTTATATACGCTGCGATCGGCTGGCATCCGGTAGACGCAATTGACATGACAGAGGAAGATTTATCATGGATTAAGGAACTGTCCTCTCACGAAAAAGTCGTGGCAATCGGAGAGATGGGCCTTGATTATCACTGGGATAAATCACCAAAAGACGTTCAGAAAGAAGTATTCCGGAAACAAATCGCTCTCGCCAAAGAAGTGAACCTTCCAATTATCATTCATAATCGTGATGCAACGGAAGATGTTGTCACGATTTTGAAAGAAGAGGGGGCGGAAGAAGTCGGCGGTATTATGCACTGCTTTACAGGGAGCGCGGAGGTTGCGCGGCAGTGTATGGATATGAATTTTTATATTTCATTCGGCGGACCGGTTACCTTCAAAAATGCGAAGAAACCAAAAGAAGTAGCAAAGGAAATTCCGAATGACCGTTTGCTGATTGAAACGGACTGTCCTTTCCTGACACCGCATCCTTTCCGCGGTAAACGAAATGAGCCAAGCTACGTAAAATATGTTGCTGAACAGCTCGCTGAATTAAAAGGGCTGACATATGAAGAAATTGCCTCAATTACAACCGAAAACGCAAAAAGACTTTTCCGCATGAACTGACAGAATGCGCTGTCGTAACGTGTAAAGGCTTGTCCGATTCAGTGGATATGTAAAACGGTTCTACAAGCTTCCTTCTCCTCATAAGATAGGTTGTCGATATGTCTCTCTTCCTTTTTTTGCTTTGTTTTTGCATAATGAGGGATACGCTGAAGGTTTTTCATCTTCGAGATGGGAGGGTTGACAGCATTTTAGATACTCTATATAATCTCTCCGAGGAGAAGGAGGCGTTTTTCATCACACAAAAAATGAAAAAACTGTTTTCCGTAAAGCTTGGTAAAAGCAAGGTTATTCTTATTGCAGCTATTATTCTGCTGGGCGGAACCGGGACTGCATACGGGGCACATGAGCTCTCAAAACAATCAGTTTCTGTTTCCATCAACGGCAAGAAAAAGCAAATACGCACTCATGCAAAAACGGTTGGGGAACTTCTGGAAGATTTACATATAGAGACGAGAAATGAAGACCGGATTACCCCGTCTAAGCAGACAGCATTGGCAGACAACATGAATGTCGTGTATGAAGCTGCAAAGCAGATCCGTGTGACAAGAGGCGGAGAAGAAAAGACTTTATGGTCAACGGCAAAAACAGTCGGCGCATTTCTGAATGAACAGCATACACCTGTGAATCAGCACGATAAAATAGATCCAGCAGCAGATACGAAAGTGACAAACGGCATGAAAGTCACGGTCGACCCGGCTTTTCGGGTCACTGTAAATGATGCGGGAAAGAAAAAGAAAATATGGACGACTTCGACTACGGTCGCTGACTTTTTAACGCAGCATAAGATGGACATGAAAGACGAAGATAAAGTAAAACCGGCATTACACGAAAAGCTCACAAAAAATCAGGCCGGCATACAAATCACTCGTATCGAAAAAGTCACCGATGTAGTTGAGGAAAAAATAGCGTATCAAGTGAAAGAAAAAGAAGATGCGTCTCTCGACAGCGGGAAAGAAAAGATCGTTCAAAAAGGAAAAGAAGGCAAACTTAAAAAGCATTTTCATGTTGTCAAAGAAAATGGAAAAGAAGTTTCAAGAAAGCTTGTTAAAGAAGAAACATCTGAAAAAAGCAAAGATCAAATCATTGCGGTCGGCACAAAGCGGCACAGTCCCAAGATTGAGCAGCTCAGTGCACCTGTGAAGGCATCTTCTGGCGAAACCGGATCTTCCGGTAAAGTGATTACCGTGTCTTCCACGGCTTATACCGCAAGCTGCAGCGGCTGTTCCGGCCATACGGCTACAGGCGTTAACCTGACAAGCAATCCGAATGCTAAAGTCATTGCGGTAGACCCAAGCGTCATTCCGCTCGGCACAAGAGTCCACGTAGACGGATACGGGGATGCCGTGGCCGCTGATACAGGCTCAGCCATTAAAGGAAGACGGATTGATGTCTTTTTCCCTGAAAAATCTTCAGCTTACCGCTGGGGAAAGAAACAGGTCAAAATAAAAATCTTAAATTAATTCCGATTCACTCAGAGGGTTTTGCGCCCTCTGTTTTTTTCGTTATAATAGGTAAAGTGTATTTTCAGTATATTAGACGTGACATGTAAGCAAAGGTTTCGTTTTGGATATAAAAAGTTTTTTTGGAGGAAGTAATGAAAATTAAAGAAATTATTGTAGTCGAGGGACGCGATGACACTGCGCGCATAAAACTTGCCGTTGATGCGGATACGATCGAGACAAACGGTTCCGCAATCGGAGACGAAGTCATCAGACAGATTCGGCTGGCGCAGGAAACGAGAGGGGTCATCGTACTGACGGACCCGGATTTTCCGGGGGAAAAGATCCGGAAAACCATTTCTGAAGCAGTACCCGGCTGTAAACACGCATTTCTGCCCAAACATCTTGCCAAACCGAAAAACAAGCGCGGCATTGGCGTTGAGCACGCATCCATTGAAAGCATCAGAGCATGTCTGGAAAATGTGCATGAAGAGATGGAGGCAAAGCCGAGTGAGATTTCAGCTGAAGATGTCATACAGGCCGGTCTGATCGGCGGACCGGCTGCCAAAAGACGCCGCGAACGATTGGGCGGCCTGCTGAAGATCGGCTATACAAACGGCAAGCAGCTTCAAAAACGGCTGCAAATGTTTCAAATCAAAAGAAGTGATTTTATTGATGCGCTCGATGCTATGAGGCAGGAGGAACAGGATGAACAATAAAGATATCGCGACACCTATCAGAACGAAGGAAATTCTGAAAAAGTACGGTTTCTCTTTTAAAAAGAGTCTGGGGCAGAATTTCTTAATTGATACAAATATATTGGACAGAATTGTGGACCATGCGGAAATTACGGATCGGACCGGAGTCATTGAAATCGGGCCCGGAATCGGCGCGCTGACAGAGCAGCTTGCCAAACGGGCAAAAAAGGTCGTCGCGTTTGAAATTGATCAGCGCCTGCTGCCCATTCTCAATGATACGCTGTCTCCGTATGACAATGTAACGATCATTCATCAAGATGTGCTGAAAGCAGACGTCAAATCTGTCATTGAAGAGCAGTTTCAGGATTGTGATGAAATTATGGTGACGGCGAATCTCCCATATTATGTGACGACGCCGATCATCATGAAGCTTTTGGAAGAACATCTTCCGTTAAAAGGAATTGTCGTGATGCTGCAAAAAGAGGTCGCTGAGCGAATGGCCGCTGATCCTTCCTCTAAGGAGTACGGATCGCTTTCCATTGCGGTTCAGTTCTATACGGAGGCCAAAACCGTCATGACCGTCCCGAAAACGGTGTTTGTGCCTCAGCCTAATGTCGATTCTGCCGTCATCCGTCTCTTGCTTCGTGACGGCCCGGCGGTTGACGTCGATAATGAACCGTTTTTCTTCCAGCTGATTAAAGCAAGCTTCGCACAGCGCCGGAAAACCTTGCTTAACAACCTTGTGAACAATCTTCCGGGCGGAAAAGAGAAAAAAGCTCAAATTGAAGAAGTTCTTCAAGAAACGAATATTGACGGAAAGCGGCGCGGTGAATCCCTGTCCATAGAAGAATTCGCGCTCCTGTCCAACGGATTGCATAAAGCCCTTTTCTAAGAGGGCTTTTTGTTTTGCGTCACCACTTGGACTGCCGCTACATAGGCTAGAGGAGAACCTTATTCATTCAACTGCAAGAAAAGCTTGAAACATCAAGCGCCGCAGCGGAAAGAGGTGTATTTGCCAAGACTTCTTTCATGATGAGGCTTAGTCTATTTGTGGAGTGGGTAACGTGCAATTTCAAATAGGAGATATGGTAGCCAGGAAATCCTATCAAATGGATGTTTTATTTCGCATTATCGGTATAGAACAAACAAGCAACGGAAATTCAATTGCCATCCTGCATGGTGACGAAGTCAGATTGATTGCGGATGCTGATTTTTCTGATTTGGAGCCTGTCAGAAAAGACGAACAGGCCATGAGAAAGAAAAGAGATGAAAGCAGGATGAATGAATCTCTCGAGCTGCTCCGCCAGGATTATAAGCTGCTTCGGGAAAAACAGGAATATTATGCGACAAATCAATATCAGCATCAGGAGCACTACTTTCATATGCCCGGAAAGGTATTGCATCTGGACGGCGATGAGGCCTATTTGAAAAAGTGCCTGAACTTTTATGAAAAAATCGGTGTGCCGGTATACGGAATTCATTGCCATGAGAAAAAAATGCCGGCATCAATTGACGAGCTGCTTGATAAATACAGGCCGGATATTTTAGTCATCACCGGCCATGATGCATATTCCAAGCATAAGGGAGGCGTGAACGATTTAAGCGCCTACAGGCATTCCAAACACTTTGTCGAAACCGTTCAAAGAGCGAGGCGTAAAGTCCCTCATTTGGATCAGCTGGTCATATTCGCGGGTGCCTGCCAATCTCATTTCGAGTCTTTAATCAGAGCGGGCGCGAATTTCGCAAGTTCTCCGTCACGCGTCAATATCCACGCGCTTGACCCGGTATATATTGTCGCGAAAATCAGCTTCACTCCGTTTATGGAGCGGATCAATGTATGGGATGTCCTGAGAAATACGCTGACGAGAGAGAAAGGGCTGGGAGGAATTGAAACGAAGGGTGTGCTGCGTGTCGGTATGCCGTATAAATCAAATGGATGAGTGATAAAACCCGCATATATTTCGCTATGCGGGTTAATTATTTTACAAATTGATACATAAATTTCCGGAACTTGTGAAAAATAACGCAGAAATCAATAGAATTTTGTCAAAATAATTTTGTTGACAATGACTTATTAACGTTGATATAATTTAAATTTTATTTGACAAAATTGGGCTCTTGTTGTACAATAAATGTAGTGAGGTGGATGCAATGGCGAAGACGTTGTCCGATATAAAAAGATCGCTTGATGGGAATTTAGGTAAACGGCTTACGTTAAAAGCAAACGGCGGCCGCCGAAAAACGATTGAGCGTTCGGGCATTTTAGCTGAGACGTACCCTTCTGTTTTTGTGATACAACTAGATCAAGACGAGAATTCGTTTGAAAGAGTTTCATACAGTTATGCTGATATTCTGACTGAGACTGTTGAATTGACATTCAATGACGATGCGGCAAGCTCAGTAGCATTTTAATGGGCAGTGAACCTTTTGTTTACTGCTTTTTGTTTTGCCTTCTAAAGCTCTTCTAATTATTCCCTCGAAAGTTTCAGCCGATTAAACGGAAGCTATAAGTGTCACATGTTTTATCGTGGCGTGCACGAATGGTGATCAATTCTATAAAAGGGGTTGTTTCGTTTGGGCAGACGTCGTGGAGTTATGTCAGATGAGTTCAAATATGAGCTGGCGAAGGACCTTGGTTTTTACGATACGGTGAAAAACGAGGGCTGGGGAGGCATTCGGGCGCGTGACGCCGGGAATATGGTAAAACGCGCGATTGAGATTGCCGAACAGCAGATGGCGGCTCAGAACCAAAATAACCGATAATGCAGTGGCCCGGGGGACAATCCGTTCCCCGGTTTTTTCTATCGGCTGTCAAAACCGGCGTCAATTTCGGATAAGTACCTCCGGGTCTCCAAATGTGATACAATGTTCATACTTATGTTTAGATGGAGAAGTAGGTGAAAGCTATGCGTATTTTAGAAAAAGCGCCGGCCAAAATCAATCTGTCCCTCGATGTGACGAGTAAACGCCCGGATGGTTATCACGAAGTGGAGATGATCATGACGACAATTGATTTGGCAGATCGGATTGAACTGACAGAACTGCCCGAAAACGTTATCAGAGTGGCGTCGCATAATCGCTTTGTTCCGGATGATCAAAGGAATCTGGCTTATCAGGCAGCCAAACTGCTTAAAGAACGGTTTCAAGTTAAAAAAGGCGTTTCCATTATGATTACAAAAGTGATCCCTGTAGCGGCAGGGCTTGCCGGCGGAAGCAGTGATGCGGCAGCCACGCTCAGAGGGCTGAACAGGCTTTGGGATTTAAAGCTTTCTGTCGAAGAGCTTGCAGAGCTTGGAGCTGAAATCGGTTCAGACGTGTCCTTCTGTGTATACGGAGGCACTGCCCTGGCAACCGGACGCGGTGAGAAGATCAGGCACATCAGTGCTCCGCCTCATTGCTGGGTCGTGCTCGCCAAACCGACGATCGGGGTGTCGACTGCCGAAGTGTACCGCCGGCTGAACTTAAAGCAGGTTCGGCATCCTGATGTGCAGGCGATGATTGACGCGATTGAAGAAAAAAGCTTCCAAAAGGTATGCGGACAATTAGGAAACGTATTGGAGTCGGTTACGCTCAGCCTCCATCCCGAGGTGGCGATGATTAAAAATCAAATGAAACGCTTCGGCGCTGATGCGGTGTTAATGAGCGGAAGCGGACCGACTGTATTCGGTTTGGTTCAATACGAATCGAAGGTGCAGCGGATTTATAACGGGTTAAGAGGTTTCTGTGATCAAGTGTACGCGGTGCGGATGATCGGCGAACAGAATGCTCTTGATTAAATCCGTATGTTAAGTTATATTATTTTTAAATTATTCGGATTTTGGGGGTAAGTTCATGAAGTTTCGTCGCAGCGGCAGATTGGTGGACTTAACAAATTATTTGTTAACCCATCCGCATGAATTAATACCGTTAACGTTTTTCTCAGAACGGTATCAATCAGCAAAGTCATCAATCAGTGAAGATTTAACGATTATTAAACAGACCTTTGAACAGCAAGGCATTGGGACGCTGCTTACAGTGCCGGGAGCTGCCGGAGGCGTCAAATACATTCCGAAAGTGAAACAGGCTGAAGCAGAAGCATTTATACAGGAGCTGGGACAGTCTTTAGTAAATCCTGAGCGTATCCTTCCGGGCGGTTATGTATATTTAACGGATATCTTAGGAAAACCATCTGTCCTCTCTCATGTAGGCAGGCTTTTTGCTTCCGTTTTTGCGGAGCGGGAGATTGATGTGGTGATGACCGTTGCGACAAAAGGAATCCCTCTTGCTTACGCAGCGGCCAGTTATCTGAACGTTCCGGTTGTCATCGTGCGAAAAGACAATAAAGTGACGGAAGGCTCCACGGTGAGCATCAATTATGTATCAGGGTCATCTAACCGCATTCAAACGATGTCGCTTGCGAAAAGAAGTTTGGCTACGGGTTCGAACGTTTTGATTATTGACGATTTTATGAAAGCCGGCGGCACCATTAACGGCATGATCAGCCTGCTTGATGAGTTTAATGCAAACGTTGCGGGAATAGGCGTCTTGGTTGAAGCCGAGGGAGTGAACGAACGGCTTGTCGATGAATACATGTCACTGCTCACGCTTTCAACCATCAATATGAAAGACAAAACGATTGAGATTCAAAACGGCAATTTTCTGCGATTTTTTAAAGAACAGCATTTAAAGAATGGGGAGACAGAAAAATGACAAAAGCAATCCATACAAAACACGCGCCGGCAGCGATCGGGCCATATTCACAGGGAATCATCGTAAACAACATGTTTTACAGCTCAGGCCAGATTCCTCTTACTGCTGAAGGAGAAATGGTAAACGGTGATATCACAGAACAAACGCATCAGGTGTTCAGCAATTTAAAAGCTGTGCTGAAAGAAGCGGGCGCTTCTCTCGAGACGGTTGTCAAAGCAACGGTGTTTATTGCTGATATGGAGCAGTTTGCGGAAGTGAATGAAGTGTACGGACAATACTTTGATGTACATAAGCCGGCAAGGTCTTGTGTGGAAGTGGCGAGACTGCCGAAAGACGCTCTCGTGGAAATTGAAGTCATTGCGCTGGTGAAATCTTAAATCTCAGAAAAGTGGTTCCGGTCTCCGGGATCACTTTTTTTATGCAGTATATGATCCCCAAATATGGTTTATCACCTAATTGTGTATGTATATCCTATATTTTCAAAAAAACTTTTTGAAACGTGCAGGAATTTAAAAAGAATCGTGGAATTGTTAGACTAATGCTTTTATATAGGGAAAAGGTGGTGAACTACTGTGGAAGTTACTGACGTAAGATTACGCCGCGTGAATACCGATGGTCGCATGAGAGCGATTGCATCCATCACGCTGGATCACGAATTTGTCGTACATGATATTCGTGTGATTGATGGAAACAATGGTCTTTTCGTTGCGATGCCGAGTAAACGCACCCCTGATGGAGAATTCCGCGATATTGCTCATCCTATTAATTCCAGCACGCGGGGCAAGATCCAGGATGCTGTTTTAAATGAGTATCATCGTTTGGGTGATTCTGAAGCATTAGAATATGAAGAAGCCGGGGCTTCTTAAACATAACAAAATGTAAGGACTGCTGATAAAGGCTGACACAAGGCCTTTTCCGGCAGTCCTTTTTTAAATCTGATTTTTCAGTAATAAAGCGATTACATAGAAAATTCTTGCACTTTTTGATGTCTTCTTGAAATCAACAGCTATTTAGGATATATTTTTCTATGGATAAAAGGGATATTGGAGGCCATTAAATGGATAAGCGGTTTGCAGTGATTTTAGCTGCCGGAAAAGGAACGAGAATGAAATCGAAGCTTTACAAGGTCCTTCATCCGGTATGCGGAAAGCCTATGGTAGAGCACGTCGCAGACGAAGCTCTGAAATTATCTTTAGCGAAGCTTGTCACCATCGTAGGACACGGCGCCGAAGATGTGAAGAAGCAGCTCGGACAGAAAAGCGATTACGCTCTCCAAGCAGAACAGCTCGGTACGGCTCACGCGGTCAAACAGGCAAAACCATTTCTTCACGGAGAAAAGGGTGTCACGATCGTTATTTGCGGCGATACACCGCTTCTGACGGCGGAGACGATGGAAGCCATGCTGAATGAACATACAGACAAAGGTGCAAAAGCCACGGTGTTAACGGCCGTTGCCGACGATCCCGCCGGATACGGAAGAATCATCCGCAGTGAAGACGGCGCCGTTCAAAAAATCGTGGAGCACAAGGATGCTTCGGAGCAAGAACGTCTTGTGAAAGAAATTAACACGGGAACGTACTGTTTTGATAACGAGGCTCTTTTTCGTGTCATCGAACAGGTTTCGAATGAAAATGCCCAAGGCGAGTATTATCTGCCGGATGTGATCGAAATCCTCAAAGACGAAGGCGAAACTGTTGCCGCTTACCAGACTGGTAACTTCCAAGAGACGCTCGGAGTGAATGATAGAGTCGCTCTTTCTCAGGCTGAAATGTATATGAAAGAGCGTATTAACAAACGGCATATGCAGAACGGAGTCACTTTAATCGATCCGATGAATACGTACATCTCACCTGACGCACGTATCGGACAAGATACAGTTATTTATCCCGGAACTGTGTTAAAGGGACAAGCTGAAATCGGCGATGAATGCGTCATCGGCCCCCACACTGAGATAGAGGACAGCTCAATCGGCAGCCGCACTGTGATTAAACAATCCGTTGTCAATCGCAGCAAAGTTGGGAATGATGTAAATATCGGTCCTTTTGCTCACATCAGACCCGATTCCGCAATCGGCAATGAAGTGAAGATCGGAAACTTTGTTGAAATCAAGAAAACACAATTCGGCGACCGAAGCAAAGCATCTCATCTAAGCTATATCGGTGATGCCGAAGTGGGCACGGATGTGAATCTGGGCTGCGGCTCCATCACGGTCAATTATGATGGGAAGAAAAAGTATTTAACCAAAATTGAAGACGGCGCCTTTATTGGCTGCAACTCCAATCTGGTCGCTCCTGTTACAGTGGGAGAAGGCGCGTACGTCGCTGCGGGTTCAACCGTAACTGAAGATGTGCCGGGCGAAGCGCTTGCCATTGCCAGAGCAAGACAAGTAAATAAAGAAGATTATGTGAAAAACATTCATAAAAAATAATCCTAAAATCGGAGGTTTACCATGTCTAACGAATACGGAGATAAGAATTTAAAGATTTTTTCTTTGAATTCAAATCCAGAACTTGCAAAAGAAATCGCGGATAATGTAGGGGTTCAATTAGGAAAGTGCTCTGTTACAAGATTCAGTGACGGAGAGGTCCAGATCAACATAGAAGAAAGTATTCGCGGCTGTGATTGCTATATCATTCAGTCTACAAGTGCGCCGGTCAACGAGCACATCATGGAATTGCTGATTATGGTTGACGCTTTAAAGCGCGCTTCCGCGAAAACAATCAACATTGTCATTCCGTACTACGGTTATGCGCGCCAGGACAGAAAAGCAAGATCACGTGAACCGATTACGGCAAAACTTTTTGCAAACCTGCTTGAAACAGCGGGTGCGACACGCGTGATCGCGCTTGATTTACACGCGCCGCAAATTCAAGGTTTCTTTGATATTCCGATTGACCACTTAATGGGTGTTCCGATTTTAGGCCATTACTTTGAAGGTAAAGACTTGAAAGATATCGTTATTGTTTCTCCTGACCACGGCGGTGTGACGCGCGCCCGCAAACTTGCGGACCGTCTGAAAGCGCCGATCGCGATTATCGACAAACGCCGTCCTAGACCGAATGAGGTAGAAGTGATGAACATCGTCGGTAACGTGGAAGGTAAAACAGCGATTCTGATCGATGATATTATTGATACGGCCGGCACAATCACACTTGCCGCTAACGCGCTGGTTGAAAACGGAGCTGCAGAAGTGTATGCATGCTGTACGCACCCTGTACTGTCAGGCCCTGCCGTTGAGCGGATCAATAACTCTAAAATCAAGGAGCTTGTCGTAACGAACAGCATTAAGCTTCCTGATGAGAAAAAAATCGAACGCTTTAAGCAGCTTTCTGTCGGACCGCTTCTGGCTGAAGCGATTATCCGCGTTCACGAGAAACAATCTGTCAGCTATTTATTCAGCTAAACCGAAACTTTAAGGTTTAAATCCCAGTTATTGTGGGTATTGTTCTAATAGGACGATAAAACGATAATTAGGATGGTGCTGAATATGGCAACTTTAAAAGCAAATGAAAGAACCGATTTTAAACGTTCGACGCTTCGGAAAATCCGTCATTCAGGACATGTTCCAGGGATTATATACGGTAAAGAAACAACGAATACGCCTGTCTCTTTAGACAGTGTCGAATTGCTTAAAACATTGCGGGACGAAGGAAAAAACACGATTATCACAATTGATGTCAACGGAAATCAGCAATCGGTTATGGTGACTGATCTTCAGACAGACCCGCTCAAAAACGAATTGACGCACGCCGATTTTCAAGTCGTGAATATGAGTGAGGAGCTGGAGGCCGAGGTGCCGATTCAGCTGACGGGAGAGGCGAAGGGAGTCAAAGACGGAGGCGTCATCCAGCAGCCGCTGCATGAGCTTTCGATTAAGGCCAGACCGAAGGACATCCCTCAGACAATCAATGTTGATATTTCAGGACTTGAGATGAATGATGTGCTGACCATCGCAGATCTGACTGCTGACGGCAATTATACATTTACAAACGATCCGGAAGAAGTCGTGGCTTCCATCCTTCCTCCTAAGCAGGAAGCATTCGAAGAAGATGCAGAACCGTCTCCTGGGGAAGAGCCCGAAGGAGAAAATCAATAAGCGCTTTAAGACGTAACCCGCCCGAGGTTACGTCTTTTGTGCTAGAATGAGAAGAATTACAGCGATGTTGAGGGAGGATTTACGATGCTTGTGATTGCCGGTCTCGGTAACCCCGGGAAAACCTACGAGAACACGAGACATAATGTCGGCTTTATGGCCATTGACGAGCTTTCTAAAGAATGGAATATTGAATTGAATAAAACGAAATTCAACGGACTTTACGGAATGGGGTTTGTTTCCGGAAAAAAAGTTCTACTTGTTAAACCGCTTACATATATGAATTTATCAGGGGAATGTTTGCGGCCGCTACTGGATTATTATGATGCCGATCATGAAGATCTGAAAGTCATATACGATGACCTTGATCTTCCGACGGGGAAAATCAGGCTCCGGACGAAGGGGAGCGCAGGCGGACATAACGGAATTAAATCGCTTATACAGCACCTCGGAACCCCTGAATTTGACCGGGTCAGAATCGGAATCGGCCGCCCCGTCAACGGAATGAAAGTCGTTGACTATGTACTGGGAGCTTTTACGAAGGAAGAAGCGCCGCATATCAATGATGCCGTCTCAAAAACCGTAAAGGCCTGCGAAGCTTCCTTAACGAAACCATTTTTAGAAGTCATGAACGAATTTAATGCAAATGTATAAGATAAATAATGGGAGACCATACTAGGGAAAAATGATTTTTTCACATCAGGAGGTCCAACGTATGGCTTTGCATTATTTCTGCCGCCACTGCGGCTTTAAGGTAGGGAGCCTGGAATATTCGACGGTGCCGACACAGTCACTTGGATTTCAGCACTTAACAAATGAGGAAAGAAACGATATGATTTCATATAAAGACAATGGAGATGTCCATGTTCTTACAATTTGTGAAGACTGCCAAGAGGCGCTGGAGCGCAATCCGCACTACCATGAACACAACACATTTATTCAATAAGAAGCTTTGGTGTAGATTCTAGACCAAAGCGTTTTTCTGTTCTTGCAGAAAATAGAGAGGAGGGCCCATATGGACAACATTCAAACCTTTATTAAAGAAAGCGATGATTTTAAATCCATTGTCAACGGTTTACATGAGGGGCTGAAGGAACAGCTGCTTGCGGGTCTGTCAGGTTCCGCGCGTTCTGTTTTTACCTCCGCCCTTGCACAGGAAACGAAAAGGCCGATTTTCTTTATCACCCATAATTTATATCAGGCCCAAAAAGTGACGGAAGATCTGACGGCGCTTCTCGGGGATCAATCTGTTTTTTTATACCCCGTGAATGAATTGATTTCTTCAGAAATTGCGGTAGCGAGCCCTGAACTGCGCGCTCAGCGGCTTGATGTCATTAATAGATTAACAAACGGAGAAGCGCCGGTCGTTGTGGCGCCCGTTGCGGCAGTGAGAAGAATGCTTCCGCCGAAGGAGCTGTGGAAAAGCAGCCAGCTCGTCATTTCACTCGGAGACGAAATAGAACCGGATCAGCTGTCCGCGCGCCTTGTAGAGGTGGGGTATGAGCGTTCCGATATGGTTTCTGCACCCGGTGAATTCAGTATTCGCGGCGGAATTATCGACATTTATCCGCTGACGTCGGAGCATCCGGTGCGAATTGAACTGTTTGATACGGAGGTCGATTCCATCAGAAGCTTCAATTCTGATGACCAGAGATCAATTGAGACGCTCAAACATGTGGCGATCGGACCGGCGAAGGAATTGATCATCAGGGCGGAAGAAAAAGCCCGGGCGATGGAAAGGCTCGATAAAGGGCTTGCCGACAGTCTGAAAAAGCTGAAGCAGGACAAACAAAAGGAAATGCTTCATATCAATATCTCACATGATAAAGAACGGTTATCAACGGGACAGACTGATCAGGAACTTGTGAAGTATCTCTCGTACTTTTACGAAAAACCTGCTAGTTTGCTAGATTATACACCGGCAGACACGTTGTTACTGTTAGACGAGGTCAGCCGCATTCATGAAATGGAGGATCAGCTGCAAAAAGAAGAGGCCGAATTTATGACAAGTCTGCTCGAGGAAGGGAAAATTCTGCATGACATTCATTTATCCTTCAGCTTTCAGGAGCTTATGAGCGAAAAGCGGCGCCCGGCTATTTATTATTCATTATTTTTGCGTCATGTCCAGCATACAAGCCCTCAGAATATCGTGAATGTGACAAGCCGGCAGATGCAGAGTTTTCACGGGCAGATGAATGTGCTCGCAGGTGAAATGGAGCGCTTTAAGAAATCAAACTTCACCGTTGTCTTTTTAGGCGCAAATAAGGACAGAACCGACAGATTGGCATCCGTGCTGGCTGATTACGAAATTGAAGCCGCAAAAACGGACAGCTCCAAAGCGCTTGTGCAAGGACAGGTCTATGTCATGGAAGGCGAGCTGCAATCCGGTTTTGAACTGCCGCTGATGAAGCTGGCCGTCATTACGGAGGAAGAGCTGTTCAAAAACCGAATCAAGAAAAAGCCGAGAAAGCAGAAGCTGACAAATGCCGAACGGATCAAAAGCTATTCCGAGCTTCAGGTCGGTGACTATGTCGTCCACGTCAACCACGGGATCGGTAAGTATTTGGGGATCGAAACACTAGAAATCAAAGGCATTCATAAAGATTACCTCAACATTCATTATCAGGGCAGCGATAAGCTGTACGTCCCTGTAGAACAAATCGACCAGGTGCAGAAGTACGTCGGCTCTGAAGGAAAAGAACCGAAGCTTTATAAACTGGGCGGCAGTGAATGGAAACGGGTGAAGAAAAAAGTTGAAAACTCCGTTCAGGATATTGCCGATGATCTGATTAAGCTTTATGCGGAACGGGAAGCAAGCAAGGGCTATGCGTTCTCGCCGGATCATGAAATGCAGCGGCAGTTCGAATCTGCTTTCCCTTATCAGGAAACAGAGGACCAGCTCCGTTCCATTCAGGAGATTAAAAAGGATATGGAAAGAGAGCGCCCGATGGACCGTTTGCTTTGCGGTGATGTGGGTTACGGGAAGACGGAGGTAGCCATCCGGGCGGCCTTTAAAGCGATCGCAGACGGAAAGCAGGTCGCGCTTCTTGTGCCGACGACAATACTCGCGCAGCAGCATTATGAAACCATTATGGAGCGTTTCCAGGACTATCCGATTAACATCGGTCTTCTCAGCCGATTCAGAACGAGAAAAGAATCCAATGAAACGATTAAAGGCCTGAAAAACGGAACGGTAGACATCGTAATCGGAACCCACAGGCTCTTATCTAAAGACGTCGTCTATAAAGATCTCGGCTTGCTCATCATTGATGAAGAGCAGCGCTTTGGCGTAACGCATAAGGAAAAAATCAAACAGATCAAAGCCAATGTCGATGTGCTGACTCTTACAGCGACGCCGATACCGCGCACGCTTCATATGTCCATGCTCGGTGTGCGGGACTTATCTGTTATTGAAACGCCGCCGGAAAACCGTTTCCCTGTTCAGACATATGTCGTGGAATACAACGGCGCGCTTGTGCGGGAAGCCATCGAAAGAGAACTGGCGCGCGGAGGACAGGTATATTTCTTGTACAACCGCGTGGATGACATCGAGCGGAAGGCTGATGAAATTTCCATGCTTGTTCCCGATGCGAAAGTGGCATATGCCCACGGAAAAATGACCGAAAATGAATTGGAAAGCGTCATGCTCAATTTTCTGGAAGGGGAATCAGACGTCCTTGTCAGCACGACTATTATTGAGACAGGCGTAGATATACCAAATGTCAATACCTTGATTGTGTTCGACGGAGACAAAATGGGGCTGTCTCAGCTGTATCAGCTGAGAGGACGGGTCGGCCGTTCCAACCGCGTCGCTTATGCGTATTTTACGTACCGCAGAGACAAAGTGCTCACTGAGGTGGCGGAAAAACGGCTGCAGGCGATTAAAGAATTTACCGAGCTGGGATCAGGCTTTAAAATCGCCATGCGTGACTTGACGATCAGGGGAGCGGGGAACCTTCTCGGCGCCCAGCAGCACGGCTTTATCGACTCAGTCGGTTTTGACCTGTACTCGCAAATGCTCAAGGAAGCGATTGAAGAGCGGAAAGGCGATATTCCGAAAAGCGAACAGTTTGAGACAGAAATTGATATCGAGCTTGACGCGTATATTCCTGAAAACTATATACAAGACGGCAAGCAAAAAATCGACATGTACAAACGCTTCAGGTCAATCGCCACAATTGAGGAGAAAAATGAGCTTCAAGATGAAATCATCGACAGGTTCGGCAGCTATCCTAAAGAGGTTGAATGGCTGTTTACGGTTGCTGAGATGAAGGTATACGGAAAATATGAACGCGTCGAACTCATCAAGCAGGATAAAGACGCGATCAGATTTACCATTTCTGAAGAGGCCAGCGCACAGATTGACGGTCAGAAATTGTTCGAACTCGGCAATAAATACGGCCGGCAGATCGGACTGGGAATGGAAGGGAAAAAGCTGAAAATCTCAGTACAGACGAAAGGCCGCAAAACGGAAGAGTGGCTGGAGACCGTGCTCGGCATGCTGAAAGGCCTTCAGGATGTGAAGAAAGAAACAATCGCGTCTTCATAAAAATTGTTACTCTCTGGTGTATATTACATTTGATGTGACGGATACTAATTTCAAGCGAGTGGCGGAAGCTACATAAAGTAAAGAGCTTTAGTACTTTCCCTTAAATATCATCACATGAAAGAGAGGCACCAGAGAGATGAAAGCTACAGGTATCGTACGTCGTATTGATGATCTAGGACGGGTCGTCATTCCTAAAGAAATTCGGAGAACACTGCGAATCAGGGAAGGAGACCCGCTTGAAATATTCGTTGACCGCGACGGAGAAGTTATATTGAAAAAGTATTCTCCTATCAGTGAGCTTGGCGATTTTGCGAAGGAATATGCAGATGCTTTGTATGACAGTCTCGGCCATTCCGTCTTGATTTGCGACCGTGACGCGTATATTGCCGTTTCAGGCAGTTCGAAAAAAGAATTTCTGAACAAAGCCATCAGCGATTTGCTCGAAAAAACGATGGATCAGCGCAGCTCAGTGGTAGAAAACGACGTGAAGTCCGCGCAGCTTGTTAATGACATTGATGAAGATATGAGCTCCTATACAATAGCTCCGATCGTGGCAAATGGCGATCCTATCGGTGCCGTGGTCATCTTTTCCAAGGAACAGGCACTTGGAGAAGTAGAACATAAAGCGGTAGAAACGGCAGCCAGTTTTTTGGCGAGACAAATGGAGCAGTAGGTCTTATTACCATTATTGAAATAAGAAAACGGAGAAAGAGCAGCTCTTATACAAGTGCTGTTCTTTTTCATATTCATATGTGCTCTCTATCGGTTCGGCCGTTAGGATTGTGATATAATAAGCTCGTTTTATAGACGTAATTTTCTAGCGGCTGGAAGGAGCTTTTGGATGAACGATTCAGTTGGCGCCAAGCGGCAATCGGCATGGAAAGGTGCTTTTGTGCTCGTCGTTGCGGGTATCGTAACGAAGATATTAAGCGCCGTGTACAGGGTTCCTTTTCAGAATATTGTCGGTGACGTCGGATTTTACATTTATCAGCAGGTGTATCCGTTTTTAGGGATCGCGGTCATGCTGTCAACATCCGGTTTTCCGGTAATCATCTCAAAATTAATGAACGATTATAGCGATCATAAACAAAAAATAATGAAAATTTCCGCCCTTTATGTCACGGCGGCCGGACTTGTTCTGTTTGCGCTCATGTATGCCGGCGCGGCGCCGTTGGCCGGTTTTATGGGTGACGACCGCCTTGTGATGCTGATAAGGGTCGCGGCGTTCGCTTTCATACTGTTTCCGTTTACGGCGGTTTTCCGGGGGTATTTCCAAGGCGTGCATGATATGATGCCGTCAGCCTTATCCCAGATTACGGAACAGCTTCT
The DNA here is from genome assembly GCF_058808515.1 of Bacillus sp. GW821-FHT11D08. Taxonomy (NCBI): domain Bacteria; kingdom Bacillati; phylum Bacillota; class Bacilli; order Caryophanales; family Bacillaceae; genus Bacillus; species Bacillus sp. GW821-FHT11D08. Next base: position 29,946 of record NZ_JBXARS010000011.1, read on the forward strand.
TCGCGTGGCGGTGCTTCTCGGTTTATCCTTCTGGCTTTTGAAAAGCGGCCGTTCATTATACGCGGCTGGTGCGGGGGCGGCCTCGGGATCAATTGCCGGAAGCTTGGCAGCCCTTTGTGTATTGGCTGTTTTCTGGTATAAGCGGGAAGAAACCAAGAAAGACGGCGGACATATCGAAACGGCCGTCATTGTAAAAAAGCTGCTGCTTTATTCAGTCACCATCTGTATCAGCAGTGTACTCATGCTTTTGATTCAGCTTGTAGACGCCTTAAACTTATATTCACTGCTTTCAGACGGGACGGAGAGCCATGCCGCGAAACAGCTGAAAGGCATATATGACCGCGGACAGCCGCTCCTTCAGCTGGGAGCCGTGTTTGCCGTCAGTATCGCCGCGTCATTGGTTCCTTCAATTTCAAAAGCGGTGCATGAGAATAAGCCGTTTATCATAAAAGAGAAAGCGACATCAGCCGTCAAGCTCTGCCTTGCGGTAGGGATCGGTGCATCAGCCGGGCTTTTTTGCATTTTAGAGCCGGTGAATATCATGCTTTTCCAAAACAGTGAGGGGACGCAGACCTTACAAATATTCAGCTTATCTATCTTTTTTGCCTCGATTGCGCTTACGGCAGCCGCGATTCTGCAAGGAGCGGGACATACCGTTTTCCCCGCCGTATCCGTTTTGGCGGGAGGGGCGCTGAAATGGGTGCTGAATGTTTGGCTGGTCCCCGGCTGGGGTATTACAGGAGCGGCACTGGCGACCGTCTTGGCATTTGCCGCAGTTGCGTGCCTGAATCTCCGGAGAATTTGGTCGAAGGGCTGGCTGACGAATATCGGCGGCGTGATTGCCCGTCTGTGCTGGTGCAGCCTGCTGATGGTCTTCTTTCTGCTCGTATATATGAAGCTATGGCAGTTATTTGTTCCCGTCAGCAGGGCCGGAGCTGTATGTGAGAGTCTGTCTGCGTCAGTCATCGGAGGGCTATTGTTTATTTATTGTATGATAAGAATGAAGATTTTCACGGACGAAGAGCTGAGCGGCCTTCCTTTCGGCAGTGCTTTAAGCAAATTGAAAAAGAGGAGAGAAAAACATGGCAGGTAACATTACGGTCGTCGGCCTCGGCGCCGGAGACATGGATCAGTTGACAGTGGGCGTACATAAGCTGCTGACTCAGGCGAAGCATTTATATATAAGAACGAAAGACCACCCTTTGATTCCGGAATTAGAGCAAGAGACGGAAGCGGACATCCGGTATTTTGATGATATTTATGAAAAACATGATCAGTTTGAAGCGGTCTATGAAGAGATCGCGGACATTCTGTTTGAAAAAGCGAAGCAAGAGGATGTCGTCTACGCTGTGCCCGGGCATCCGTTTGTCGCTGAGAAAACCGTTCAGCTGTTATTTGAACGCCGGGAAGAACAACAGGTAGCTGTTCATACTGCCGGAGGGCAAAGCTTTTTGGATGCCACTTTTAATGCATTGCGAATTGATCCGATTGAAGGGTTTCAATTTACGGATGCGCAAACAATGACGCCGGATGAGCTCGAACTCCGCCATCACCTGATCATTTGCCAGGTTTATGACCAAATGACGGCCTCTGAGGTGAAGCTGACGCTTATGGAGAAATTGCCTGACGACTATGAAGTGGTCATCGTCACGGCAGCCGGAAGCAAGGGAGAAAAGATGACCAAGGTGCCTTTGTTTGAGCTTGACCGCAATGTAGAAATAAATAACTTAACAAGCGTGTATGTTCCGCCGATTAAAAAAGAAGAACTCCTTTACCAGGAATTTTCTGCATTCCGAAGTATTATTCGCGAGCTTCGCGGGCCGAACGGCTGTCCGTGGGATCAAAAGCAGACACACCAGTCATTAAAGAAATATATGATTGAGGAATGCTACGAACTGCTTGAGGCCATTGACGAAGAGGACACGGATCACATGATAGAAGAACTCGGGGACGTCATGCTTCAGGTTATGCTGCACGCCCAGATCGGAGAAGACGAGGGGTATTTCTCAATTGATGATGTCATCAGAGACATCAGTGCGAAGATGGTCAGACGGCACCCGCATGTGTTTAAGGATGTTAAGGTTCAGGATGAACATGATGTCGTCGCCAACTGGGAAGAAATCAAAAAGGCGGAAAAGCAAACAACATCCACTTCATTGCTGGATGCCGTGCCGAAAACACTGCCTTCTCTTGCAAAAGCGGCCAAGCTTCAGAAAAAAGCCTCAAAAACCGGCTTTGACTGGGATGACGTTCAGGATATATGGGATAAAGTAAATGAAGAGCTGAAGGAATTTTCTGCAGAGGCTTCCGCCGAATCAGCAGATGAAATCAGCTTAAAAGCTGAATTCGGCGATGTTTTATTTGCATTGGTCAATATCGGCCGATACTATAAAATTGAGCCTGAGGAAGCGCTCGCCATGACAAATGACAAATTCCGCAGACGCTTTGCTTATATTGAGAAAGAAGCGGCAGCAAAGGGACTTGAATTGACCGCAATGTCACTTGAGGAAATGGACAAATTGTGGGATGAAGCAAAAGAAATGGAGAGGAGATTCTGATATGAGACTTGATAAGTTTTTAAAAGTATCCAGATTAATTAAACGCCGCACATTGGCGAAAGAGGTCGCCGATCAAGGGAGAATCACAGTTAACGGGAATCAGGCGAAAGCCAGCTCAGACGTAAAAGCCGGCGATGAACTGACGGTCCGCTTCGGCCAGAAGCTTGTCACCGTGAAGGTAAACGAATTGAAAGAAACAACGAAAAAAGAAGAAGCCGCGGGCATGTATACAATCGTCAAGGAAGAAAAACTCGGCGAATAGGCTTGTTCTAAACAAGGCTCCCGTCTCATACAATGCAGTAATAATGCTAAAAGTATCGAGGATATGGGGGCTGAATAGATGAATTCATATTATGAGCAAAAAGGTTCTTCTTCTGTTCCGGAACAGCATGATGTAACGATGAAAGGGAGAAAGCATTTAGACATTTCGGGCGTCAAGCATGTAGAAAGTTTTGACAACGAAGAGTTTTTGCTGGAAACGGTTATGGGAATGCTTTCCGTCAGAGGCGAGAACCTGCAGATGAAAAATCTTGATGTGGAAAAAGGGATTGTATCTATAAAAGGCAGGGTGTTTGACCTTGTATATTTAGACGAGCAGCAAGGGGATAAAGCTAAAGGGTTTTTTAGCAAGTTGTTTAAATGACGCTGACCACCCAATTTTATACGATGCTGGCAATGACCGGTATGGGCGCCTGGCTCGGAGCGTCGCTTGATACATACAGGCTGTTTGTCAGCCGCGCCAAAACGGCCAGATGGCTGTTATTCATTCATGACATTCTCTTTTGGATTGTACAAGGTCTGCTGTTTTTCTATGTGCTGCTCAACGTGAATGAAGGGGAACTCAGGGTATACATTTTCTTGGCTGTCTTACTGGGGATTGCGACGTACCAAAGCCTGTTTAAACGAATGTATATAAAAATACTGAAATTTGCCATTCATCTTGCGGTGTCTCTTTACCAATTCGCAAAAAAGCTCATTCAGCACGTGCTGTTCCGTCCGGTGCTTCTGCTCTTTAAGCTGCTCATCGGGCTGATCACGGTTATTTCTTTATACTCCTATCGGGTGAGTGCCTTTTTTGCGAAGTGTCTTTTTAAGATCGTAACGTTTTTGCTGTATCCGCTGTTTTTCCTGTTGAAACAATTATTGAAACTTCTTCCTGAAAAGTGGCGTCTTACTTTCAAACGATATTTTCAAAAAAGTGCAGGATTTTTACAAAAGAGCAAGAAACTAATCATAACAATCAGATCGACCATGATACGTATTTTGAAAAGGTGAAAGGAGGACCGTCTGGTTTGAATCTATCTAGAGAACGTACAATAACTGAAATCCAAAACGACTATAAAGAGCAGGTTGAACGGCAATCCCAGCTTATGAAAAGAAGGCGGAAAGGGCTTTTCAGACGGTTGATCGTATTCGGCGCCCTTGTGTTGTTGACGGCTATTGTCTTAGCGGGTTCTCTGTGGTCACAGACCTCTTCCCTTAGCGCAAACGAAGAAAAGAAAGCTCAGCTGGAAAAACAAGTGAAAGAATTGAACGCGAAACAGGCTGATTTAAAAGATGAAATTTCCAAATTAAAGGATGAGGATTACGTCACAGAGCTTGCCAGAAGAGACTTGTTTATGTCAGGAAATGGTGAGATTCTCTTCAATGTAGAAAAGAAGAGCAAGTAGCCTTGTTGACACTTAAATTTTTATTTAGGTATAATTAAACAAACGATCTTTTTATAAGCCTAAGGAGGAGCACTTTTTTTATGTCGATTGAAGTTGGCAGCAAGTTGCAAGGGAAAATAACAGGTATTACAAATTTCGGAGCATTTGTTGAATTGCCTGGAGGCTCAACCGGTCTCGTTCATATCAGTGAGGTAGCCGATAATTATGTTAAAGACATTAACGAGCATTTAAAAGTCGGCGATCAAGTTGAAGTGAAAGTCATCAACGTTGAAAAAGACGGGAAAATTGGTTTATCAATTAAAAAAGCTAAAGACCGTCCGCAAGCCAGACCTAGAAATGATTTCCGTCCGAAAGAATCTTTTGAACAGAAAATGAACAAGTTTCTTAAAGATAGCGAAGACCGCTTATCATCTTTAAAACGAAACACGGAATCAAAACGTGGAGGGCGCGGAGCAAGAAGAGGATAACTTGCTGCTTTCTATAAATACATGGAGCATCCGTCTATCCCAGCGGGTGCTTTTTTTGTATTCACCCATATAGTCAGAAAATTAAAACTTTAAAGTTTCTGTTGACGGAATGAAGAAACCTTTGTATTATATAACTTGTGCTTATAAGCACCTATATGGCGGTGTAGCTCAGCTGGCTAGAGCGTACGGTTCATACCCGTGAGGTCGGGGGTTCGATCCCCTCCGCCGCTACCATATATATGGCCCGTTGGTCAAGCGGTTAAGACACCGCCCTTTCACGGCGGTAACACGGGTTCGAATCCCGTACGGGTCATCAAGCGAATCGGCTTCTGTTGCAGAAGCCGATTTTTTCATATTTAGACAACTTTTTGAGAAATGTCGGAGGAAATACGAAAGGAAAGGGGAACAAGGGAGAAAGCGTCGAAGAGTTCTTTGGAATTGTTACCTTCTTTTGACAAAATCCTATCTGGGCTTTCATTTATAATGACAAGCAACGAATAAAACAGGTGGGGGATGAGAGCAATGGAAAAAGCGGAAAGAAGAGTGAACGGGCCGATGGCGGGACAAGCTCTGGAAAAACTGCAATCGTTTTTTGAAAAGGCGGCAAAGCTTACAGTCCATCAAGCGCATTCACTTTTTTTCTATAAGGGTTTCATTTATGTCGTGATCGGTTTTTTACTTGGACGGGCTTTCATATTATCTGAGGTTCTTCCGTTTGCGCTGCCGTTTTTCGGAGCGATGCTTTTGATCAGAAGAGATAAAGCCTTCTATGCTTGTCTGTCTTTACTTGCGGGCGCTTTAACCATTTCGCCGAAACACTCTTTATTGATTCTCACAGCTTTGGCCGTCTTCACTCTATTTTCAAAAATCGGTACATATATCGTGCAGGACCGGGTGAAGATGCTGCCGATCGTGGTGTTTTTCTCTATGGCTGCCGCGAGAATCGGATTTGTTTATTTTGAAAGCGGCGCTTTTACCACCTATGATTATGTGATGGCTGTTGTCGAGGCGGGCCTGGCCTTTATTTTGACGCTGATCTTTTTGCAAAGCCTGCCGATCTTCACGATCAAAAAAGTGAAGCAATCGTTAAAAATAGAAGAAATCATCTGTTTTATGATCTTGATCGCATCCGTTTTAACCGGGCTTGCCGGTGTTTCATTTCAGGGAATGCAGGCTGAACATATCCTGGCCCGCTATGTCGTGCTGAGTTTTTCCTTTGTCGGCGGGGCAAGCATCGGCTGTACGGTCGGTGTTGTGACCGGACTGATCCTCGGGCTTGCGAATATCGGGAACCTCTATCAAATGAGTCTGCTTGCGTTTTCCGGGCTTCTTGGCGGGCTGCTGAAAGAAGGAAAGAAAGCCGGAGCCGCAGTCGGATTAGTGATCGGCTCACTGCTGATTTCATTATATGGAGAAGGGTCTGCCGGATTAATGACCACTCTTTATGAATCTTTGATTGCCGTTGTTTTGTTTTTGATTACGCCTCAATCGATTACGAAAAAGGTGGCGCGATACATACCGGGCACTGCTGAGCACAGTCAGGAACAGCAGCAGTACGCGAGGAAAATCAGAGATGTCACCGCCCAGAAAGTAGACCAGTTCTCCAATGTGTTTCATGCCTTGTCGGAGAGCTTCGCCACCTTTCATCAGACGTCTTCCGATGAGCAGGCGGAAGAAGGGGAAGTGGATCTCTTTTTAAGCAAAATCACGGAGCATTCGTGCCAATCCTGCTATAAGAAAAGCAAATGCTGGGTTCAAAACTTTGATAAAACATATGACTTAATGAAACAAGTTATGCATGAAACAGAAGAAAAACAGTATGCCTCAAACCGCAGATTAAAAAAGGAGTTTCAACAGCACTGTTCCAAATCCAGACAGGTGGAAGAGCTGATTGAGGACGAACTTGCCCACCATCACGCCCATCTGACACTGAAGAGAAAAGTTCAGGACAGCAGAAGGCTTGTTGCCGAGCAGCTGTTGGGGGTTTCTGAGGTCATGGCGGACTTTTCTCGGGAAATAAAACGGGAGAGGGAGCAGCATTTTATTCAGGAAGAACAAATGATAGAGGCGCTTCAGCATTTCGGAATCGAGATTCAGCATGTCGAGATATACAGCTTGGAGCAGGGCAATATTGATATCGAAATGACAATCCCGTTCAGCGGAGGACACGGCGAGAGTGAGAAAATTATCGCCCCGATGCTGTCTGACATTCTTGAGGAGCAGATACTTGTCAAAAGCGAACAGCACTCGACTCATCCGAATGGCTACAGCCATGTCGCGTTCGGTTCGACCAAGTCGTACCGGGTATCGACAGGCGCGGCTCATGCGGCAAAAGGCGGCGGCCTTGTCTCCGGCGACAGCTACAGCATGATGGAACTGGGGGCGAGAAAGTATGCGGCCGCGATCAGTGACGGCATGGGCAATGGGGCGAGGGCCCATTATGAGAGCAACGAAACGATTAAGCTGCTCGAAAAAATTCTCGAATCAGGTATTGATGAAAAAATAGCGATCAAAACGATCAACAGTATTCTGTCTTTACGGACGACAGACGAAATTTACTCAACTCTCGATCTTTCTATCATTGATCTTCAGGATGCAAGCTGCAAATTCTTGAAGGTCGGTTCAACGCCGAGTTTTATCAAGCGGGGAGATCAAGTCATGAAAGTGCAGGCCAGTAATCTGCCGATCGGCATCATCAATGAATTTGATGTGGAGGTTGTAAGCGAACAGTTAAAAGCGGGAGATCTGCTCGTCATGATGAGTGACGGTATTTTTGAAGGACCGAAGCACGTTGAAAACCACGACCTGTGGATGAAACGGAAAATGAAAGGGCTGAAAACCGAAGATCCGCAGGAAATCGCTGATATATTAATGGAAGAGGTCATCAGAACGCGTTCCGGCCAAATCGAAGACGATATGACGGTGGTTGTTGTCCGGATTGACCACAACACGCCGAAATGGGCTTCCATACCTGTGCCGGCGGTTTTCCAAAATAAAAAGGAGATTTCTTAATCATTTCGTATAAATCACTTTCCTTCTGGCGAAGATGGGACTAATCGTATCACCGGGAGGAATGTATGTGAATAAGGGACATTTAAATCAAGTTCTGCTGATTACAGATGGCTGCTCCAATCATGGTGAAGACCCGATCGCAATGGCGGCTTTCGCCAAGGAGCAGGGGATTACGGTGAATGTTATAGGAATTATGGAAGAAAACGCGATTGACCAAGAGGCAATGAAGGAAGTTGAAGGCATCGCCATGGCCGGAGGCGGCGTCCATCAAGTTGTGTATGCGTCACAATTGTCTCAGACGGTTCAAATGGTGACGAAAAAAGCAATGACCCAGACGCTGCAAGGTGTCGTCAATCAAGAGCTTAAACAAATCTTAGGGAAAAACGTTGAAATGGAAGAGCTTTCTCCTGAAAAACGCGGAGAAGTGATGGAAGTGGTTGATGAACTCGGCGAAACGGTTCATCTGCAAGTGCTTGTACTGGTTGATACGAGTGCCAGTATGGCACCGAAACTGCCGACGGTGAAAGAAGCGCTGATCGATCTTTCCATCAGTTTAAATTCCCGGGCCGGGCAAAATGAATTTGCAATGTGTATATTTCCCGGGAAAAGCCAGGAAGTTGAGCTTGTGCTGAATTGGACGCCGAAGCTTGAATCCCTTTCTGCACTCTTTGCGAAGCTGTCGACCGGCGGTATCACCCCTACGGGCCCCGCAATCCGGGAAGCGACGCAGCAGTTTGAGAGAATCCGCTCAAGAAGGAGCATGTTGGCAGATGATGAACGACGCTTTAACGAGTTTGGCATGTAGTCTGGCACCGGGGACGGCAATTCAGGGCAAATGGAACGGCAAATCCTACAGATTGCTCAAACAGCTTGGAAAAGGGGCTAACGGTATTGTATATCTGGCAGAAGCATCAGGCGGACAGGTCGCTTTGAAAATAAGCAGCGACAGCATGTCTGTTACCTCTGAAGTGAATGTCTTAAAATCCTTTTCAAAGGCCCGGTCGCAAACGATGGGGCCTTCTTTTTTTGATGCGGACGACGCGTTTATTCCGCAGCTGAATAAAAATGTCTCTTTTTACGTGATGGAGTACATAGAAGGGCCGCTTCTTCCGCAATATATCAGCAGTAAGGGAGCGGAGTGGATTCCGGTGCTGATGGTGCAGCTTCTTTCCAGCCTGTCAGTCCTTCATCAGCAAGGGTGGGTTTTTGGCGACCTCAAACCGGACAATCTCATTGTAACCGGACCACCGGCTGCCATTCGCTGCATTGATGTAGGGGGAACGACAAAACAGGGCCGCGCGATTAAAGAGTATACGGAGTTTTACGACAGGGGTTATTGGGGGTATGGAACAAGAAAAGCAGATCCATCCTATGACCTGTTTGCTGTCGCAATGATCATGATCCACTGTGTCCAGAAGAAAGAGTGCAAAAAGTCAGGACAGCCGAAAGAACAGCTTCGTTCTATCATTGAAGGCCACCCGTTTCTGAATAAGTATAAGAAGGTTCTGTTTTCTGCTTTAAACGGGCAATATCCGTCTGCGGAAGCCATGAAGCATGACATCCTGACGGCGGGGCAGAGTGCCGGGAGCAAAAAGAAAGCCGCCGCCAAGCCTAAGCCGCCGCAATCAAAACCGCGGCAGGGCACTGTATCTCAAACGCGGTATAAACCTAAACAAAAACCCGCAAAGCACAATGGTTTGTTTGAAACAACACTTATTTTAATCAGCGTTCTCGCCCTTTATTTCGCTTACATCGTCTTTTTTCTCATCTAAAGCCGGCCGGACGCCTGCGCTCATGCTTCTTCTTTGCTTGGAGGGAATGAAAGTGATAGGATATGTATATCTTTAAAAAACCTGCTCATTGTGAGGGGGACATTGTGAAAAGCGTGGAAGATTTTTTCAAAACATATCATCTTCAGGCGGAGGGAGAAACGATTATTGCCGGGGTCTCCGGAGGCCCTGATTCAATGGCGCTTCTCAGTATGCTGAATAAGCACTTCGGGCATTCCTCCGTTATCATAGCGGCGCATGTCGACCATCAGTTCAGGGGTCCTGAATCTGAAGAAGATATGAAGTTTGTGCAGTCATATTGCGAAGCGGAACATATCCTCTGCGAAACGGTACAGATTGATGTTTCTGCATACGCAAAGAAGAATAAGCTGAACAAGCAGGCTGCCGCGCGTGATTGCAGATATCAGTTTTTCGAAGATCTGATGACAAAACACCAAGCGAAGTTTTTGGCGCTGGCTCATCACGGCGATGACCAGGTTGAGACAATGCTCATGAGGCTTGCGAAAGGTACGCTCGGGGCAGGGCTTGCGGGAATGCAGCCCGTCCGCGAATTTGCATCCGGCTGGCTGATCAGGCCTTTCCTCTATGCGGCAAAGGATGAAATCCTTGAATACTGCCGTCAAGAAGGGCTCAGCTACAGAACGGATGAGAGCAATGCAAAAGACGATTATACAAGAAACAGATTCAGAAAGACCGTGCTTCCTTTTTTAAAACATGAATCACCTGACGTTCATAAAATGTTTCAAAAGGTGAGTGAAGCACTGACAGAAGACGAACAATACCTGCAGTCATTAACGAAAGAACGAATGAATAAGGTTATTACAAGCAAGTCTGACACATCGGTTGAAGTCAATTTCTCTCAATTGCTTGCCCTTCCGATACCTTTACAAAGAAGAGGAGTTCAACTAATATTAAACTATCTTTATGAAAACGTTCCATCGTCGTTTTCCGCCCGCCACATACAGCAGTTTCTCGAATGGGCGGAAAATGGAAGCGCCTCGGGAGTGCTTGATTTTCCGAAAGGGCTGAAGGTGGTCAAATCATATCAGACATGTTTGTTTACATTTGAACAATGGCAATGTGAAAAAGTTCCCTTTGAGCTGCAGCTGCAAGGAGCGGAAGGCGAGACTGCTGTTCTCCCCAACGGCTTTATGATAGAGGTGGCCGATCAGGCTGACCCTCATATCAAAAATGGGAATGCTGTTTTTATGACAAGCAGAAACAAGGTGCAATTTCCTTTAACAATCCGGACGAGAAAAATCGGCGACCGGATCAAACTTAAAGGGATGAATGGCTCGAAAAAGGTGAAAGATATATTTATTGATCATAAACTGCCTCTGCGGGATCGGGACGAATGGCCGATTGTAACGGATGCGAGCGGTGAAATTATCTGGCTGCCTGGCTTGAAAAAATCCATCTTTGACGATCTTGTGATTTCAAACAGTGACCGCATTGTATTACAATATAGACAGCATGAAAAGTGTAGGGGGCAAGCATTAACATGAAACAGGATATCGAAAAAGTGCTGATCTCAGAAGATGAGATCCAGCAGAAAGTAAAACAGCTTGGAGAACAATTAACAAGCGAGTACAGCGACACGTTTCCGTTGGCAATCGGTGTGTTAAAGGGAGCGCTTCCTTTTATGGCTGATCTTATAAAGCATATTGATACATATTTGGAAATGGACTTCATGGATGTATCAAGCTACGGAAATTCCACGGTTTCTTCCGGAGAAGTCAAAATCATCAAAGATTTGGATACATCTGTAGAAGGCCGGGACATCTTAATCATTGAAGATATTATCGACAGTGGGTTAACCTTGAGCTATCTCGTAGAACTCTTCCGATATCGTAAAGCGAAATCAATTAAGATTGTTACCCTGTTGGATAAACCAAGCGGAAGAAAAGCGGACATTAAAGCAGACTTCGTAGGCTTTGAAGTTCCTGACGCGTTTGTTGTGGGTTACGGACTTGATTATGCCGAACGCTATCGCAATCTGCCTTACATCGGAGTATTAAAACCGGCGATTTATGAAAGCTGATCGGCTGCCTGCTTCCGAGATGGTTATCGGTTGTATTGGAATGATTTTCTATGGTACTATTGAACATAGTTGTGCTTACTGTGGGAGGAGGTAAGGAATGAATCGGGTCTTCCGTAATACCATTTTTTATTTACTTATTTTATTAGTAGTAATCGGGGTTGTGAGTTACTTCCAGACTTCAAACCCGAAGACAGAAAATATGTCGTACAGTACGTTTATCAAGAACCTCGATGAAGGGAAAGTTGATAGCGTATCGGTTCAGCCTGTCAGAGGTGTTTATGAGGTAAAAGGACAGCTGAAAAAATACGACAAAGACCAGTACTTTTTAACACATGTTCCTGAAGGAAAAGGAGCAGACCAGATATTTGATGCAATTAAAAAGACGGACGTAAAAGTTGATCCCGCACAGGAAACAAGCGGGTGGGTGACGTTCTTAACGACGATCATTCCGTTTGTCATCATCTTTATTCTGTTTTTCTTCCTGCTCAATCAGGCTCAGGGCGGCGGCAGCCGTGTCATGAACTTCGGAAAGAGCAAAGCGAAGCTGTATACGGAAGAAAAGAAACGCGTGAAGTTTAAAGATGTAGCCGGCGCGGATGAGGAGAAGCAGGAGCTTGTTGAGGTTGTTGAGTTTCTGAAAGATCCTCGCAAATTCGCCGAGCTTGGCGCCAGAATCCCTAAAGGCGTGCTGTTGGTCGGACCTCCGGGAACCGGTAAGACGCTGCTTGCGAGAGCCTCAGCCGGTGAAGCGGGCGTTCCTTTCTTCAGCATCAGCGGATCTGACTTCGTTGAAATGTTTGTCGGTGTCGGTGCTTCCCGTGTGCGTGATTTATTCGAAAATGCGAAAAAGAATGCGCCTTGTCTGATCTTCATTGATGAGATCGACGCGGTGGGACGTCAGCGCGGCGCAGGTCTTGGCGGCGGGCATGATGAACGCGAACAGACGCTGAACCAGCTGCTTGTTGAGATGGACGGTTTCAGTGCGAATGAAGGAATCATTATTATCGCTGCGACAAACCGCGCGGACATTCTTGACCCTGCATTGCTCCGTCCGGGACGTTTTGACCGTCAGATTACGGTAGACCGTCCGGATGTCATCGGCCGTGAAGCCGTATTACAGGTGCATGCGAGAAACAAACCGCTTGATGAAACGGTGAACTTAAAAGCAATCGCTTCAAGAACACCCGGTTTCTCAGGCGCCGATTTAGAAAACCTTCTTAACGAAGCGGCACTCGTTGCTGCCCGTCAAAACAAGAAGAAAATTGATATGCGCGACATTGATGAAGCAACGGACCGTGTCATTGCGGGTCCTGCGAAGAAGAGCCGCGTCATCTCGAAAAAAGAACGCAATATCGTGGCGTACCACGAGGGCGGTCACACCGTTATCGGACTTGTGCTGGATGAAGCCGATATGGTTCATAAAGTAACGATCGTTCCGAGGGGGCAGGCTGGCGGATACGCGGTCATGCTTCCGAGAGAAGACCGTTACTTCCAGACAAAACCTGAACTTCTCGATAAAATTGTCGGTCTTCTGGGCGGACGCGTTGCCGAGGAAATTATCTTCGGCGAAGTCAGCACGGGCGCTCACAATGACTTCCAGCGGGCAACGAACATTGCCAGAAGAATGGTGACAGAGTTCGGTATGTCTGAAAAACTCGGACCGCTTCAGTTCGGTCAATCTCAAGGCGGTCAAGTATTCCTGGGCCGGGATTTCAACAACGAGCAAAACTACAGTGATCAGATCGCTTACGAAATCGATCAGGAAATTCAGCGCATCATTAAAGAATGTTATGAGCGTGCGAAAACCATCCTGACTGAAAATCGTGATAAGCTTGAATTGATTGCTCAGACATTGCTTGATGTGGAAACATTAGATGCGGAACAAATCAAGCATCTCGTGGATCACGGAAAACTCCCTGAGCGCAATTTCTCAGATGACCATCTTCAAAAAGACGATGTGAAAGTAAACATCCTGTCTAAAACAGAAGACGAAAAGAAAGACGAGCCGAAAGAATAGTTCGCTTTCTGATATGAAAACCGCCGGCATATACCGGCGGTTTTTTTGCTGGTTCCGTTTTGTTTACAAAAGAGCCGCAGATCGTGTATGGTATTGTAGAATGTTGAAAATGTTATGATTAGAAACTATTCAAAAGTGGTGATAGAGGTTGTTACTGGTTATAGATGTGGGGAACACCAACACCGTGATTGGTGTATATCATGATGGGGAATTAGAATATCATTGGCGCATAGAAACGAGCAGGCACAAAACAGAAGACGAATTCGGCATGCTGCTCCGCTCCTTATTTGAACATTCCGGACTCATGTTTGAACAGATTGAAGGGATTATCATCTCATCCGTGGTGCCGCCAATTATGTTTTCTTTAGAAAGAATGTGCACAAAATACTTTCACATCGAGCCGCAAGTTGTCGGCCCGGGAATGAAAACAGGTTTAAATATAAAGTATGACAATCCGAAAGAAGTGGGAGCTGACAGGATCGTCAATGCCGTTGCGGCGATCCAGCAGTATGGAGGCCCCTTAATTGTTGTTGATTTCGGAACGGCGACGACGTATTGCTACATTGATGAAAACAAACAATACATGGGCGGCGCGATTGCTCCCGGCATTACGATTTCAACGGAAGCGCTGTACTCACGTGCGGCGAAGCTTCCGAGAATTGAAATCGCCCGACCGGACAATATCATCGGCAAAAACACGGTAAGCGCCATGCAGTCCGGCATCCTTTTCGGCTATGTCGGACAAGTTGAAGGCATTGTAAAGCGGATGAAATGGCAGGCAACACAGGAACCGAAAGTCATTGCGACAGGCGGGCTTGCGTCATTAATCGCAAACGAATCAGACTGTATTGATATTGTTGACCCGTTTCTCACTCTGAAAGGGTTGGAAATCATTTATGAGCGAAATCGCGTGGGTCACGTATAGGAGGTAAACGATGGATTATTTAATTAAAGCAATTGCATATGACGGTAAAGTGCGGGCTTATGCAGCCAGAACGACAGATATGGTTAATGAAGCGCAAAGAAGGCATGACACGTGGCCGACGGCATCAGCCGCAATCGGCCGGACGATGACAGCTTCTCTGATGCTAGGAGCGATGCTTAAGGGTGAAGATAAGCTGACAGTCAAAATAGAAGGCGGCGGCCCGATCGGAGCCATTGTCGCAGATGCGAACGCAAAGGGTGAGGTAAGAGCATACGTATCAAACCCGCACGTTCATTTTGATCTCAATGAACAAGGGAAACTGGATGTCAGACGGGCGGTCGGAACTGACGGAACACTCAGTGTCGTAAAAGATTTGGGCTTACGTGATTATTTTACGGGACAAGTAGAGATTGTCTCGGGTGAACTCGGTGACGACTTCACATATTATCTTGTTTCTTCTGAACAAGTCCCTTCATCTGTCGGGGTAGGTGTTCTAGTAAATCCTGATAACACCATTCTCGCTGCGGGCGGGTTCATCATTCAGCTTCTTCCGGGGACTGATGAAGAAACCATTTCAACAATTGAAAAGCAATTATCTCAAATCGAACCAATTTCAAAATTGATTCAAAAAGGCCTGACACCGGAAGAAATCTTAGAAGAAGTTCTAGGTCAAAAACCGGACGTTCTCGAAACAATGCCGGTCAAATTTCACTGTTCTTGTTCAAAAGATCGATTCGAAACGGCCATTTTAGGACTAGGCAAAAAAGAAATACAAGATATGATAGAAGAAGACGGAAAAGCCGAAGCGGTTTGCCATTTTTGTAATGAGAAATATTTATTTACAAAAGAAGAACTGGAAGAGCTTCGTGACGAAACAACCCGCTAGCTCTTTAGCGGGTTGTTCTATTTTATAAAAGGGATGGGGTAGATTTTGAAATCGAGAACACTTTTGACGATTATTGTAGCGGCGCTGTTAGTATGCAGTGTGACAGTGGCGTATAAGTTAACAAAATCCCAAGCCGCGGGGTCATCTGAAGAATCCATCGCGACAATCGGTGATAAACATATCACACGGCAAGACTGGATGAAAAAGATGGAAGACCAGTACGGAAAATCAACTCTGGAAGACATGATTAATGCAGAAGTAGTGGAAGAGCTTGCGAAAAAGAATAAACTCACAGTTTCAAACAGCGAATTGGATCGGGAGTTTCTTTTAATCAAAGCGGTAGATAATTCATTTTATGAAGACAGCCATATTACCGAAAAAGAATGGAGAGACCAGATCCGCTACAACATTCTTCTTGAAGAACTGCTGACGAAGGACATCGATATATCGGATAAGGAAATGCAATCATTTTATAATAAAAATAAAGAATTGTACCATTTCGATGATTCCTACAGAATCCGGCACATCGTCGTCAAAAACAAAGAAGAGGCGGACAGGGTGCTTGCTGATTTGAAAGGCGGTTCCAGCTTTGAAGCCGTCGCCGCTGAGCGTTCCACGGACAGATACACGTCACAGTATGGCGGAGACCTCGGCTTTGTGACAGAAAAACAGGAAAATATCCCGCAGGCATATATCACAGAAGCTAAAAGTCTTAAAGAAGATGAATGGTCCGCTGAACCGATTAAAGTTTCTTCAGGATACGCCATCATTCAGCTGAAAGAAAAGCTTAAATCGAGAACTTTCTCATACAATGAAGTGAAGAGCCAAATCAGACGCCAGATCGCGATGGATCAATTAGGTGACAAGGCGACAGTCAAAACGCTGTGGAAAGAGGCGGGGGTCTCTTGGTTCTACGGGGAAAAAAGAACTAAATGATTGACAAAAAATTTTGAAATTGATAACTTATATTTATAATACCAATAAATTTAGTCGGAAATTGAGGTGTCCAACATGGTGCGTATTGCAAATTCTATTACTGAACTAATCGGAAATACTCCTATTGTGAAATTGAATCGCCTGACGGATGAAAACAGTGCAGATGTATATCTGAAGCTTGAATACATGAATCCGGGCAGCAGCGTAAAAGACCGGATCGGAGTGGCGATGATTGAAGCGGCTGAAAAAGAAGGGAAATTAAAAGCCGGCGACACAATCATTGAACCGACAAGCGGAAATACAGGAATCGGTCTTGCGATGGTGGCAGCGGCTAAAGGTCTCAGAGCCATTCTCGTTATGCCTGATACGATGAGTATGGAGCGACGCAATCTGCTGCGCGCATACGGAGCGGAGCTTGTGCTGACTCCCGGCGCAGAAGGAATGAAGGGCGCCATTAAAAAGGCGGAAGAACTTGCCGAGGAACACGGATACTTTGTGCCTCAGCAATTCAACAATGCGGCAAACCCGGAAATTCACCGCCAAACGACAGGGAAAGAAATCGTAGAACAGTTTGGTGACGACCAGCTTGATGCGTTCGTGGCCGGAATCGGTACCGGCGGAACCATCACGGGAGCGGGCGAAGTGCTGAAAGAAGCATATCCATCCATCAAAATCTATGCGGTAGAGCCGGCGGATTCTCCAGTTCTTTCCGGCGGAAAACCGGGCCCGCATAAAATTCAGGGTATCGGAGCGGGATTTGTCCCTGAAACATTGAATACGGACATCTATGATCAGATCATTACCGTCAAAAACGAGGATGCATTTGAATATGCCCGTAAAACGGCAAAAGAAGAAGGGATTCTCGGCGGCATTTCTTCCGGAGCGGCCATTTACGCGGCACTGGAAATCGCGAAAAAATTGGGGAAAGGCAAGAAAGTGCTTGCGATCATCCCTAGTAACGGAGAACGTTACTTAAGCACACCGCTTTATCAGTTTGAATAGAGACATACACACGGCTCCCGGCTGTATCCGGGAGTTTTTTTTGTGCCTGAAGCATCGAAAATCCAAAAAACGTTTCGAATTTTATGGTTGGAAGTGAAATTCACTTTTTTCACCAGTGTGATTGCTTTAAAATAAAACTACAGTAAAACGAAGCAGAGGATTGATATGATGGCACAACGCAGACCGGCAGGAAGAAAAATACCTTTTACGAAACAAGCATTTTTACAGCGATATGAAAACCTTTCGAAATCGAGAAAACGGCATGTTCTGCTCGAAAGCGCGAGAGGGGGAAGATTCAGTATAGCCGGTCTAGATCCGATTGCGTCCGTCAGAGGGAAAGACGGAATTACAACGATCAAGCATGAGGGGGAAACACTGTTTAAAGAAGGTGACCCGCTGCGGGCCTTTCATGAATGGTTTGGAACGCTCGGAACGGAAACAAACGTTGAGTTTCCGGACTTTCAAGGCGGTGCGATTGGTTTTATCAGTTACGACTACGCCCGATATATTGAGAATTTTAAGATGCTGTCGTTAGATGATCTGGAAACACCTGATATTTACTTTCTTGTTTTTGATGATGTGGCCGTTTATGACCATGAGGAAGAGGCGTTATGGCTCATTACCCATACTGAAGCGGAAGAAGCGGATCTTGCGGAAGAAAAGCTGTCCCGCTTAGAGGACATGTGGTGTTCCCTCCAAACGGCGGACGAGCCTTTTTCACCGCTGAATCGGAATGGGGACGGATCGTACGCCGCTCCGTTCACTGAGGAAGGATTTTCACAGGCTGTAGAACAAATTAAACAATATATCACGAGCGGCGATGTGTTCCAGGTTAATTTGTCCATCAGGCAGTCTCAGTCCTTATCCGTTCATCCGTATGAGGTGTATAAACACTTGAGAAACGTCAATCCGTCTCCTTACATGGCCTATCTCGAGACACCGGGGTTTCAAGTGATATGCGGGTCGCCGGAGCTATTGGTGACAAAGAAGGGGAGGAAGCTTGAAACGAGACCGATCGCGGGTACGCGTTCAAGAGGAAAAGACGATGCTGAAGACAAGGCTTTGGCTGATGAATTAATTCACAACGAAAAAGAACGTGCGGAACATGTCATGCTTGTTGATCTTGAGCGCAATGACTTAGGGCGAGTATCGCGCTACGGCTCCGTGCGGGTTAACGAATTTATGGCAATCGAAAAGTATTCCCACGTCATGCATATCGTGTCAAACGTACAGGGAGAGCTGCAGGACGGATATGATGCGACAGACATTATTCATGCGGTGTTCCCGGGGGGCACCATCACGGGAGCGCCCAAAGTGAGAACGATGGAAATTATAGAAGAGCTTGAGCCGACAAGACGGGGGCTTTATACTGGATCTATAGGCTGGTTCGGATTTAACGGAGATTTGCAGTTTAACATTGTGATCCGGACGATCTATGCAGCCGGCGGACATGCTTTTATGCAGTCCGGAGCAGGAGTGGTCATTGATTCGGTTCCGAAGCATGAATACAAGGAATCGTTCAAAAAAGCTTTTGCGATGAAAAAGGCGTTAGAGCTGAGCGAAGAAGAGACAAAAAATCAGACGAGGTGAGCAGAGATGATTTTAATGATTGACAATTATGATTCATTTACGTACAACTTGGTTCAATATTTGGGTGAGCTCGGGGAGGAACTGATCGTCAGACGGAATGACGAGATTACGATTGAGCAGATTGAAGAGCTGGGTCCGGACTTCTTAATGATTTCACCCGGGCCGTGCAGTCCTGATGAAGCGGGGATCAGCCTCGAAGCCATCAAACATTTTGCCGGCAGTATTCCTATTTTCGGCGTATGTCTCGGGCATCAGTCGATTGCGCAAGTATTCGGCGGCGACGTCGTCAGAGCGGAGCGGCTCATGCACGGCAAAACGTCAGAAGTTATGCATGACGGACAGACGATTTTTAAAGGCCTGCAAAATCCGCTGGTCGCCACCCGGTATCATTC
The DNA here is from genome assembly GCF_058808515.1 of Bacillus sp. GW821-FHT11D08. Lineage (NCBI taxonomy): Bacteria > Bacillati > Bacillota > Bacilli > Caryophanales > Bacillaceae > Bacillus > Bacillus sp. GW821-FHT11D08. Next base: position 49,232 of record NZ_JBXARS010000011.1, read on the forward strand.
ACTTATTGTCAAAGCGGACACGCTGCCGGATTGTTTTACGGTATCCGCTCAAACCAAAGAAGGAGAAATTATGGCAATCCGCCATAATGAGCTGCCTGTTGAAGGTGTTCAGTTCCATCCGGAATCCATCATGACCTCCTTCGGCAAAGAGATGCTCAGAAACTTTATAGAGACACACCGCAAAAAGGAAGTGACGGTGTGATTATATATTTGAATGGTCAATATATAGAGGAGAAAGAAGCGGCGCTTTCTCCTTTTGACCATGGTTATCTGTACGGGATCGGCGCGTTCGAGACGTTCAGGCTTTACAGCGGCCGGCCGTTTCTGCCGGATGCGCATGTCGCCAGGCTCAACAGGGCGCTTCGGGATCTGCAGATTGCATATGAGGTGAACAAACAGGAGCTGCTTGATATGCTTCTAAGACTGTTGCTCCTCAATGACATCAAGGACGGCAGCGCACGTGTCCGGCTTAACATCTCGGCAGGCGTCAGCGATAAGGGATTTGCCGCGCAGACTTATGAAAAGCCGACCGTCCTTTGTTTCGTCAACCGGCTCAATCCGGAAACTCTGCCTGTTCAAAAAGAAGGCAGGCTTCTCTCTGTCCGGAGAAATACGCCTGAAGGATCTTTTCGGTTAAAATCCCATCACTATTTAAACAACATGTATGCTAAACGGGAGATCGGGAATGATCCCAATCTTGAAGGCATTTTCCTGACCGGTGAAGGAGATGTCGCGGAAGGCATTGTCTCCAACGTGTTTTGGCGAAAAGGAGACAAGGTCTTTACACCATCCTTGGATACAGGCATTCTCGACGGCGTAACGAGACAGTTTGTTATTGATGAATTGAAACGGCAGGGGACAGAAGTCACCGAAGGTCGATTCCGTTTTCAATCAATGCTTGAAGCGGATGAAGCATGGTTGACAAACTCCGTGCTTGAAATCATCCCGTTTTCTAAAATAGAGGAAGTGCCGCTGCCCGGAGTGAGCGGAAAAACGGTGCAATTGCTCCGTAAGCAGTATCAGCAGGAAATAAACAAAATGAATGTACAGGAGGAGGAACAAAATGGCGCAGCAAACAATTGAACATCCTAAACTGATTCATACAAAAAAAGGCACTCTTTCCTATAAAGAGAAGACGCTCGTTATGGGGATATTAAATGTAACGCCAGACTCCTTCTCTGACGGCGGCAAATACGACAGTACGGAAAGGGCGCTTCTGCATGCGGCGAAGATGGCTGAAGAAGGGGCGCATATCATAGATATCGGCGGTGAATCGACAAGACCCGGCGCATCACTCGTGTCGGCTGATGAGGAAATGTCACGAGTCATCCCTGTCATAGAGCGGATCACAAGCGAGCTGGACATTCCGCTTTCAATCGATACGTACAAAGCGTCCGTGGCAGACGAAGCGGTCAAAGCGGGAGCCTCTATCCTTAATGACATCTGGGGGGCGAAAGGTGATCCTGACATGGCGTCAGTAGCCGCCGCACACGGGGTTCCGATTATCTTAATGCATAACCGCATGGAAAGAAACTACAACGATCTTATTCCTGATATGCTTGCAGACTTGATGGAAAGCGTAAAAATTGCCGCGGAAGCCGGCGTCACAGATGAAAATATGATTCTGGATCCGGGGATCGGCTTTGCGAAAAACTATGAGGACAATCTGGCTGTCATGAACAAGCTGGAGGTGTTCAGCGGGTTAGGTTATCCGCTGCTTCTGGCGACATCGAGAAAAAGGTTCATCGGCCGTGTGCTTGACCTTCCCCCTGAAGAACGTGCCGAGGGAACGGGAGCGACAGTATGCCTTGGCGTCCAAAAAGGCTGCGACATTGTGAGGGTGCACGATGTCAAAGAGATCGCAAGAATGACGAAGATGATGGATGCTATGTTGAACAAAGGAGGCGTACATTATGGATAAAGTATATGTGGAAGGTATGGAGTTTTACGGATATCACGGCGTGTTCGAAGAAGAAAACAAACTCGGCCAGCGCTTCAAAGTAGACCTGACTGCCGAACTGGATTTGAGCAAAGCGGGAAAAACGGATGACCTTTCTTATACCATTAACTATGCGGAATTGTACAGTGTCTGCCGCGGCATCGTTGAGGGCGAACCCGTCAATTTGGTCGAGACGCTTGCGGAACGGATCGCAGACACCGTCCTTGAGAAATTTGAGCCGGTGCAGCAATGTACGGTAAAAGTTGTTAAGCCTGACCCGCCGATTCCCGGCCATTATAAATCAGTAGCCATAGAAATGACGAGAAAGAAATCATGAACAATACGGCATATATCGGCCTCGGTTCCAATATGGGCGACCGTGAACATTATTTGCGCCAGGCAGTGGCCATGCTCACCCGGCATCATGGCGTGACGGTGTCAAAGGTGTCCTCCATATATGAAACAGATCCCGTCGGCTATGAGGATCAAGATCAGTTTCTTAATATGGCGGTTGAAGTGAAAACGTCGTTATCTCCTTTTGAACTTCTTGATGTAACGCAGAGCATTGAAGCTGAATTAGGCAGAACGAGAGAGATTCGCTGGGGACCGCGGACGGCAGACCTTGACATTTTGCTGTATAATCGTGAAAATATTGAAACGGAGCGGCTGATTGTTCCGCATCCGAGAATGTATGAGCGCTTATTTGTCCTTGCGCCGTTAAAAGAAATATGTTCGCAGGCGGATCATATCACGATAAGCGCTGAAACAAACCAAGAAGGTGTAAGAGTATGGAAGCAGAAATCTGGGGTAGGCGAATTCGTGCATTCAGAAAGCTGAAAGGTTATACTCAAGAAGGATTTGCAAAAGCATTAGGTATATCAGTTTCTATTGTCGGTGAAATTGAACGCGGAAACCGATTGCCGTCAGATGCCATCATTCAAGATGCGGCAGATGTTTTAAATATAAGTGCGGACGAATTGGCCCCGCCTGAAAAATAGACAAATGAAAGGAGGGGAAAAATGTTTAAAATCGGTGATATTCAATTGAAAAACCGGGTTGTGCTTGCCCCTATGGCCGGTGTCTGCAACTCAGCGTTCAGATTGACTGTAAAGGAATTCGGAGCCGGATTGGTATGCGCTGAAATGGTCAGTGACAAAGCGATTCTTTACAATAACGCCAGAACAATGGGGATGCTTTACATTGATGAACGTGAAAAACCGCTCAGCCTTCAGATTTTTGGAGGAAAAAAGGAAACCCTTGTGGAAGCGGCGAAGTTTGTAGATCAAAACACGACTGCTGATATTATTGATATTAACATGGGATGTCCCGTACCCAAGATTACAAAATGTGATGCGGGCGCCAAATGGCTTCTCGATCCCGATAAGATTTATGAAATGGTATCCGCAGTAGTAGATGCTGTTGATAAGCCGGTTACAGTGAAGATGAGAATGGGTTGGGATGAAGAGCACATTTATGCGGTGAAAAATGCCCAAGCCGTTGAACGTGCCGGCGGAAAAGCCGTTGCCCTGCACGGCCGCACAAGAGTGCAAATGTATGAAGGCACTGCGAACTGGGATATCATTAAAGAAGTGAAGCAATCCGTCTCCATTCCCGTCATCGGAAACGGTGATGTCAAAACGCCTCAGGACGCGAAACGCATGCTTGAGGAAACAGGAGTTGACGGCGTCATGATCGGCCGGGCCGCACTCGGCAACCCGTGGATGATTTACCGTACGGTGCACTACCTTGAAACCGGCGAGTTAAAAGACGAACCGAAAGTCCGTGAAAAAATGTCGGTATGCAAACTGCACTTAGACCGCCTGATTAAGTTAAAAGGCGAAAATGTGGCAGTCAGAGAAATGAGAAAACACGCTGCCTGGTATCTGAAAGGTGTCAGAGGCAATGCGAATGTACGCAACGAAATTAACCAATGTGAGACGCGTGAAGAAGTTGTGCAGCTTTTAGATGCATTTACCGCCGAAGCAGAGGCAAAAGAGCTTCAAGATGCAAAAGTAGGTTAATATACACCCTCTATTGCTGCTCACTGCCAGCTTACCGCTGGCAGTTTTTCTGCTTTTTCGTGAAATCAAAATGTAACGGAGTGATACCAATGAGTCAAGAAGAGCAAAATCATGAGGAATTGAACGACCAGCTGCAAGTCAGACGAGATAAAATGAACCAGCTGAGAGAAAACGGCATTGACCCTTTCGGCGAACGTTTCGAGAGAACGCATCAATCTCAACAGATCATTGACGCCTACCAGGAGCTTTCTAAAGAAGAACTGGAAGAAAAAGCGGTCGAAGTGACCATTGCAGGCCGTATGATGACAAAGCGCGGAAAAGGGAAAGCCGGCTTTGCGCATCTGCAGGACTTAGAAGGTCAAATTCAAATTTACGTAAGAAAAGACAGTGTCGGCGAAGAACAATATGAAATCTTTAAATCTTCAGACCTCGGAGACGTTATCGGCATCACGGGGAAAGTTTTCAAAACAAACGTAGGCGAGCTTTCTGTCAAAGCGACATCTTTCGAACTGCTGACAAAAGCACTGCGTCCTCTTCCTGATAAATATCATGGGTTAAAAGACGTTGAACAGCGTTACCGCCAGCGCTATCTCGATCTCATCGTAAACCCTGACAGCAAACAAACGTTTATCACACGCAGCAAAATCATCCAAGCGATGAGAAGATACTTAGATGACCATGGATACTTAGAAGTTGAAACACCTACGATGCACAGCATACCGGGAGGAGCGTCTGCACGCCCGTTCATCACGCACCATAACGCACTCGACATGCCTCTTTATATGCGTATTGCGATTGAACTGCACCTGAAACGCCTGATTGTCGGCGGATTGGAAAAAGTCTACGAAATCGGCCGCGTGTTCCGTAACGAAGGTGTTTCTACACGCCACAACCCTGAATTCACGATGATCGAGCTGTATGAAGCGTACGCCGATTATAAAGATATTATGAGTCTTACGGAAAACCTCGTAGCACATATTGCGCAGGAAGTGCTTGGAAGCACCACAATCCAGTACGGCGAAGAGCAGATTGATTTGAAACCTGAGTGGAAACGACTCCACATGGTAGATGCGGTCAAAGAAGCGACAGGTGTAGATTTCTGGAATGAGATGACTGTTGAAGAAGCGCGCGGTCATGCAAAAGAGCATGGTGTCGAGATCACAAACTCAATGACGGTGGGTCATATCATCAATGAATTCTTCGAACAAAAAATTGAAGAAACACTCATTCAGCCTACATTTATTTACGGCCACCCTGTAGAGATTTCTCCTCTTGCTAAGAAAAATCCGGAGGACCCTCGCTTTACAGACCGTTTTGAACTGTTTATCGTCGGCCGTGAGCACGCTAATGCGTTTACGGAGCTGAATGACCCTATTGACCAGAGGGAACGCTTTGAAGCGCAGTTAAAAGAAAGAGAAGAAGGAAACGATGAAGCGCATATGATGGATGAAGACTTCGTTGAAGCTCTTGAATACGGCATGCCGCCGACCGGGGGATTGGGTATCGGTATCGACCGCCTTGTCATGCTGTTAACAAATGCTCCGTCTATCAGAGACGTTTTATTATTCCCTCAAATGAGACAACGCTAATAAAAGGGAAGGCGCCGTTTCTGCTTATCGCAGTACGGCGCTTTTTTAGAAACAAGCCGCTCGTAAAACTTTTTTGATTTTCTTTTAAAAAACTATTGCACTATTATTTGTGAGGTGGTATATTATTATTCGTTGCCGCTAAACAAGGCGCTGACGAAAAAAGAAATTTAAAAAGTTGTTGACTTCAAGAGATTGATAAGATATAATAATAAAGTCGCTTGAACGAAAGACAAAATGATCTTTGAAAACTAAACAAGACAAAACGTACCTGTTAATTCAAAGTTTTAAATAAATCGCACAGCGATGTGC
>NZ_JBXARS010000012.1:0-52333 GCF_058808515.1 Bacillus sp. GW821-FHT11D08
GGCGGTTGTGGCGAAGTGGTTAACGCACCAGATTGTGGCTCTGGCACTCGTGGGTTCGATTCCCATCAATCGCCCCATATTATCATTGGGCTATAGCCAAGCGGTAAGGCAACGGACTTTGACTCCGTCATGCGTTGGTTCGAATCCAGCTAGCCCAGTTGCATTTTTTTAAAAACAACAGCATAAGATGTATTAAGTTCTTTTACATGTTGCGGAAGTAGTTCAGTGGTAGAACATCACCTTGCCAAGGTGGGGGTCGCGGGTTCGAATCCCGTCTTCCGCTCCAAATTACGGCGGCATAGCCAAGTGGTAAGGCAGAGGTCTGCAAAACCTTTATCCCCGGTTCGAATCCGGGTGTCGCCTTTCTATTGCCGGGGTGGTGGAATTGGCAGACACACAGGACTTAAAATCCTGCGGTAGGTGACTACCGTGCCGGTTCAAGTCCGGCCCTCGGCACCAATTTAACTTTGAACGAACTATGTTAAATTGGTCATCAGTTTTCACATTATAAAACATATATGAGAGTGATTTGCATATTGCAGATCACTTTTTTTATATAATAAAAACGTAATGACTATCAATATAAGTTTCTTGCTTGTATCGTATATACTGCATTACCATTTAAAAAACTTTGCTAAAACCGTTGACGTTTTATGAAATACATGTTATATTTATATACGTCGGTTGAACACGACGAATTACATGCCGGTGTGGCGGAATTGGCAGACGCGCACGACTCAAAATCGTGTTCCTTCTGGAGTGCCGGTTCGACCCCGGCCACCGGTATACAAAGGCTTCTACAATATGTAGAAGCCTTTTTTGTTGTGTGAAAATATCCTCCAAGGCTTGTGAAAACATGATACGCGTGCAGATTGTATAAATACGCTTTTTTCAAAGATACTAACAAGAAGTTCTTTGAAAGAGGTGTTTTTTATGGAAGGGACTTGGACTTGTCTTATCCCATTTATTCTGGTCATTCCCATTTCAATTATTACAAAGCAAGTGCAGTCCGGTCTGTTTGTCGGTTTGCTGGTCGGAAGCTATCTTTTGCATCCCAGCTTGCTTGGCGGGATTGAACATATGGTTCAATATGTAATCAGCAACATTGTCGTCACCAATAATATTAGAATCATTGTGTTTCTATATTCATTTGCCGGCCTTGTAGGGATTATAAAGCTGACCGGCGGGATAAAAGGATTCGTCCATTTGATCAGTAAAAAAGTTAAAACCAAAAAAGGTGCGATGCTGCTTGCATGGCTGTCGACATTTGGCACGTTCAGTGAACCGGACTTTCGCATCGTCACAATTGCACCGATCATGAAAGCTTTAAGCAAGCGTCTGGACCTGTCGAAACAGAAAATTGCGTATGCCATTGAGTTTACGGCAAACCCTGTCATTGCCTTGATTCCGATAGCAACGGCATTTGTCGGCTACATGGTTTCCATTATCGGACAGGCCCTTAAAACGTCAGGAATAGATCAGCCGGCTTACACGGTGTATGTGAAAAGTATTCCCTTCAATTTTTTCTCCATTGTGATTATAGTAGTCGGAATTTATTACTGCTTTTTTAAGAAACAAAAAGCGGACGAAAGCTTAGAAAAAACAGAAAAGAGCGGACAAACTTCTGCTCGCAAACATAACAAAAATACGGAACCGATTCCGCGGAACAGCGGTGTGTTGCTTTCAAAAAGCTCAGGTTCATTTAACATGGAAACAGGGACGATCTCAGATATTCACGGTGAACATACGGGAATGTTCGAAAGTAATGAGCATGCTGACCAGCAGGAGGAGCTGGATTCGGCGCACCGTGCTTATATTAAGGAAACACCGATTCGGCCTTGGAATTTAATCATTCCGATCGGGCTGTTTTTGCTATTAACACTCTTTCTCAGCTGGTGGGACGGCCATTCAAAAGCACAAGGGTTTTTGAATGCTTTTATCAAAAGCGATATGCTTGGCGTCATGTTAACCGCATTATTGGCAGCGGTTATTGCAGCATTTGCTCTTTTTATGTTTCAGCGTTTTCATGCAGGCGAGCTTGTTACCCATTTTATTAAGGGCGGAAACGAATTGGTCAACGTTATTATTATGTTATCGCTGATTTGGGCCGTAACAGCAGTATCTGAAGATCTGGGATTCTCGGAATATGTTACTCCTCATTTAACGTCATGGATCCCTCATATGTTTATTGCGCCGTCTCTTTTTATACTGGGGGCTGTTATATCCTATTTTATCGGGTCATCTTGGGGGACTTGGGGGCTTTTAATGCCGCTCAGCGTAACGCTGGCGGTTCAGTCACATACCAGTTTATTATTAGCGATCGGGGCCGTGTTTGCGAGCGGAACATTTGGAGCGTTTGCTTCTCCTCTCAGTGATAATACGGTGACAACCTGTACGGTGTTGGGGATCGATGTTGTGAAGTATGCCCGTTCGAAGCTTGTTCCGGCGCTTATCGCCGCGGGGATCTCCGTTGTGTTATACGGTGCGTTTTCATTTTTCAGATAACAAATACTTTTTAAAGGCGGTATCCGAAATGGGGATAACGCCTTTTTATGAGCTGTTATACTAGAGGAAAAAAGAGGTGATGACATTGAAGCAGATTATTGCAATGGGCGGCGGGGGCTTTTCCATGGAGCCGGATCATCTTGTGCTGGATCAGTATATTTTAGAGCAGTCGGCGCGGTCAAAGCCGAAAATTTGTTTTTTGCCGACGGCAAGCGGAGATTCGGAGAATTATATCGGCATGTTTTATCAGGTCTTTCAAAAGCTGCGGTGTGAGCCGGATCACTTGTCGCTGTTTAAACCGCCGGGTTCTGATCTCAGATCCTTTCTCATGAAGAAAGATATTATATATGTCGGCGGCGGAAATACGCGCAATATGCTTGTCTTATGGAAAGAGTGGGGGCTTGACCTTATTCTTCGTGAGGCTTGGGAAAACGGCATCATGTTGGCGGGTCTCAGCGCCGGGGCGATTTGCTGGTATGAAGAAGGATTGACGGATTCGGCTGGAGATTTGAGAGAGTTAAGAGCTTTAGGATTTTTGCCGGGAAGCTTTTGTCCGCACTATGACGGAGAAGCGGAGCGCCGGCCGGTGTATCACCGTCTGATTTCAGAAAAGAAACTCAGGGAGGGCTATGCCGCTGATGACGGCGCTGCGCTTCATTATAAAGACGGTCAGCTGTTCCGGGCTGTCTCTTCCAGGGAAACCGCAAAGGGTTATCGGGTTTTTAATACCGAAAAAGGCGTTCGGGAAACAGAGCTTATGACCGTACCGTTATCTGAATTTTGATAATATGCTTTTTTTTGTACACAACTTATGTTACGATGAGAGCGAAATCAATAGTTACTGGGGGTGCCCGTCTGAGCGGGCTGAGAGAGAAGCGGCGGCTTCTTAACCCTTTGGACCTGATCTGGTTCGTACCAGCGTGGGGAAGTAAAGGTTTTATTATTGTTGATGAAAACAATAATAGTTTCTTTCTGACTGCAAAACCGGGTTCTTCTTTGAACCCGGTTTTTTTGTGCTGGTGCTGAGCTTGGTTCTGTTATTCAAATGATAAAGGAGAGATTTGTATGCAAAATCAATCAGTACAGCAAGCGAACATTTCCATTATGTCGAGTTTTTCCGGCAGTAAAAAGGTTTATGCAGAAGGTTCTTCGCCCGATATACGAGTGCCGATGCGGGAAATCAGCCTGAGTGCGACTACGGGGGCATTCGGGGAAGAGGAGAATGCGCCGGTCCGTGTTTATGATACGAGCGGGCCGTATACAGACCCAGATGTACAGATTGATATTCATGAAGGGCTGGGGGCGCTCCGCACAAAGTGGATTACCGGGCGCGGAGATGTAGAAGAATATAACGGCCGGACCGTGAGACCTGAAGACAACGGTTATAAAAAAGAGGGCCGTGCCGCTGAATACCCCGGCCTACAGCGGAAACCGCTTCGGGCCAAGCCGGGGAAAAATGTAACACAATTGCATTATGCGAGAAAAGGCATCATTACGCCGGAAATGGAGTTTATCGCAATACGTGAGCACGTGTCTCCCGAATTTGTCAGGGAAGAGGTGGCGAGCGGCCGGGCGATTATTCCTTCTAACGTCAACCACCCGGAAAGCGAGCCGATGATTATCGGCCGGAATTTTCATGTGAAAATTAATGCCAATATCGGCAACTCGGCTGTTACATCTTCTATCGAAGAAGAAGTCGAAAAAATGACGTGGGCGATTCGCTGGGGCGCCGATACGATGATGGACTTATCCACGGGAAAAGACATTCATACGACGCGTGAATGGATTATCCGCAACTGCCCCGTGCCTGTGGGGACGGTGCCGATTTATCAGGCGCTTGAAAAAGTAAATGGCATTGCCGAGGATTTAACGTGGGACATTTATCGTGACACATTGATTGAGCAGGCGGAGCAGGGCGTGGATTATTTCACCATCCATGCCGGCGTATTGCTTCGTTACGTCCCGTTAACGGCTAAACGCACGACGGGAATCGTATCCCGCGGGGGGGCGATTATGGCGCAATGGTGCCTGGCTCATCATCAGGAAAGCTTTCTGTACACGCATTTTGAAGAAATTTGTGAAATCATGAAGACCTATGATATCGCTTTTTCTCTTGGTGACGGGCTTCGCCCCGGTTCGATTGCGGATGCCAATGATGAAGCGCAGTTTGCGGAATTGGAGACTCTCGGAGAATTGACGGAGATTGCGTGGAAGCACGATGTGCAAGTGATGATCGAAGGACCGGGTCATGTGCCGATGCATAAAATTAAGGAAAACATGGACAAGCAGCTGGAAATTTGTAAAGAGGCGCCTTTTTACACGCTCGGGCCATTAACGACGGATATCGCTCCGGGTTATGACCACATTACTTCAGCAATCGGCGCGGCGATGATCGGCTGGTACGGGACGGCGATGCTTTGCTATGTCACGCCGAAGGAGCATTTGGGGCTGCCGAATCGTGATGATGTAAGAGAAGGCGTCATTACGTACAAAATCGCGGCACATGCCGCAGACCTTGCTAAAGGGCATCCGGGTGCACAGATCCGTGACGATGCTCTGTCTAAGGCGCGGTTTGAATTCCGGTGGCGTGATCAATTTCATTTGTCGCTTGATCCTGAAAGAGCAATGGAATATCATGATGAAACGCTGCCGGCTGAAGGCGCAAAAACGGCTCACTTCTGTTCGATGTGCGGTCCGAAGTTCTGCAGCATGAGAATTTCTCAGGATATTCGTGATTATGCGAAGGAAAACGGACTTACTGAAGACGAGGCCGTCAACGAAGGGCTGAAAGAAAAAGCAAAAGAGTTTGCAGAGAAGGGAAGCCGCTTATATCAATAAAAGAAAAGATGAGGATGGAGTTTGCCCATCTTCATCTTTTTTAGAAAAACGGTGAACGGCGAAGCGGCGGAATGCTCTGTTCAAAGCGGAATATATTTTCCGGATCGTATTTCGTTTTGACTTGACGGAGGCGGTGAACATTTTCTCCGTAATACGTTTGCAGCCAGTTTCTGATTTCTCTATCAGGCCAATTCACGTAATCTCCCATCGTTTCTCTTGATAGGGACGTTCTCAGTCCTTCGATCCAGCGGACATTTTGTCTTTCTTCTTCAGCAGATGTCCAAGTTGTTATATATTCTTGGGCAATGATTGCGTTGCGATAGTAGAATGCCGTTTGGTCCGGAGCGATCCGTCCGGCCGCCCCGCCGAGAGATTGCTGCCACACACTGGCGTTTTCGTTCGGAGCGTGCTCTAAATAGCGCTTTAAAGTGGAAATCGCGCGTGTTGATAATGGTTTTTCAATAAAGGCTCCTGACCGCTTCATCTTTTGCGGCTGATTGCCTCCCGGGCTGTTAAAAAAGGCTGCCGCTTTAATAAATGGCACTGTCTTGACCATGCCGCTTGCCGGTTTTCCCGCTTTCATTAACGGAGCCAGCAGTTCTTTCAGCTCATCCTTTGTCCCGGTAAATTGACCGAGCGCTTCTATGCGGTTGACTTCCTTAGGCCAAAACTGAATTGATGAGGTAAGCCGGTTGTCTGTAAATGGAGCCCAGCGCTGCCATGTGTTAAATACTTCCTCAAAATCATCCCAGCCCCAAGTGACAGAAAAAACAGACACGCACGAGATCGGCACGGCTTTAAACATCATGGATGTGACAATGCCGAAGTTGCCTCCCCCTCCTCCCTGAGACGCCCAAAATAGATCAGAGTGCTTTGAACGGTTGACTGTGATCAAGTCAGCACCCGCTTTTTCGTCCGCTATGATCATTTCGAGCTGGAGGAGACGATCGCAAGTAAGTCCGGCTGTCCTTGTTAAATATCCGATTCCTCCCCCGAGCGTCAGCCCCGTGATTCCCACATTCGCAATGGTTCCCGCAGGAAGGGTCAAGCCGTACCGCCAGAGTGTGCGGTAGACTTCCCCCAATTCGGCTCCCGCTTCAATCGAGACCAGCCGCTTATCCTCATTTACTCTTATTTTCTTCATTTCACTGAGATCAATGACTAGTCCGTCATTTAACAGGGAAAAGTTTTCGTAGCTGTGTCTTCCGCCTCTGATACGGAAAGGCACATTGTTCTCACGCGCCCATCTCAGCGCATTGAGGGCGTCATGTTTGTTTTGACAAAACACAATGATGTCTGGATATCTTTGCAGGCTTAAATTGATATTGGTTCTTGCAGCATTATAGTCCGGGTCATCTTTTTTGACGATGCGACCGGTCAATGTTGTCTTTTCCACATTCTCACTCACTTTCACTTGTACTCTGCTATGTTTTCTAGCATATGCGGAAAAATGAGAGAGTGTATGAGGAAAACCCCCGGAAGGAAACGATATTTTAAATTATAGTTGACAGGTAGGGATTGTATGAATTAACATAATCATTACATATTTCCAAACGATGGCTGATCGGATCACCGAAGGCTCTTATCTTTTAAACAGATAAGGGCCTTTTTTGCGTGAAAGTCATGAATGAAATGAAAAGCGGAGGGATGAAAAGTGGCGTTAAAAAAGGTATCACATGTGCGCAAAAAGAGCAAAAAACGAAAAAAGTACAGAAAACACACATTGAATTTCGAACTGCTTGTAGAGAAAAACAAACGGGAGATTATGAGAAATGAAGAACAGATGGAGCAGATTTATATAAAGATAGATGAAAAGCATGCGGGGGTTCGATAAAGATGAAGGAGAGAAAATGGAGGATAAAAACAACGGTACTCGCGCTGTCGGTATCCATCATGTTATCAGGGTGCGCGTTAGGGAGCGCCGGGGAAGAACCGTCATCTGCGGCGGATAAAAAGGAAGAAACACGTATTGCCCATGTCAAGACAAAGGAATTTAAAGCTTCTCATCCGGCGGCCATTCCCGCTAAATCGAAAGCCAGAACTGACACTTTTGTTGCTGGGATTTCCACGCCGGGCGGTGTGTTTCTGCCGTACTTCTACGAAAACGGCTGGGATGGAAATGCGACAGATCCTATTTTTGAACCGTTAGTCAAACTGGATAAAATGGGGAAGCCTGCCCCGGCTCTTGCGGAAAGCTGGAAAATTTCCAAAGATCAGCTTACATACACGTTCCGTTTAAGAAAAAATCTCGTTTTCAGCGACGGTTCACCGCTGACCGCAAAGGATGCCGCATTCACTTTAACACTGTTGCATGATCCTGCATACGCGGGCTATGAAGATATCACCACGGCCTATATTAAAGGCGGTAAGGCTTACAAGGAAGGAAAGGCAAAGACGATAGAGGGCATTCTCGTCCTTGATGACAGAACCATTCAAATCACGACTGAGAAAGTCAGTGCGAAGTCGCTGCTTCTTTTAGGCGGGCAGGTGCTGTCAGAAGCCTACTACGGGAAGAAATATCAATTCGGCAAACTGGATTATTTAAAAGAGCTTTATGCCAAACCGCTCGGAGCGGGACCTTATCAATTTACAGAATATCTTCCGGGACAGGAAATACGCTATCAGGCTAATGAACACTATTATGCCGGAAAACCGAAAACGGAAAAGCTCATTTATAAAATTATCGATCCGTCAACTTCCCTTCAGCTGTTTGAAACGGGTGACCTTGATTACGCTTCTTTCTCACCTGATGATGATACGGTTCAGCATTTAAAAAGTCTCGGTTTTGCTAATATAAGCGTATCTGTCGTGAATGATTACGGGCTTGTGTACGTCAATCACAAGCGTCCGCCTTTTCGAGATAAGAAAGTGTCCCAGGCGCTTATTTACGGACTTGACCGTCAAAAAATCGTCGATGTCCGCTTTAAACGCTACGGAGAAGTCGCGAATGTGCCGGTGTCTCCGGTTTCGTGGGCTTATGATGACAAAGATGTCAATCGGTACGCGTTTAACCCTGAAAAAGCCAGAAAGCTTCTCGATGAAGCAGGCTGGAAAACGGGCAAAGACGGTGTACGTGAAAAAAACGGCAAAAAGCTTGAAATCAGCTATTACACGTCTAAAGCGGATGATGATTTTATCCCGATCGCGAAAGAAAATTACGCGGACATCGGAATCTCATTAAAACCGGAAGTGATGGATTTTAATACAGAAGTAGCGAAAATAAATGACAAACAATATGACCTTGCCGCCGTTTCCACCTCGCAGATTCTTGATCCGAATGACACGGTGGAAAAGCTGGCTTCCGGCCATCCCAATAATGTAACGGGGTATTCCAATCCGAAAGCGGACCGGCTGATAGAGAAAGGAGCCGGCACGCTTGATATCAGCGAAAGAAAAGAGATTTATCACCAGCTGTACCGGGAGCTCGGGGAAAACCCGCCTTACATTCTGATTCATTACCGTCAGAGCGCAAGGGCGGTCAGCGGAAAAATAAAAGGGCTTGAGCCTGACAATTATTCTGGAATCAGTTCAAGTCTCTCAAATGTCTCAATTCAATAGAACGGTTGGGCAAAATACCCGGTGCATCCTGGGGATTTTGCCCTTTCAGCGGAAAGGAGGGGCTTTTTGTGAAACGGTATGCCGCAGAACGATTCATTCAAATGCTTGTGATCTTATTTGGTACGTCCTTTATTATTTTTTTCTTATTCGCCATGCTGCCGGGCGACTATATTGATTCCAATGTAAACCTGACTCCTGAAAGAGCGCAGGAGTTAAAAGCGCTTTACGGGCTGGATCAGCCGATTTGGCAGCGCTATGTGACATGGCTCGGAAATGTGCTCAGCGGAGATTTTGGGTTTTCTTTGAAATATCAGGAGAACGTCCTGTCACTGCTTCGGAAATATGTCTGGAATTCGTTTTTTGTCGCGTTTTTGGCGTTGCTTGTCACATGGTCAGCCGCGATGATAACGGGTGTCATATCCGCTGTCAGGAAATACTCATGGTTTGACGGGATCGTGACGTTTCTTGTATTTGCTTCCATGGCGTTCCCGTCTTTTTTTATCAGCCTTCTGTTTATTAAGTGGTTGGGGGTGGATTTGAAAATATTGCCCGTCGGCGGGATGATTGATACCGGAAGCACGAGTACAGGTTTTTCGTACGTGCTTGAAGCCGTCAGACATATGATTCTTCCGACCGTGATTTTATCTATGCTCGGCATCGGCTCGCTGACAAGGTATTTCCGCTCCGGCATGCTGGACGTGATCAGACAGGATTATATCAGAACGGCGAGAGCGAAGGGATTGAAAGAGCGCACCGTCATCTGGAAACATGCGTTGAAAAACGCGCTCATTCCGGCCATCACCCTGCTTGCTTTTGAACTGCCGGGACTGTTTTCCGGAGCCATCATTATTGAACAGATTTTCGGGTGGCCGGGTGTCGGACGTATTCAGCTGGAATCTGTGCATTATCGTGATTATCCGGTTTTGATGGCGTTTACCTTGTTTTTGTCTTGTTTAACGATTGTGGGGAACTTCTTGGCGGATATCGCTTATGCCGCGGTTGATCCGCGGGTCAGGCTGAAATAGGGGGTGTTCGGAATGAAAAAACAAAAAGGGGTGCCGCCTTCTCTTTGGAAGCAGACGTACCGCCGCCTGCTGCAGCATAAGCTGACGGTCATCAGTCTTCTTTTCTTATGTTTTATGTTTTTATTGTGCTTTATCGGGCCGTCTTTTTCTCCGTACATAACAGATCGGACGGATATTTCAAATGCCAATCAGCAGCCGGGAATCCATCATTGGCTGGGAACTGACCAGTACGGGAGAGATGTGCTGATGAGGCTGATGCTGGCGGGGCAGATTTCTCTGACCGTGGGGCTTGCTTCAATGGTGCTGTCGCTTGTCATCGGTTCTTTACTCGGGGCTGCGGCCGGATTTTATCGGGGAGCCGCTGATATGATCATTATGCGCATCGCTGATATGCTCATGTCCATCCCGGGCCTGCCGCTGCTTTTGATTTTGGCTGCGGTGATGTCGGAGTGGAAAGTGCCTTCTGAATACAGGATGTACCTGATCATGATGATGTTAAGCTTGATTGGATGGCCCGGTCTGGCGCGGCTTGTACGCGGACAGATTTTGTCGCTGAAGGAGCAGCCGTTTATGATGGCCGCGGAAGTTTTGGGGCTTAGTGATAAACGGAAAATCCTCTATCATTTGCTTCCCAATACATTGCCGTTATTACTGGTAGCGGCGACTTTGCATGTGGCGGGAGCGATGCTGAGTGAATCGGCGCTGAGTTTTCTCGGGCTTGGCGTTGCTCCGCCCACACCTTCTTGGGGAAACATGATGGAAGCGGCGAATCATTTTATGGATTTTACACTCCGCCCGTGGCTGTGGATTCCGCCGGGAACGGCCATTTTTCTGACCGTTGTGGCGATTCATCTGCTTGGAGACGGTTTAAGAGACGCTTTTGATCCTAAGGTAAAACGGCAGGTGAAAATGAAATGAAAAAACCGCTTTTAGAAGTGAGGCATTTGGAAACAACTTTTTATACAGAGGAGGGGGCGGTAAAGGCCGTGGACGATGTCAGCTTTACGATACATGAGGAGGAAACGGTTTGTATTGTAGGGGAGTCCGGCTGCGGGAAAAGCATGGCGTCATTGTCCATTATGCAGCTTATTCCCGAGACGGGGAGAATCGAACGGGGAGCGGTGCATTTTTCCGGACGGAACCTGTTGGAATTGAAACCAAAAGACATGCAGAAAATCCGCGGCAGCGAAATCGGGATGATATTTCAGGAACCGATGACATCTTTGAATCCGGTGTTTACAATCGGTGAGCAGCTGGCCGAACCGATTCGCGAACATTTATTGCTGAGTAAGAAAGAAGCATGGCGGAGGGCCGTTGAACTGATCACGTTAGTGGAGATCCCGCATGCCGAGCAGGTTATGCACCAATATCCTCATGAACTGAGCGGCGGCATGCTGCAGCGCATCATGACGGCTGTCGCGCTTAGCTGCGAACCGAAACTGATCATTGCCGACGAGCCGACGACAGCGCTTGACGTAACCATTCAGGCGCAGATATTGGATTTATTGCGGGATATGAAAAAGCAATTCCGCACGTCTATTTTATTCATTACTCATGACCTTGGCGTGGTTGCTGAAATGGCTGATTATGTGATTGTTATGTATGCGGGGAAAATTGTGGAGGAAGGACCGGTTGCAAAGCTTTTTTCTGATCCGAAGCATCCGTATACGAAAGGACTGCTCGCGGCCAAGCCGGTTATCGGTCAAAGAAGAGAGATGTTGTACACCATTCCGGGGCAGGTCCCCGAGCTTGCGGACCTGTCGGGATCGTCTTGTTATTTTGCGGAGCGATGTGAACACAGCATGGAAATATGCCGGAAATC
Source organism: Bacillus sp. GW821-FHT11D08 (assembly GCF_058808515.1). Lineage (NCBI taxonomy): Bacteria > Bacillati > Bacillota > Bacilli > Caryophanales > Bacillaceae > Bacillus > Bacillus sp. GW821-FHT11D08. The sequence goes on from NZ_JBXARS010000012.1 coordinate 11,749, forward strand.
GAGCCCGCATTTTACTGAATTCGGGAAGGGGCATCAGGCGGCGTGCTGGCTTTACAGAGAGGAGAAAGCAGATGGGTGATGTGTTGCTGGAGGTCAAGGGGCTGAAAAAATATTACGAGGAGCATGGGGGGATGAGAAAGACCCGCAAAAATCCCGTAAAAGCAGTTGACGGTGTCAGTTTTACGATAGAAAAGGGAGAAGTGTTCGGCTTAGCGGGAGAATCGGGCAGCGGAAAGTCATCAATCGGCAAGACCATTTTGAGGCTTCATGAAAAAACAGAGGGAGAGGTGTTTTTTCAGGGGCGTGATGTGTTTCGGATGAGTCGGCGCGAGCTCAAAACTTTCAGATCAGAAGCGCAGCTCATCTTTCAAGATCCGTTCAGTTCTTTAAATCCCCGGCGTCGGATCGGAGAAGCCATCGGTGAAGCGATGATCGAGCATCAATTGGCGGTGAAGCGGAACGCGCGTGATAAAGCGGCGGAAGTTCTTGAAGCCTGCGGACTTTCCGCAAACTTTATCGACCGTTATCCGCATGAATTTTCCGGAGGGCAGCGGCAGCGGATCGTGATTGCAAGAGCGATGGCGCTCAAGCCGCAATTTATCATTATGGATGAACCCGTGGCGGCGTTAGATGTCTCCATCCAGGCGCAGATGATGAATTTGTTCAGCAGCCTTCAAAAACAGCACGGGCTGTCATATTTGTTCATTTCTCATGATTTAAGCGTGGTGGAGCACTTATGTACGAAGGTCGCCATTATGTATTTAGGGACGATTGTGGAATACGCGTCAAAGGAGGAGCTCTTTTCACGGCCGCTTCATCCTTATACGAAAGCGCTGTTATCAGCCGTGCCTGTTCCTGATCCCGGAGCGAAAAGGGAGCGGATAATTTTAAAGGGTGATATACCGAGCCCCTCTGATCCGCCTTCAGGCTGTAAATTCCGAACGAGATGCCCGGCAGCCAAGAAGATATGTGCTGAGAAAAGTCCGGCGCTGTCAGAAAAAGGGCTTCATCATTTTGCGGCATGCCACTTCATATAATTGAGAAAAAACGGTTTTATTGATAATGAACAGGAAAAACCTACCGGGCAGACCGGCAGGTTTTTTGATGTTATTTTGGTGATGGCAGTCCGAGTCCTTCGGCAACGCGTCTGCCGTATTCAGGATCAGCTTTGTAGAAGTGGCCGATCTGGCGCAGCTTAATTTCTTCTTTTTCCACAGGTTTCATCGCACTGACGATATTGGCGACAAGGCGCGCGCGCTCTTCTTCGCTCATCAGGCGGTACAGGTCGCCGGCTTGTGTGTAATGATCATGATGATTATAGCTTACACTGTCTGCGAAACCTGATACAGGATATGCCGCCTGTTTATCTTCAGGTGACTCTTTCGGGCCGCCGAAGCTGTTAGGCTCGTAATAGACGGAGCGGCCGCCGTTATCATCAAAACGCATTTGTCCGTCACGCTGATAGTTTTTCACTTCATTGCGGGAACGGTTGATCGGCAGCGCCTGATGGTTCGCGCCGACACGGTAGCGATGCGCGTCATGGTATGCGAACAACCGGCCTTGAAGCATTTTGTCAGGTGAGACGTCGACGCCGGGGACTAATGTGCCGGGAGAGAACGTCGCCTGTTCTACTTCCGCAAAGTAATTTTCCGGATTGCGGTTCAGAACCATGCGGCCGACTTCAATGAGCGGATAGTCTTTTTGAGACCATACTTTTGTGACGTCAAACGGATCAAAGCGATATGTGTTTGCGTCTTCTAACGGCATGATTTGAACATATAATTTCCATGCGGGGAAATCGCCGTTTTCAATCGCATTGAACAAATCTTCCGTATGGTAATCGGGATTTTCGCCCGCGATTTTTGCGGCTGTATTAACATCAAGGTTTTTCACGCCTTGCTCTGTTTTAAAGTGATATTTGATCCAGACGCCTTCGCCTTTATCATTTGTCCATTTAAATGTATGGCTTCCGAATCCGTGCATATGGCGAAGAGTCGCCGGAATGCCCCGGTCTGACATCAGAATGGTTACCTGGTGCAGGGATTCCGGCGACAGAGACCAGAAATCCCAAACGGCCGTTGGATTTTTCAGATGTGTTCTCGGATCTCTTTTTTGTGTATGGATAAAGTCAGGGAACTTGATGGCATCGCGGATGAAGAACACGGGTGTATTGTTTCCGACGATGTCGTAGTTTCCTTCTTCTGTATAAAACTTAACGGCAAATCCGCGCGGGTCGCGCACTGTGTCACTAGAGCCCAGTTCGCCCGCAACGGTTGAGAAACGGATGAAGAGCGGCGTGCGTTTACCGACTTCTGACAGAAATGCGGCTTTCGTATATTTTGTAACGTCATTTGTGACTTCAAAATAACCGTGTGCGCCCGCGCCTTTTGCGTGAACGACACGCTCGGGAACGCGTTCTCTGTTAAAGTGCGCCAATTTCTCAAGCAGATGGACGTCTTGTATTAAAGCAGGACCGCGATCGCCGGCCGTCATTGAGTTTTGGTTATCTCCGACAGGAGCGCCCCAGCTGGTTGTCAATTTATTTGAACTCATGTGATCACCTCTTTAGATTTATAAAAACATAATATCACCTATCATTAAAAAGTCAATATTATTTTATAATGATTATAAAATAATTATTTTTATTATCGAAAAAAGGGTTTGGATTTGAAAGCCTACTTGACTGACGGGAATAATGGGTTTAAGATGAGAAAAAATAGAAACCGCTGACTTGGACACAAGAGGCTCTTATTCTTCACTGGATAAGGGCCTTTTTTTATTGTCAGGCGGTAAGGGAGGCGGCGATTGTATGCTTTTCCGGCAGCATTTTAAACCTGTCGATATTCACGGTCATCTGCCGTACAGCCTTTATTTCGGCAAAAACGATAAGACATTTTCCGATTATAACCGGGAGCGGTCAGATAGAATGAATCTGACTTGGGATTTTCCTGATCCGCATGATGTTGAGGGCGATGACGGCGAAATCGCTTTGATGACAAGATGGGAGAATGAATTAGATAAGTACGGCATTGACGTGCTGAATTTTTTAACAGCAGAGAGCAATGACCGGATGGCGGCGTTTATTCAAGCCAATCCCGCGAGATTTACCGGATTTGCATATCATCCTTTGGAGCGGGAGGATGCGTATGAAGAGCTGAAAAGAGCGGTAGAAGAGCTCGGTCTGAAAGGATATAAACTGTTCGGGCCGCTGACAGACATCGATTTTCATGATCCGTCGCTGAAAAAGCTGTGGACGTATCTGGCTGACAAAAGGCTGCCTGTATTAATTCACTTCGGGCTTTTAGGAAGAGCGGGGGGCATTGTCAGCCATCGCAACATCAACCCGCTCTCCATCTATCGCGTCGCGAGAGAGTATGCTGATATCCCGTTCATCATTCCGCATTTCGGCGCCGGATATTATCAGGAACTGCTGCAGCTGTGCTGGAGCTGTCCGAATGTGTATATTGACACGTCCGGCTCAAATCAGTGGATGAGGTGGATGCCGTACCCGCTTGATTTGGAAATTCTGTTTCGGAAGACATCTGAATTAATCGGTGCTGAACGGATCATCTTCGGGACGGATTCGAACGGATTTCCGAGAGGATATGTATACAGATATCTTCAGGAGCAGGTGAGGACCTGCCGGGAAATCAATATGCGGGAAGAAGATATAGAAAACATTTTCGGCAACAACGCGCGGACATTATTGAAAATCGCCCGGCAAGAAAAGGAAGTAAATACGTGATACAGCCGATGCGCTCTTTGGCAGGGTTATGCCGGAAGGCGCATTTTTAATTCATACAAAAAACAGTTGACAAGTCGGAATAATTTGAATTAACATGATATTCAAATTTAAAAACAAACGGGTTGCCGATCGGACCGCCGAAGGCTCCCATCTCTGCAAGCAATCGGAGATGGGGGCCTTTTTGTTTTTCGATCGCACGCGGCAAAAAGAGAGGGGAAGACAGATGGCTGTAACCATCAGCATACAAGAAAAAGCTTTTGAGCATGAAGGCCGGAAAACATCGGTGCTGAATGATATTGAGCTGTCAATTGCATCGGGAGAATTTTTGACTGTCATCGGGCCGAGCGGATGCGGCAAAAGCACGCTTTTAAAATTGATTGCCGGTCTTGATACCGATTATAAAGGCTCTGTCACAATAAACGGCCGCAATGTGTCGGGACCGGGGATCCGGCAGGGATTTATCTTTCAGGAGCACCGGCTGTTTCCCTGGCTGACGGTAAAACAAAACATCGCTGCCGATCTCAATATGAACGACCCGGCCGTTCGGAAAAAAGTGGATGATCTGATTGAGGTTGTCAGGCTGCAGGGAGCGGAGAACGCTTATCCGCGCGAATTATCCGGCGGCATGTCGCAGCGGGTTGCCATCGCCAGAGCCCTTTTGCGCGAGCCGGAGGTGCTGCTTTTAGATGAACCGTTCGGGGCGCTTGACGCTTTTACGAGAAAACATTTGCAGGATGTGCTGCTTGATATATGGCGCGAGAAAAAAACGACGATGATTCTGGTCACGCATGATATTGATGAATCCGTCTATTTAGGCGAAAAGCTGGCGATCCTCAGGGCAAAGCCCGGCCGGCTGCACAGCCTGATGCCGATTCAGCTTCCGCATCCGCGCAATCGGACGTCTGCGGATTTTCAGGCCGTCCGGCAGAAGGTGCTTTCTGAGTTTGAGAAAACGGAAGACCTCCGGTTTGCGGATGGGTCCGGGATATAGAAAGGACGAAGTGAAGTGAAAAAAATCATCATTCTTTTAGCCGCAGCAGTCATGGTGTCAGCCGGATGCAGTGCAGACGGGACAGGAGGGAGCGGGAAAACGGTGAAAGAAATCCGGATCGGCATCCAGCAGAGTTTAAGCCCGCTTCTCATTGCCAAGGAAAAAGGCTGGTTTGAAGAGGCCTTCAAAAAAGACGGAATAAAAGTAAAATGGGTCGAATTCCAAAGCGGTCCTCCGCAGTTTGAAGGTCTTGCCGCCGATAAGCTTGATTTTTCCCAGGTCGGCAATTCACCGGTCATTTCCGGTCAGGCGGCAGGGATTGATTTTAAAGAGATCGGGCTGTCTCAGGACGGGTTAAAGGCAAACGGCATTCTCGTAAACAAGGGCAGCGGGATTCAGAGCCTGAAAGAATTGAAAGGTAAAAAAATCGCTGTAGCCAAAGGCAGCAGCGGCTTTGATTTTCTCTATAAAGCTTTAGATAAAGCGGGGCTTTCCGCCGATGACGTCACCATCATCCAGCTTCAGCCTGATGAGGCGGTTTCCGCTTTTGAAAACAAATCAGTTGACGCATGGTCCATTTGGGAGCCGTATTTGTCAATTGAAACGCTGCAGCACGGGGCGGAAATATTGGCGAACGGAGAAAGCACAGATTTATATTCTCCCGGTTTCACGTTAGTCAGAACGGGATTTTCCAAAGAACACCCGGATGAGGTGGTCCGTTTTCTGAAAGTGTTCAATAAAGCAGTTGCATGGCAAAAGGAACACAAAGATGAAGCTGTCTCCTTATATGCGAAAATCAAACATCTTGATCCGAAAGTCGTCAGAAACGTGCTTAACAATACTGAGCCTCTCAATGAACCGATCAATGATGATATTGTCAAAGCCCAGCAGGAAACCGCTGATTTTCAATATCAAACAAAAGCGATTCATAAGAAAATTCATGTAAAAGACGTTGTCGACAATTCATTTATTAAAAAAGCGCTTGAAACGGGGGATGGCAAGTAATGAAAGCAGAAGCACCAACGGCTGCCGGCGCAATAAGCCAATCAGAAAAGAAAGCTCTGGCAAGATCCCGGAAGTATTCATACCAATGGATGAAAGGGATTGTACTCCCGGCTGCGGTCATCGCAGTATGGCAGTTTATCGCAAGTCTGGGCATCGTCTCGGCCACGGTGCTCCCCTCACCTGTCGTCATCTTGCAGACGTTTCAGGAACTTCTTCTTTCAGGTGAACTTTGGGGTCATTTAGAGATCAGTTTATACAGGGCTGCTGCCGGATTTCTGCTTGGCGCGGGCCTCGGACTTGTTTTCGGGCTGCTGGTCGGTTTCTCAAAGCGGACGGAAGCATATCTAGATCCGTCTCTGCAAATGCTCAGAACGGTTCCGCACTTGGCCGTGACTCCTCTGTTTATTTTGTGGTTCGGGTTTGATGAGACATCAAAAATTCTGCTGATCGCATTAGGGGCATTTTTCCCCGTGTACATTAATACGTTTCTCGGAATCCGCAGTGTGGACGCGAAGCTGTTTGACGTCGCGCGGGTGCTGGAATTTAACTGGTATCAGCAGATGACGAAATTAATTCTTCCGGCATCTCTGCCGAATATCCTGCTCGGCATCAGGCTCTCTCTCGGCATTGCGTGGCTCGGTCTCGTGGTGGCGGAACTGATGGGATCGAGCGAGGGCGTCGGTTATATGATTATGGATGCCAGACAATTTTCACAGACAAATAAGGTGTTTGTCGGCATTATCATTTTTGCGGCTGTCGGCAAGCTGACAGATGCATTGGTCAGAATGCTCGAACGGAAACTATTAAAATGGCGGAACAGTTATGAAGGGTAACCTATTAAAAAAGGAGAGATTCATATGGAGATTCTTTGGTTTATTCCGACGCATGGTGACGGCCGGTATTTAGGGACGCAAACGGGAGGGAGAACGGCGGATCATCTTTATTTTAAGCAAGTGGCACAGGCGGCGGACAGACTCGGGTATACGGGGGTTCTGCTGCCGACGGGGAGATCATGTGAAGACCCGTGGCTGACGGCTGCCGCTTTAGCGGGGGAAACGAGTGACTTGAAATTTTTAGTGGCGGTCCGTCCGGGACTGATGCAGCCGTCTGTCGCCGCGAGAATGGCGTCGACAATGGATCGGCTGTCAGACGGCCGTTTGCTCGTAAATGTCGTAGCGGGCGGAGATCCTTATGAACTGGCGGGAGACGGCATGTTTATCAGCCACGATGAACGTTATAAGGCGACTGAAGAATTTTTAACCGTCTGGCGCGGACTCATGCGGGGCGAAACGGTGACATATGAAGGGGACCATATCAAAGTGGAAAACAGCAATCTGCTGTTTCCGCCAAAGCAGTCTCCGCATCCGCCATTATATTTCGGCGGTTCATCACAGGCGGGAATTGAGGCTGCGGCGAAACATACAGATGTCTATTTAACATGGGGAGAGCCGCCGGAGCAGGTAAAAGAAAAGATTGAAACCGTTAAAAAACAGGCTGCCAAGGAAGGAAGGACGATGCGTTTTGGCATCAGACTTCACGTGATTGTCCGGGAGACTGAGGAAGAGGCATGGGAAGCTGCTGAACGATTAATCAGCCACTTAGACGAAGAGACGATTGCGAAAGCGCAGGCTGCGCTCCGGCGCGCTGATTCTTCGGGACAAAAACGGATGGCCGATCTCCATAACGGTGACCGCTCGAAGCTTGAGATCAGCCCGAATCTCTGGGCCGGCATCGGACTGGTCAGAGGCGGAGCGGGCACGGCACTTGTCGGTGATCCGCAGACCGTCGCTGCTCGAATTTTAGAGTATCAGGCACTCGGCATTGAGTCGTTTATCTTTTCAGGCTACCCGCATCTGGAAGAAGCTTATTATCTGGCTGAACTCGTGTTTCCGCTTCTGCCGTTTCAGAATGAACGGACTAAAAAGCTTGAGCGCAGACTGGGTGAAGCAATGGGCAACGACCATTTTGCAAGAGGAAATAAAGCGACAGTCTGATGACGTCGCAAAGCGGATAATTGACGGCGGGCGCTTTCTGCGGATTCATTTCCGGGGAAATGCAGGCAGTGAAGGCGGGTATTCACCCGCCTTTTTAAGCGCTTAGCTTGCACGATGCTCATATGGATGATATGATACAAAACGTAATTATTACGATTTGTTAGGAGTGCTGAAATGGCAAAAAAATCAAAAGTGATCAAAGAGCTCAAGCGGCAGAAGCTTGTTGAACAATATGCGGACATCCGAAGAGAATTAAAGGCAAAAGGAGACTGGGAAACGCTGAGCAAACTGCCGCGTGATTCTGCTCCGGGCAGGCTTCATAACCGCTGTACGGTGACGGGGCGGCCCCGCGGATATATGAGAAAATTTAAACTGTCCAGAATCGCATTCAGGGAGCTGGCCCATAAAGGCCGGATTCCCGGGGTGAAAAAAGCGAGCTGGTAATGTAAAAAACTCCGGATCTGTCATGAACCGGAGTTTTTGCCGTGCTTATGAAAAGTGAAAGCATAAGCCAAATGCTGAATCATCATCAGAATGAAAATCAAAAGAATCGGAAAAAAGGGAAGATGCGGCTGAATCAGCGGATAAAACAAAAGCAGAACGGCTGCGGCCGGCAATGAGAAGTAAACGGCGATATACGAGGAACGGCAAGCTTTAGCCGTCATCATTCGTTCTCTTTCATCCTGTTCCTCAAATTCATCGGGTACAAGCCTGTGCTTTTTGCCGTTTCGTTTTTTCTTTTCGGCATAGATATACAATGCGGCACAAACGGTAAACAGCAGAAACGGAGTGATATTCAGCTCAAATGAACCGCTCCCCTCCGTTTGGAAAAACTGAGCGATCCGCGGCGCCGCTTCCATAAAGGAAATAAGCGTCCAGCAGGCCAATCCGTAGAGTGCAAGGTGAAAACACGCTTTTCTTTTCAAACTCATTTTTTCTCCTCCTCCAGCCAGAACACTTCCTCCATCGGCAGGGAGAAAGCCCGGCAGATGTTAAGCGCCAATAAAAGTGAAGGCACATAATCTCCTTTTTCAATCGCTGCAATCGTCTGTCTGGTGGCTCCGGCTTCTTTTCCGAGCGTTTCCTGAGAATAGCCGAATCTGGCTCTCAGCTCTTTTACTTTATTTTTCATCATCAGGCGTACCTCAAGTTTTTTCTTTTTTATATTGTATGAGACTCTTAACAAAATGTAAACCCAACTTAACATGTGGACAAAAAAAGAATTTTTTTCGACAAATTTTTTAACATTCCCTTGACGAAAAAAAAATAAACATGTAATATTAGAAACATCAAATCGGTACTGACAAAAAATAATTTTGATGCGGGTGTAGTTTAGTGGTAAAACCTCAGCCTTCCAAGCTGATGTCGTGAGTTCGATTCTCATCACCCGCTCCATACATACGTTATTAACGCAGTGTTTCGTTTCTCTGATAAACGAAGTATTGCGTTTTTTTATGTGAAAAAAGACACGAAGGCGTGTCTTTTTATGAAAGCCAAGAGACGGTATGCGTGCCTCCGTGAATTTGTTCAAACATTTTTGTTAAGGATGATAGCAGCTCATCCGCCGCGTCGGCATGAAATGAAGGCGGGAAAAAGATCAGCTGCAGCATTTTCTTTGTGCCGGGCGTGACAGGGCGTATATTGATATGTCCGGTGAAGTCGCCGAAAACGCCGTCCGGGCCGGAGAAGGACAGTACGCTTTCTTTTTCTCCGATCGTAATTGAAATTGGTTCATCTATTTTTGCGGCGTCATACGCCATGATAGGCAATGAATATTTCAAGGAGAAAAAAAGTATGGTATCATGGGCTGAATTCACACTTTCAATGAATCGTTCCCGGGAAATATCGCCGAGCATAGGCTCCATCGGCGTTTTTTGTCCTGAAAAGGTGGGACTGAGCTGTTCCATTATACGCGCCCACTCTTTTACAAAAGGCTGCTCATCTATACCCCCGTCAGCATAATCAAAGTAAAGAGATTCTTGAAATAAACGGAGGCGGCCTTTCAGCATTTGCGGAGCAGGCCCGACTTCGATCTGTTCATATAAGACGGCTGCCGCTTTGATCCCCGGCACCCGTTCAGCAATAAGTGGATCTAAACTGATGTTCAAGTGTGTTCACTCCATTTCGGGATGATAAAACTCTATTATACCTGTGCGGGAGCCTGATCACAAAGAAAGGAGGCTGTGCAAAAAATGAATATTCATAAACTGAAAGAGGAATTAATCGAATACGCCAAAAGCATAGGAGTCGACAAAATCGGGTTTACGACGGCTGATACGTTCGACAGTCTGCGGGACCGGCTGATTCTTCAGGAATCACTCGGCTATTTATCCGGGTTTGAAGAGCCGGATATTGAAAAACGGGTTACTCCGTCTTTGCTTCTCCCGAAAGCCAAATCAATCGTCGCCATCGCCCTTGCTTATCCTTCCAAAATGAAAGATGCGCCGAGGAGCACGAGGGACGGGCGGCGCGGCATTTTTTGCAGAGCTTCCTGGGGGAAGGATTATCATGACGTGCTGAGGGAAAAGCTTGATCTGCTGGAGAATTTTCTCCAATGCAAACATGAGGATATCCGCACAAAGTCAATGGTGGATACAGGGGAATTGTCCGACAGGGCCGTGGCTGAACGGGCGGGAATCGGCTTCAGCGCCAAAAACTGCATGATCACCACGCCTGAATACGGCTCTTACGTCTATCTGGCTGAAATGATCACCAATCTGCCCTTTGAACCGGATGTGCCGATTGAAGATATGTGCGGTACGTGCACAAAATGTTTAGACGCGTGTCCGACCGGCGCGCTCGTCAATCCCGGACAGCTTAACGCCCAGCGCTGTATTTCGTTCCTGACCCAGACAAAGGGATTTCTGCCGGATGAGTTCCGCACGAAAATCGGAAACCGTCTGTATGGCTGTGACACGTGCCAGACGGTCTGTCCAATTAATAAGGGGAAAGATTTTCACCTTCATCCGCAGATGGAGCCTGATCCGGAAATCGCAAAGCCGCTGTTAAAGCCGCTTTTGACCATAAGCAACCGCGAATTCAAAGAAAAATTCGGACATGTATCGGGATCATGGCGCGGCAAGAAGCCGATACAGCGGAATGCGATTTTAGCTTTGGCTCATTTTAAAGATGCCTCGTCTCTTCCGGAATTAACGGCCTTGATGCACCAAGATCCGCGCCCTGTTATCAGGGGGACGGCCGCCTGGGCCATCGGGAAAATCGGTGATCCTGATTATGCGGGGGAATTAGAAAAAGCGCTTCAAAAGGAGCAGGATGTGGACGCCATACGGGAAATTGAAAAGGGACTGGAGCTGTTATCGGTTTCTGATAAGACTAAAACCGGCCGGTCCTGACATATGTATAGAGAAAAAGCACTTGGCGTGAGTTCAAGTGTTTTTCTTTATAAAACAGTATGGTGGGTGGAGCGCTTGAAGCATATTATTGAAGATTTAGCGGAGGCCCGGCTTCATTATTTAATCAACGGAACCGAGATGAGGCACAATGGGCAGCCCGGCGATCTTGAGGTCCTGACGAGAAAAAAAGAGCTGTTTGAAAAACGGAAAGTTGACATTGTGAAAGCGAAGGCAAAAGCCGTCATTGTCAAAAGCAGCCTTGAGGACGACGGCACGTTATGCGTCATGTACACGATTCATTTCGAATATTTGTGCAAGGAGCATGACGGACACCTTTACTTAGAAGAGCAGATTGAGGAGCGGACTGCATTTCTCTATGATCAGCTTTTGATTAAAGATCGGGAAGTAAAGAAAAAACCGGCGGGATTTTCTGACGGAAACAGCGTAATTGAATATGAGCGGAGTGAACGGGAAGATTTCGGGCGGGCGTTTCTATACGACCGTCTGGCTGCCGTGCAGTACGCGGAGAAGTTTTGGAATAAACGAAATCCCGCTTATAACAATTTCAGCGACAACTGCACCAATTTTATTTCCCAATGTTTACATGCCGGAAAAGCACCGATGCGGGGGCATCCGAACAGAGGCTCAGGCTGGTGGATGAAGGCAAGCTCGTGGAGCTACAGCTGGACGGTCGCGCATTCGATGAAGATGTATCTGGCCCAATCCAAGGCAGGGCTTCGCGCGGTGCAAGTATCAAGAGCCGAAGAACTGATGCCCGGAGATATCATTTGCTATGATTTTGAAGGGGACGGCCGTTTTAATCATACGGCGATCGTGGTCGCGAAAGATAAAAGCAATATGCCGCTTGTCAATGCCCAAACGTATGACAGCAGAATGAGATATTGGTCATATGAGGATTCAACGGCGTATACTCCTTCCATCAGATATGCGTTTTTTCATATTACGGATGATACGACAAAAGAGTAATTAATGATATAATGGTGGGCGGAATAAAAAACAGAGGTGAACATCGTGGCATTACATGTCGTTTTATATCAACCCGAAATCCCGGCCAATACGGGAAATATCGCACGTACTTGTGCGGCAACAGACACAACGCTTCATTTGATCCGCCCGCTCGGATTCTCGACCGATGATAAAATGCTGAAGCGCGCCGGACTCGATTATTGGGAGTTCGTCAACGTCGTATATCATGATTCATTGGAAGAGTTATTTGAGGCATATGAGAACGGAAAGTTTTTCTTCATTACAAAATTCGGCCAAAAGCCGCACACATCATTTGATTACTCAAATACGGAGGAAGACTTTTTCTTCGTATTCGGCAGAGAAACGAGCGGACTTCCGAAAGAATTGATCGAAAACAATATGGACCGCTGCCTGCGTCTGCCGATGACCGAGCATGTGAGATCATTAAACCTGTCCAACACGGCCGCGATTCTTGTATATGAAGCGCTGCGCCAGCAAAATTACAGAGATTTGACGTGAAAAAAACGCCCGCATCCGGGCGTTTTTTTATTGAATAAAAAAGACGGACAGCGGGGGTTTACGGCGTTTATATATTTATGGGCTTAACAACGTAACAGTGTTATGTTACAATACTTTCATCGAAGGAGCTGGATTCATGGAGGAACAACTGATTTCTAAAAAAGAATTGCTGGAAGAAACATCAATTTCATATGGGCAGCTGTACCGGTGGAAACGGAAAAATTTAATTCCTGAAGAATGGTTTATCCGAAAATCGACGTTTACAGGCCAGGAAACATTTTTTCCGAGAGCGGAAATATTAAAACGCATCTCAAAAATACAGAAAATGAAAGAAAATCTGTCTCTGGATGAAATGAGAGAAATGCTGTCTCCGCAAATGACTGATGTCAACATAACGTCTGCGGAACTGCTTCAAAAGGGACTGATTTCAAAAGCCGCGCTGCAAGTTTATGGCGAAGACGGCGTGACATTCACGTCCCGCGCGCTGCTGTCTTTATATGTGCTTGAAGGGCTTTTGCAATCGGGCAATATCAGCCTTGAGGAAGGAAAATTGGCGGCAGGGGTGCTGAAAACGTATGAGGCTTCCGAGCTGAAAGCGAATACGGAGCTTGTCATGCTCCGAAAGCTTGGCGTAACGACGTGCTTCATCGCAGACGCGGAACATATTTTATTTGAACCGACTGTCAAAGTGGTTGAACGGGTGGCGCTTGCTGCGGCATCGGAAGAATTAAAAACGAAATGGATGCAGGAGGACCATCAATGGAAGTAACAGATAAATTAATCATTAACGGTTCAGGAAGTTCAAAAGGAGGTCGTTTTCATACAGTGGAGATCAACGGGAGCGGCACGGTATCGGGTGATGTGGAGTGCACGAGCCTTTTGTTTAACGGCAGCGGAAAAACAGACGGACATGTCAAGACGCAAACGCTGACGATCAGCGGTTCGGGGAAAATTTCCGGCAGTGCCGAAGCTGAATCCATCCGTATCAACGGAACGGGTGTCATTAAAGGTGATGTCAAAACGGAGCGGCTGAACGTCGCGGGATTTTCATCTTTCGGCGGCGGTGTGAAAGCTGATGATATTTTCATATCCGGGAAAGCCGGGATTGAAGGCGATTGCGAGACAGAGACGTTCCGTTCGGAAGGCAAATGCAAGATCGGCGGCCTGCTGAATGCCGATGAAGTCAGTATTAAGCTGACGGCGGGAGAGAGCCATGTGAAAGAGATCGGCTGCCGCCATTTGAAAGTGATGAGCAGAAAGAGCGTGCTTACGCGTTTTAAGCTGATGCCGGCCCCGGTGCTGACAGCGGAGCTGATTGAAGGTGACATCATTGAATTGGCGGACACGAACGCGAAGACAGTCCGCGGAAATCATGTGCGGATCGACGCAGGCTGCACCATTGGGACTGTGGAATACAGCGGCGATTTTACATGTGATCCTTCCGCTTTGGTTAACAAAGTCGTGAAACGATAGGAGGAACTGCGATGGAAACGACAAAAAAATTGAGTCATTTAAAAATGTACGGAGCCGGACACGCCTCCGGCGGCTCCTACCAAAATGTAAGCATTAAAGGGGAAGGAACTGTCGGCGAAGGACTTCAAAGCGAACGCTGCCGGGTATTCGGTACGGGACTTTTTCTCGGAGATGCCGAGATCAACAGGCTGAAAATTTTCGGAGAGCATGAAGTTGCAGGAGATTTATCAGTACGTTCAGCAAACGTGATGGGCACATTGAAAGTCGGCGGCTCCATGCGTTTCGCCACGATGAGGCTGAAAGGACTTGCTGAAATTGGCGGCGGGGCCGCGGGAGAGCAGTGTCATATAAAAGGCAGTCTCACCGTCGGCGGCGATTGCGAGACGGAGCTGCTTCATGTAACAGGATGTATCAATGTGGCGGGATTGTTAAACGCGGGGGACGTAAACATCCATTTGCGTTATGACCGAAGCCGCGTGAAAGAAATCGGCGGCACATCGATCACCGTCAGACGGAAACCCGGTTTTCTTAAACGGAAAGCCGGCACGCTTTCTGCTGAATTGATCGAAGGAGACGCAATTTATCTCGAATACACGGAAGCGGACATCGTCAGAGGGAAACATGTGGAAATCGGCCCGGGCTGCAAAATCGAAAAAATCGAGTATCAAACAAGCTGCAAATCTCATGAAAAATCAACTGTCCAAGAACATATTCAAATATGAAACATTGTTATGTTGTATAGGAAAGGGTGCTCTTCATAAAGAGCACCCTTTTGCCGTTATTTGTTTTCAGGTTTGCTGTCGTAACCCGCCGTAAAAATGGATACTAAAAAAGTGAGAATGACACCAAGTAAAATGATCGTTTTCATCATTTCTCCTCCTCTTTGCTTTTCCATTTGATGTCCGAGTCTGGATGAAACTGTATTTCTTTCATTATGAACGGTGCACCGGACCCTTGTCAATGACGGCCTTATAACGTCTTTATTTTTAAGAAACGAAAAGCATGTATTATCACGTCACCGCATAGATTGTAACAAAGTACCTTATTTCTAGTGCATTAACCATGATAGAGGAGGTTCTTATGGATATATTAAAGAAAATTGAAAAGTACAGAGAGGAAGAGCAGCGTCTCAAATGGGAAGGGACGTTCGCTGATTATTTGGAGATCATAAAAGAAAATCCATTGGTCGCGCAGTCTGCTCATTCTCGCGTTTTTAATATGATAAAAGACAGCGGAATCGAGGAGGATGACGGTAAAAAGACATACAGCTTTTTCTCGCGGGAGCTGTTCGGCCTTGAGGAATCTCTGGAACGGCTCGTGGAGGAATACTTTCACCCGGCTGCCAAGCGGCTCGATGTAAGAAAACGGATTTTACTATTGATGGGACCCGTCAGCGGCGGAAAGTCAACTCTTGTCACCATGCTGAAAAAAGGGCTTGAAGCCTACTCATTGACAGACAACGGCGCTGTTTACGCCATTAAAGGCTGCCCGATGCATGAAGATCCTCTCCATCTCATTCCCCATCATCTGCGCGACGACTTCTACAGAGAATACGGCATCAGAATTGAGGGCAGCCTTTCTCCGCTTAATGTCATGCGGCTTGAAGAAGAATACGGCGGCAGAATTGAGGATGTAAAGGTTGAACGTATATTCTTCTCGGAGGATAAACGTACCGGAATCGGAACCTTCAGCCCGTCTGACCCGAAATCACAGGATATCGCCGACTTGACGGGGAGTATTGATTTTTCAACAATTGCCGAATACGGCTCAGAATCAGATCCGCGCGCTTATCGGTTTGACGGTGAATTAAATAAAGCGAACCGCGGAATGATGGAGTTTCAGGAAATGCTGAAATGCGATGAAAAATTTCTGTGGCACCTTCTGTCACTCACGCAGGAAGGCAATTTCAAAGCCGGACGGTTTGCGCTCATCTCTGCCGACGAATTGGTTGTTGCGCATACGAACGAAACGGAGTACCGCTCGTTTATTGCCAATAAGAAAAATGAAGCCCTTCACTCCAGGATCATCGTGATGCCTGTTCCTTATAATTTAAAGGTGTCAGAGGAAGAACGGATTTATGAAAAAATGATTTCTGAAAGTGATGTTTCTGACGTACACATCGCCCCCCATACATTAAAAGTGGCCGCGATGTTTTCTATTTTGACCAGGCTGAAGGAACCGAACCGCTCTGATATTGATCTCGTCAAAAAAATGAGGCTCTATGACGGAGAAAGCGTTGAAGGTTACAATTCCGTTGATCTGGAGGATATGAAGAAGGAATTCCATGATGAAGGAATGAGCGGAATTGACCCGCGCTATGTCATCAACCGCATTTCCTCAACAATTATCAGAAAAAATATGGAATCGATCAATTCACTTGATGTGCTGCGTTCCTTAAAAGAAGGACTTGACCAGCATCCGTCCATTTCCGCCGAGGACAAAGAGCGGTATATGAATTTTATTTCCGCCGCCAGGAAAGAGTACGATGACATCGCTAAAAAAGAAGTGCAGAAGGCGTTCGTCTATTCATATGAAGAATCCGCGAAAACTCTCATGGACAATTATTTAGATAATGTGGAAGCGTACTGCAATAAAAATAAGCTCCGCGATCCGCTGACGGGTGAAGAAATGAATCCTGACGAAAAACTGATGAGATCCATTGAAGAGCAGATCGGCATTTCAGAAAACGCGAAAAAAGCGTTCCGCGAAGAAATTTTAATCCGCATATCCGCCTATGCAAGAAAAGGAAAACGCTTTGACTATAATTCGCACGAAAGACTCCGCGAAGCGATTCAGAAAAAGCTGTTCGCAGACTTAAAAGACGTGGTGAAAATTACGACCTCAACCAAAACGCCGGATGAGCAGCAGCTTAAAAAGGTCAATGAGGTAGTGGCAAGGTTAATAGATGAACACGGCTATAATTCGACTAGCGCTAATGAACTGCTGAAATATGTCGGAAGCTTGTTAAACCGCTGATGTTTGATTTCATTGAGAGGCCCGTCTGTAAAAGGACGGGTTCTTTTGTCTGTTTTTCGCAATTGTTTGTCAATTGGAGAGTCCGGCCGGCATAAGATAAAAATAAATCTTTTCGCCGGACTTGTTTCATAAACAGGACCAAGCCGGCATACACATGTAAAACGACCATAACGGTTAAGGAGGGGAATTCATGTCCCGTAATGACAGCGGAAATTTTTTGATTTCAGAGGAAGACTGGTCCCTCCATCGCAAAGGCTTTGACGACCAGCAGCGCCACCAAAAGAAAGTACAGGAAGCGATAAAAAACAACCTTCCGGATCTTGTTACTGAGGAAAGCATTATTATGTCCAACGGAAAAGATGTCGTGAAAATCCCGATTCGTTCGCTTGATGAATATAAAATCCGTTATAACTATGATAAAAATAAACATGTCGGCCAAGGCGACGGCGACAGCGAAGTCGGAGATGTCGTCGCAAGAGACGGCGCAGATAAAAAGCAGGGGGCCGGAAAAGGCCAGGGAGCCGGCGATCAGGCAGGCGAGGATTATTATGAAGCGGAAGTTTCATTGATGGATCTGGAAGAAGCGCTGTTTCAGGAATTAGAACTGCCGAATCTGCAGCAAAAGGAAAGGGACAATATCGTCCATACCGATATCGAGTTCAATGATATCCGGAAAACCGGGCTGACAGGGAATATCGATAAGAAAAGGACGATGCTGTCGGCCTATAAACGAAACGCCATGACAGGCAAGCCGTCGTTTTACCCTATTTATCCGGAAGATCTGAAATACAAAACATGGAATGATGTGACGAAGCCGGAATCGAAAGCTGTCGTTTTAGCGATGATGGATACAAGCGGTTCGATGGGCGTATGGGAAAAGTATATGGCGAGGAGCTTCTTTTTTTGGATGACACGATTTTTACGGACAAAGTATGAAACGGTTGATATCGAATTTATCGCCCACCATACGGAAGCGAAGGTCGTGTCGGAAGAAGATTTTTTCTCGAAAGGGGAGAGCGGGGGCACCATCTGTTCCTCCGTTTACCGGAAGTCTCTTGAATTAATTGATGAAAAATATGACCCCGCCCGCTACAATAT
The DNA here is from genome assembly GCF_058808515.1 of Bacillus sp. GW821-FHT11D08. NCBI lineage: Bacteria > Bacillati > Bacillota > Bacilli > Caryophanales > Bacillaceae > Bacillus > Bacillus sp. GW821-FHT11D08. Next base: position 29,890 of record NZ_JBXARS010000012.1, read on the forward strand.
CTATCCCTTTCATTTTTCAGACGGAGATAACCTGACTTCGGATAACGCCCGGTGCGTAAAGCTCGTCAATGACATCATGAAAAAATCGAATCTGTTCTGTTACGGTGAGGTCAATCAATATAACAGGCATTCCACCCTCATGTCCGCCTATAAAAATGTCAAAGATGATAAATTTAAATACTACATCCTGAAACAGAAATCAGACGTATTTCAAGCGCTGAAAAGCTTTTTTAAAAATGAGGAAGCCGGTGTAAGCAAAGCATCGTATGAAATATAAAGCCGAGTGAAGAATCGTGCGGCCGCGGTTCTTCACCCGGCTTTTTTAAATTAAAAATAAAGAGAAAAAACGGCATAAAAAAAATCCTTAAAAAATGAAACTTTTCTCTTTACAAACCTTCTTTCATTTATTAATATTTTATCTTGTGAACTATTATTAAGGGAATGAGGTGAAAATACGGTGATTGAATCAGAGCTCGCTTTGCTCAGTTTTGAACAACTGTTTGATACTTCCAGATCGATTTACAAAAAGCAGAAAATGATTCTGGAGACAGTTCTTGAACCTTTTGATATTACAGTGCTGCAGTATCTGCTGATGTTCAAAATACATAAGAGCAAAAGCACGCAGCTTTCAAGGCTGGCTTTGTCGCTTGATCTGAAACCGGCGTCTGTCACGAGAATGACCGATATTCTGTATAAGCGCCGCCTAATGGTTCGGAGCGACTATCACGACGACCGGCGTGTTGTTATGATTCAGTTAACCGAAGAGGGGGAAGAACTTCTAAAGAAAGCTGCTGTTCAATATGCCGAAAAAGCGGCGGTCTTATACCGGCAGCTCAATACCGCTGAACTGCAGTACCTGCGCAAGCTTGCGGAAAGTTTAACGAAGCTTGCAAACGGCTGTGCAGTGAAAAACGGAAAATAAAAAAATCCCCACATATTTTTATCATCATTCCACAAAATGATAGAGGAAGAAACGAAAGGAGAAAACAAAATGAACAGAGGACGTTTAATTCTGACCAACATTATCGGTTTGATTGTTGTTCTTGCAATTATAGGCGGAGGTGCTTACTACTATTATCAAAGCACACACTATGTAAAAACCGATGAAGCAAAAGTTGCCGGCGACATGGCTGCTATCACAGCTCCTGCTGCGGGTAAAGTAACTGACTGGAACCTTGATGAGGGGAAAGAAGTAAGCAAAAACGACGTTGTTGCAAAAATCAAAGGACAGCAAAATGCTGACGTAAAAGCCATCATGGATGGAACAATCGTGAAAAACGAAGTGAAAAACGGCCAAATGGTGCAAGCCGGTACGACAATTGCCCAGGAAATTGACATGAAACACCTTTACATCACTGCGAACATTAAAGAAACAGACATTAGAGACATTGAAGTAGGAAACAAAGTAGACGTAATTGTTGACGGCGACCCTAATACAACATTTGACGGAACAGTAGAAGAAATCGGTTATGCGACAAATTCAACATTTGATATGCTGCCTTCTTCAAACTCAAGCGGCAACTACACAAAAGTAACGCAAAAAGTTCCTGTTAAAATTTCACTCAGCAACCCATCTGACAAGGTGCTTCCTGGTATGAACGCATCTGTAAAAATCTCTGAATAATACAGATCAGTCATCAAACCATGAAGGGAGGTTGTCTTAGGTGGCTAAATCAGATAATCAAGTAAAAAGTCCTAAAACATTGCTTATTGTGCTTATGGCCGGGTTATTCCTGGCGATCTTGAACCAAACGCTTCTTAACGTGGCGATGCCGCACTTAATGACCGAGTTCGGTGTGAGTGCGACGACGATTCAGTGGCTTACGACCGGATACATGCTGGTCAACGGTGTTTTGATTCCGTTATCTGCGTTCTTAATTACCCGGTTCGGACAGAGAAGCCTCTTTCTCGTAGCCATGTTCTGTTTTACAGCGGGAACGTTAGTCTGCGGAATCGCGCCTAACTTCTCAACCATGCTGATCGGCCGGTTAATTCAGGCGGTCGGCGGCGGTATCCTGCAGCCGCTGGTCATGACAACCATTCTGCTTATCTTCCCGCCTGAAAGCAGGGGGAAAGGAATGGGGATTTTCGGTCTTGCGATGATGTTTGCTCCGGCGGTCGGACCGACTCTTTCCGGCTGGATCATCGAGCATTACACATGGCGCATTATGTTCTACGGTCTTGTTCCGATCGGGGCAATCGTTATTATCATAGCGTTCTTCCTCTTTAAGAACTTGGTGGAACCGCAAAAAATCAAACTCGACAGCTTGGGTGCGATTCTATCCATTGTCGGATTTGCCTCATTGCTTTACGGAGTCAGTGAAGCGGGCAGCGACGGCTGGGGAGATCCGATCGTGCTGTCTACCGTCATTGTCGGTGTCATCGCGATTGCCGCGTTTGTCATTCAGCAATTGCGCTCTGAAAAACCGATGCTCGACTTCCGGGTATTTAAATATGATATTTTCTCACTTTCCAGTGTGATTAACATCATTATTACCGTTGCGCTTTACACAGGAATGTTCCTGCTTCCAATTTACCTGCAGAACTTAGTCGGCTTTACGGCGCTGCAATCGGGCCTCTTGCTATTGCCGGGCGCGATTGTCATGCTGATCATGTCGCCGATTTCCGGTATTCTGTTTGACAAAATCGGTCCAAGACCGCTTGCGATTATCGGGCTGGTCATCACGGTCGCAACGACATTCCAGTACACAAAATTGACAATTGACACACCTTACACGCACATTATGCTTGTCTATGCCATCCGCGCATTCGGTATGTCACTGTTAATGATGCCTGTTATGACAGCCGGAATGAACCAGCTTCCGGCACGGTTGAACAGCCACGGCACGGCGATGAGCAACACGCTCCGCCAGATCAGCGGTTCAATCGGAACAAGTTTGATCACAACGATTTATACGAACCGTACGACAATGCACTATTCGCAGATTGCGGATAAAACGAGCACGGCTGATCCAAGCTTCATGCAATCGTTCCAAAGCGCGGTTTCGAATTTAATGGTCAACATGAACATGTCGCTTGATGCGGCGAAACAAACCGTTTATTCTTATCTCTACAAAACAGCTTCACTTAATTCCAACGTTATGGGGATTAATGACGCGTTTATGTGGGCGACGATCTTTGCGGTTATCGGCGTAGTCCTGAGCCTGTTCTTGCGTGACGTACGGAAAGACAAACAGCGGGCGAAGAAAAAAGAGGAGCTGTCATTGCTTCCGGCCCCTAAAGAAGTGAAGGAATCTTAATCATCTGAATGGGAGGTTTCCTGAATGAAAATTTACGTAGTGTACGATAGTGAAGGCGAACATACAAAACACCTTGCTGAAGCCATTGCCGAAGGAGCACGAGAAAACGCTGAGGCTGAAGTCCTGATCGATCATGTCGATCAAGCAGACATCCGCAAGCTGAAAGACATGGATGCCATTATCTGGGGATGCCCGGGACACTTTGGCACCATCAGTTCAGGCTTAAAAGCGTGGATCGACAGACTCGGCTATCTGTGGGCTGAAGGCGAGCTGATTGATAAAGTCGGCGCCGTATTCTGTACGACGGCGACAACACATGGCGGATTAGAAATGACAATGCACAATCTGATCACTCCTATGTTTCACCAAGGCATGATTGTTGTCGGACTTCCCGGCAACGTTCCTGAAAACGCGCTGTACGGCTCTTACTACGGCGCGGGCGTCACATGCCCGGTTGACAGCGATGTGCTGATGACGGAAGAAGGCCTTCAATTAGGCCGTGCGCTTGGCAGACGTGTCAGCCAAGTCACAGGTAATCTAACTGCCGGACGACAGTAAGGAGAGGGTTATATGGCCATTATTATAGCGGTTATTGCTGCTGTCATTGTGATTGCACTTCTTATCACATTCAATGTCCGCAGCACTTCTGCAGGACAGGATGTCAAAGAAGAAAAGAGAGAAGCGATCGGCACTACAGCCGAACAGCCGGAAAAGCATGATCCGGCCGAGGAGCGCTCAGCCGAGCATGCTCCCGTCGTTGTAAAATCTGAATCTCCCCGTGAGAAAAAGAATACAATGGGCGATGATGTGTACCGTCAGGCGCTTCAGAAGTTTAAGACTTCTGAGACAGATCAGGAACCAAACGATCCTGATAGCGGCGGCAAAATGCAGGATAGCAGCTATCGTGATGCGCTGCTCTCCTTAAAAAACAAAAAGAAGTAATTGAAAAGGCAAATCTGCGTAAGAGCGGATTTGTCTTTTTTTTATTGAAGATATTGTAATACGTGATGATCTAGTGTACTATGTTACTCATACACTTGATCCGAATGGAGAGAGAAAGAATGACATCGTTTTTAGGTTTGCTGAAAAAAGATGCGAAAGTTTCATGGATTTGGCTTGCGGTGTGGCTTTGCGGCATGATTTGCTGGGCGTTTGCAGCCCACGTCATCGCTGCCCGTCAGAAAGAACCGCTCGTCATTTTCGGCTTTTTTACGGCAATGGGGTTTTTTCAATTTCTTGTAGCGCCGCTTTTTATGTACTATCACCTTCATAAAGAAGGAAAAAATCAGCTGTGGCTTTACAATCCGAATGGAGGATTTTATCTGCTGGCTTCCAAGCTGACGGCCTCACTGCTGTATCAGTTGATCGGGCAGCTGGCGCTGACCGGTTACGGCATTTGGATGTACCGGATGCTTTCTGCAAAAGGAGCGCTGGAACACACCATTCCCCTGGCCGGCACATTAACCGGACTGAATGCTTACCTGCTGATCAGTTCAGCGTATTTATCTGTGATCGTGGCCGTCTTTTGGACTGTTTTTCACTCATTAAAACATGTTCCCGTCCTCCGTTGGGTGATCTGCATCGTGCTTGCGTTTGTCTGGACCTATATTGACGATAAAATCATTACGCCTTTCACTTCATCTCAACATGATTTATGGCCGGTAAAAGTGTATGCGGATTTTGATTTTCACTATACAAAATTGACCGGCTGGACGGTGGAGCTGAAGGCCGTCCACATCTCGCTTTTCAGCTTCCTGGCAGTGATCGTGCTTGCGGCGCTCTGTCTCGCGCTGGCCTCTATGCTGCTGAATCGAAAGGTTGAGGTGTGATGATGGAGAATGAATTTCAGTCATCCAAGCCGATTTATCTGCAGATTGCCGATCGTGTATATTACCGGCTGATCCGAAGTGAGCTTTCACCGGGGGACAAACTGCCGTCCGTAAGGGAGATGGCCGTACAGATGAAAGTGAATCCGAATACGATACAAAGAACGTACAGTGAAATGGAAAGGCTGGGGATCGTGGAGACGAGAAGAGGACAGGGAACCTTTATAGCGGAAAGGTCCGATCTGAAAGCGGAGCTGAAAGACAGGCTGACTAAAGACGTTTTCAAACGCTTTATTCAGGAAATGGCGGAGCTGGGGTTATCTCCTGAGGAAATGATCGACGGGATCAAACAATATGCGGAGGAAGGAAACGATGAATCTTGATTTTGAAGGCGTAACAAAAAAATACGGCCGCAGGCTCGCGGTCAGCGATGTATCATTTTCATTGTCTCCGGGTAAAATCTATGGAATTTTAGGGCCGAACGGAAGCGGTAAATCAACAACGCTTAAAATGCTTGCCGGGCTTGCGTTCCCGACCTCGGGCGCCGTCCGGATCGGAGACTGCGCAGTAAGCAGGAACATGCTGTTTCGTACGGCTTATTTAACCGAACATGATATGTTTTTCGCCCGGACGACCGTCGGTGATATGCTCACATTTTATCATTCGCAATTCCCGGATTTTCAGCTGGAAAAAGCACATAACCTATTAACGGAAATGAATCTTTCAGCGAAGCAGAAGATAAAAGAGCTGTCCAAAGGCAGCCGGGGCAGGCTGAAAATCGTTTTGGCCCTGTCGAGAAAAGCATCCGTCATTCTGCTGGATGAGCCGTTTTCAGGTCTTGATCCGGCTGTCAGAGAATCGATTGTCAACAGTCTCGTATCTTATATTGATTTTGACAGCCAGATCGTCGTCATCGCCACGCATGAGATCGGCGAGATTGAGACGCTGTTAGACGAAGTGATGGTTTTCATAAAAGGGAAAATCGCTGAACGGCGCGAGGTCGAAGAAATTCGGGAACAGGAAGGAATGTCCGTGCTGCAATGGTACAGAAGCGTCATGCAGGCGCACGAAATAGAAGGGGGATTCTAATTGGAAACGGTATTAGAACTGCAACAGGTAAAGAAAACGATAAAAGGACGAACGATTATTCATGATCTGAGCTTCTCCGTCCGGGCGGGCGAAGTGTTTGGGTTTCTAGGGCCGAACGGAGCGGGGAAAACCACTACGATCAGAATGATGGTCGGATTAATGAAACTGTCTCAGGGAGACATCGTAATCTGCGGGGAATCCATTACGAAAAACTATGCAAAAGCGGTCAGGCACGTCGGAGCCATCGTGGAAAACCCGGAGCTGTACAAATTCCTGAGCGGCTATAAAAATTTACAGCAGTACGCAAGGATGGTAAAAGGCGTTACGAAAGAAAAAATAGATGAGGTCATCGAGCTCGTCGGGTTGCAGGACAGAATACATGACAAAGTAAAAACCTACTCTCTCGGAATGAGACAGCGTCTCGGCCTCGCCCAAAGCCTGCTGCATAATCCTAAGGTGCTGATTCTGGATGAACCGACAAACGGCCTTGATCCCGCGGGCATCAGGGAAATCAGGGACCATCTGAAAAAGCTGACACGTGAAAAAGGAATGGCTGTCATCGTCTCAAGCCATCTGCTGTCAGAAATGGAGTTAATGTGCGACCGAATCGGCATTCTGCAAAAAGGGGAGCTTGTCGATATTCAAAAAGTAAGGGATGAAGGAAAAGAGGATAAAGATACATACTTCTTCCATATTGAACAAAGAGAAGAGGCTCTTGCCGTTCTGAGTCAGTTTGACTGTGTGAAGAAGACAAACGGCATTGAGATCAGGCTGTCAAAACAGGAAGTACCTGATGTGATTTCACTGCTCGTCCGTGAAAACATCCGCTTATATGAAGTGAAAATCATGACAAAATCTTTGGAAGACCGTTTCTTGGAGATTACCGGCGGGACGAAAGAGGAGGTTCAATATGTTTAAGCTGATCTATAATGAATGGATAAAAATTTTCAGCCGCGTCGGCACGTGGGCTATGATTGTAATTTTAGGCGTTTCGATGATCGGTTTTGCGCTTCTGTCAAACCATTTCACCTCGAGCGAAGCCAATCCGAATTGGAAACAGGAGCTCCAGGCCGAAAACAAAGAAATGAAACAGCAGATGAAGGAAACCGGAAACCAGACTCTCATTGATAACCTGAAACAGAATGTCGCGATAAATCAATACCGTATGGATCATAACATCCCTGAGGATACAGGGTACACAGTGTGGTCATACGTAGCTGATTCTTCGATGATGACTGTTTTGACCGGGCTGTTTACGATTATCATTGCCGCAGGCATTGTGGCGAATGAGTTCAACTGGGGCACGATCAAGCTGCTTGCCATTCGTCCGCTCAGCCGTTTTCAGATTTTGCTATCTAAATATATGACGGTGCTGCTGTTCGGACTGCTGATGCTTGTGATTTTATTTGCCGGCTCCGCTCTGTTGGGATTGGTCTTTTTCGGTACAGGCGGAGATACTGCGGCTGATGTTCATCTCGTATACAAAGACGGCCATGTTTTTGAGCAAAATATCATCGCCTTCCTCGCTAAAACATATGTCTATGAATCTGTCTCCGCTTTTATGCTTGCGACGATGGCGTTTATGCTGTCTGCGGTATTCCGGAACAGCTCATTAGCGGTCGGATTTTCTATTTTTCTATTGGTTATGGGAAACACGGCGACTGTATTTCTTGCCACGAAATTTGAATGGACCAAATATATTTTATTCGCCAACACGGATTTGTCGCAATATATGAACGGGACTCCTTTAGTAGAGGGGATGACGATGACATTTTCGGTTGTGATGCTTGTGATTTACTTCGTTATTTTTCTGGCGCTCGCATTCGGCGTCTTCTTAAAACGCGATATTGCCACCTGATATAAAAAAGCTGTTTTGCCTTTGCAAAACAGCTTTTCGTTTTAGATGAAAAAAACCCTGCCGGCGTACACCGGCAGGGTTTTTAAACAATTTATGCTTTTGTTACGTTAGCAGCTTGTGGTCCGCGGTTTCCTTCAACGATTTCGAAAGAAACAGATTGGCCTTCTTCTAAAGTTTTGAAGCCTTCGCCTTGAATAGCAGAGAAGTGAACGAATACATCGTCTTGACCTTCTACTTCGATGAATCCGAATCCTTTTTCAGAGTTGAACCATTTTACTTTACCTTCTAACATGAAATTTCCTCCTAAAGCGACATAACGCTTAAATTCACTATTCTTGCTCTAAAACAAACTTCCAAGACGAAAACTCTTACAAAACTTTCTTCTTAAAGATAGTTCGAACAAAAATAATTACCTTTACTCTACCAGTAATTCGAAGAAAAAACAACTGCTAAATGTAACTTTTTTCGAAATAACATGTTTTAAGAGGAGAACGCTCTGATACGGAAATCTGATTTGAGACTAGAACAGCCCATTTTCAGCTGATAAAAACCGCTTTACGGTCTCTTAAGGAAGCAATTGACAACCCTTTTTTTAATCGGTATTGTATGTAATCATGAGCCCGAATACCATGGTGCAGCCTCTGTACATAAAAATAGATAGGGAGTAGGTCAACTTGAACCTGCGGCTTATAAACAGTCTGTTTCTTTTCATTTTGATCATGTCACTTACTTCATGTCATTATCCTGACGGGAACCGGACAATTACTATCGGAATCAATGAATCTGATCAATCGATCTGGGAGTTTGTCGCGAAAAAAGCCGGTGAGGAAGGATTGCAGCTTTCTTTGGTAACGTTTTCGGATTATGCCGAGGCCGATTTGGCGCTTGCCGGCGGGGATCTCGACGCCAATGCGTTTCAATCCGTTTCTTATTTTCAATCTTTGCCGCCTCATGTGAAAAAGAAGCTGGCTCCTTTAGGAACGACATATGCGGCATCTCTGGGGGTGTATTCAAAGCAACATAAACGGCTGAAGGATATACCGGACGGAGCGGTCATTGCCGTGCCTGGTGAAGCGGCGGCCTTCGGCAGGGCGCTTTTTCTCATGCAGGAGGCCGGACTGATGACATTGAAAAAGGGATTCACCGGTACGGGTTCAACTGATATGATCAAGGACAACCCGAAGCATCTGACCTTAAAAACGGAAACAAAAAAGAACGCCTATCAGGCGGCGGAACATGCTGACGCAGCAGTTCTCAGTCAAAGAGAGGCGAAAAGAGCAGGATTTCATGCGGAGAAGGACGCGCTGATCCGATCGGCGCAAATGAAGGAAGCGTATATTCATCTGATCGCCGTCAGAGCTGAGGATAAAGATGATGAACGGATGCAAAAACTCCTGTCTTTGTATCAATCAGATGATACCGCGGCGTTTATTGAAAAAGAATATGAGGGCAGCCTGATTCCTGTTTTCCTGAGGGGCGGCTTTCTCACTGAAAAGAAAGAATGATTTCCTCTTCGGGCGATCATTCTTTTTTTTCAGTGCTGCACACTTGATTGCGCCCTGATGTTTTCGCTTTGTACAGCATCCGGTCCGCGATCAGGGGCAATGTCTGAGGGTCCGATGTATTTGTCGGATAATGCGCGATGCCGAGGGAAACGGTCACGGGAATTGTATCTCCGCTCGTCAGCAGAATCGGGTTCGCGTCAATCGTGTGCCTGATTTCTTCTGCGAGGTGAAGCCCTTTTGTATACGTGCAATTGGGCATAAGCACGGCAAATTCTTCCCCGCCGATGCGGGCTGACGGATCAGAACTGCTGAGTAAGAACCTCAGGCGCGCCCCCAGTTCCTTCAGCACTTGGTCCCCTTCATAATGGCCGTATTGGTCATTGATCTGCTTAAAGTGATCAATATCCAAATAAATAAGCGCGAGCTGAGACGAGGGGGATTGAGACGCCCGATCGTACAGAACGCGTGAGACTTCCTCGAATTTTCTCTTATTAAAAATCCCCGTCAGAAAATCATAATTCGCTTGAAACTTGTATTGCTTGAACAAAAGGCGGGCATCGGCTTCGTGTTTAATGATATACAGCGACAGCATTCCGCCCAAGGTAGAAATGAGCCAAAAATAAACGAGGGCCCCGGCAGGCTGTTCAGGCATAAGTAACAGCAGCGTCAGGGTGATAATAACATTTGAAAAGAGCAGCATAACGAACGCATTTTTGTGATTCGGCTTTTTTCCTCTGAATACGGCCACAGAAAGTATCGCAATCATGCCGACTGCTGCGATAGAATAAATGGCGCTGGCATTGAAATTGATCAGGATACGGCCTGCCACGATAATGATAAAGGCAGCTGCTGTAGACACCCAGCCTCCGTAAAGAGCGGCGATGATAATGGGGATATTTCTGAGATCAATGATGGAATCGGAGTAAGAAAAGCCGAAAGCAATCAGAAAAACCCCTAAAAGCCCGCAGACCGTCCCCTTCAGTAATTGAAACATCGGACGGTCTTCTTTATGTGAAAGCGACTCTTTAAAAAGAACGGTGAAGAGATAATTAAATGTGATTAAAATCGTCAAATTAAGAAACAGTTCCTTCAGCATAACAATCACCCTTATATAAGTTACTAAAGAAAGGATGGAAAGAAAAGAGAAAAATCATTAAAAATACATATATTGTCAATTCTTACTTGACCGATCGGAATTGATGTAATATAGTGTTTAAGGATAATGAGCAAGGGAGTGTTTACCTGTTTTGGAGAATTTATTTGTAATCTTACATGTTTTTATTTTGTTTTTGTTTATAGCAGGTCTGTTTGTGATGCAAAAAAAACACGTTTCCTTTTCTAAACGTGTCTTTACCGCGCTCGGATTAGGCATTGTATTCGGTTTTGCGCTGCAATTGATTTACGGGCCGGCCTCACATGTCGTGACACAAACGGCCGATTGGTTTAATATCGCCGGCGGCGGTTATGTCAAGTTGCTTCAGATGATCGTCATGCCGCTAGTCTTTATTTCTATTCTCGGCGCATTTACGAAGCTGAAACTGACCCATAACATCGGGAAAATCAGCGGACTGATCATCGGAATTTTGATTGCTACGACAGCAATTGCCGCGGCAGTCGGAATTGTTTCGGCGCTTTCCTTTGATCTGAAAGCCGTTCATATCGACCAGGGGAGCACTGAGTTATCAAGGGGTCAGGAGCTGCAGCAAAAATCTGAGGATATGACGGCCAAAACGCTGCCTCAGCAAATCGTTGAGCTTCTGCCGGGGAATCCGTTTCTTGATTTCACGGGAGCCAGACCGACTTCCACCATCGGAGTCGTTATTTTCGCCACTTTCCTCGGCATCGCTTTTCTGGGCGTGAAACGGAAGCAGCCGGAGCACGCAGCGACATTCAGCGGAATTGTCGATGCGGTTTACGCGATTATTATGCGCGTCGTGACATTAATTTTAAGACTGACGCCTTACGGGGTATTGGCGATTATGACCAAAACGATCGCGACAAGCGACATCGACAGCATTGCGAAACTGGGGATGTTTGTGATCGCTTCATACGCCGCGCTTATCGCCATGTTTATCATTCACTTGCTGCTGATCACGTTCAGCGGTTTAAATCCGATCACATACGTGAAAAAAGCATTTCCGGTTATGGTGTTTGCGTTTACGTCCCGTTCAAGCGCAGGGGCTTTGCCGCTCAATATTAAAACACAAAAAAGCATGGGCGTACCGGAAGGCATTGCGAACTTCGCCGGTTCATTCGGCTTATCAATCGGTCAAAACGGCTGTGCCGGTATTTATCCGGCGATGCTCGCGATGATGATTGCGCCGACAGTGGGGCAAAACCCGTTTGAACCGGGATTTATCATTTCCGTCATCGCCATCGTGGCAATCAGTTCATTCGGTGTAGCAGGCGTGGGAGGCGGCGCGACATTTGCGGCTCTGCTCGTCCTATCTGCTTTGAACATGCCTGTGGCGCTTGCCGGACTGCTCATTTCAATTGAGCCGTTAATTGACATGGGGCGCACCGCCTTAAATGTCAGCGGCAGTATGACCGCAGGGCTGTTAACAAGTAAAATGACGAAGGAAACCGATACCGCGGTGTACAATGATTCCACAATCGTCATTGAAACTGAAGAAGCTTAATAAAAAAGCAGATAGCACTAAAACGAAAAATCCTTCATCGTTGAACGAATGAAGGATTTTTTCGTTTCTAATGATTTCCGGGTTCAATTTCTTCCAGCATATTCATCACGGTGCTGTCATTTAAAACATTCACCGCGCTTTCTTCGAAGTGAATCGGCTCGGTATAGTGAGGCTTCGGCGAAGTTTCTTTACTGCGGCTGCGGTCTGCCTGTCCGTCCGTATGGGATGAGCCGGAGTGATTGCGGGAAGTCTGCTCATGCTGCTGTCCGCTGGATTCCCCGCCGAAAGCCTGTTTGATCAGCTCGGCAGGCTGTAATGAGCCGGTTTGTGAATGCCGGGCTTTGTCCGTGTGCTGCTGTCCGCCGGATTCCCCGCCGAAAGCCTGTTTGATCAGCTCGGCAGGCTGTGTGGAGCCGGTTTGTGAATGCCGGGCTTTGTCTGTGTGCTGCTGTCCGCCGGATTCCCCGCCGAAAGCCTGTTGAATCAGGTCAGCAGGCTGCATGGAGTGTGTGCCATCTTTATGCTGCATTCTGCCTGAAACCATTCCGGAGATTTTCCGGCGGATTTCGGGTGATAAAGCTGCAATCAGAATCGATGATCCGATCAGCAGCGCTGTCGGGCTGATGCCGCTTTTTTTTCTGAACAAGTTAAATCCCTCCTCATTCAATTGATTACGCTTACCTTTCCCTTTCCTTCTGATATTTATCCAAACCGCTCAGAATGCAAACGGCGTGCATAAATCCCGCCGAATAGAAAAACCTATACGTAAAGTGAGAAAGGAGGAATTCACATGATAAAAAAACAAGCAGTTATCTCTGCCCTTCTTCTGCCGATGCTGATTACCGCAGGGTGCAGTATGGGGAACCAAGGAGAAGGAAAACGAAATGACAACCGCACCCAGAATGTAAATTACCGCAACACGCCTAACGACGGTGCGACAAATATGAATACAGTGAACCGTCATAATCAAAACACCGATCACAATGACAATCGTAACCTGAGAGTGGCTGATAAAGCCGCCGACAAGGTGACTGATTTAAAAGAGGTTAAAAATGCGACTGTGATCGTTGCCGGAAACAGCGCATATGTTGCCGTTGTTTTGACAAACGGGCAAAAAGGCGCCATCGCCAACCATTTAAAAAATAAGATTACCGATAAGGTGAAATCAGCCGATAAACATGTCCGGACTGTATATGTATCAGCGAACCCGGACTTCGTTGAACGCATGCAAGGCTACGGAAAACGAATCCAAAACGGACATCCTGTATCCGGTCTGTTTGATGAATTCGGCCAAATGGTGCAGCGTGTATTCCCAAACCCCAATAAATAAATGAATGGAAAAGCCGCATTTGCTGCGGCTTTTTTATTTTATCTGCCGTCACGACCCAGCGCTCCTGAGCATAAAGTAAAGAATGAGATGAAAATGAAAGGATCGGGGAGGGGAGCTTGTTTGCGTGACGGCATGGGGAAACGGGCGGCATTCACTCTGATCCTGTGCGGAGTCCTTGTCATATTGGCTGTCAGTTCAGCCGTTTCAGTAAGTATGATGTACGTCCTGTCAGGCCAAAACAGCCGCTCTGTTCCGACGAAGGAACAAGTGACTGAACACATGAATAAAGAAATTTACAAACATACAGCGATTTACTATACGGCGGATGAAAAGCCGCTCTTGGATCTGACCAAGCTTACGCTGGACCACGCAAAGCGTATCAATCAAATCATTGTCGGCTATAAAGGTGCAGCGCCGCTTGAACTCATTTTCTTTTCGGATGAAGCTGAAATGGAGCAATATTCAGGATTGAAAAATGTAGTCGGTTTTTATTCAGAACAGGAGCAGATGATGGGGCTTTTGCCTGAAGAGAAAAAACAGCTTTTGAAAAAAGATGAGCTGGCCGTTTTCATGTATAAGCAATTGATTATACATGAATATACACACTACGCGTTTCATCAAAAAACGCGGCAATTGGGGACGGATACGTCTGTATTTCCGCTTTGGTTTCATGAGGGGCTGAGCGAGTGGGTCGCGCATTATGATGTAGTCATTGATCCGATTGCATTTTCCGTCGTGCCGTTTGATCAATTAACGACCGACCGAAAATGGCAGAAATCGCGTATGGAATATGAAACGGATGTCTATTTGCAAAGCTTCTATATGATAAAGGATTTAACCGAAACATTCGGAGAAGGCATTATCTTAACCATTATCAACAAAACCGCCGAAACACAGGATTTTGAAAAAGGCTTTGAAGCGGCTACGAAAGAAAGCCTGAAACAATTTGAACATGATTTCATAAAAGCATATGAAAAAAAGAAAACGGCGTTGGAGAGTCAGGTTTCCAACGCCGTTTTTTAATCAATGGAGGTTTTGCTGCTGCTGTCCCATTTGTCCTTTAATCGGAGGCATTTGCGGCTGTCCCTGGGCCGGTGCAAATGAATTCAGCATGGTCTGCATATCTTGTGCATTGAGCTGAGGAACCTGATAATAACCGTGTTTGTTTTGGTATAAGAAGATTTCATACGCCATTTCGACATATTGCTGAATTTGGGCGGAGAGCACTCTTCTAGTGACGGGATTGGTCATTTCAAGCGAGCTCATCGTCAAGAGAGAAGCTTGAGCTTTAATCAGGCCGAGCATATGGCCGCTGATCCCGAGATCTTTGACATCATTTAATGATTGATTCGGTTTTTTCGGCTGAGTCGGTTTTATACCGTAGACGGCCTGGTTCTGTTCCTTCATCATATATGTCGACGTTTCCTGAGAAGGCTTTTGGCCGGTCTTAAAGCATTCTGCCGTCAGATTATAGAGTCCGAGAATGAATTGATACTGGCGGTCAAGGATGTCGGCCAGCTGCTGATCCTGTATAAACTGTCTGAGCATCATAAATTGATCTAATACGCCGACTGTTCCGGCCAGCACTTCATGCATATCGAAAAGCTCATGTCCTCCGTGATTCACTTGCGGTGAACCCGGGATCCCCTGATTTACTGGCTGCTGCTGATTCTGCTGCTGTTCCACTGGTTGTTTTCCTCCTTCATGTCAAATCATCATTAAGATGTGAAAAAAGCCGATCCGTTATACATCAAGACCTGTTTCGTTACGTGGGGATTATTTACTATTTTGCGCCAGTGAAGACAATCTTTACAAAAAAGTGATGTGATTTTTAAGAAAATAAGCTAACGTATTTCTTAGAAGACAGGGGGGAAATAAATGAAGAAAAAAAGGGGTATGCGTCTTACGTGCTGTTTGCTGACGGTTTGTTTTATGATGTTCAGCGTGAAAGATGCGGAAGCAATCGGACAAGCAGGATCACTGAATGAAGCTGGAATGGATAAAGCGTATAAAGAACAGCAGACAGAAGACTCCGGCCGTGTCCCGCTCAGAATCATCAGTATGAATGATCTGCACGGAAAAATTGATCAGCAATATGAGCTTGACCTTAACGGAGACGGTAAACCGGATGGCACTTTCGGGCGGATGGACTACGCCGCAGCGTACATTAAAAAGGCGAAAGCCGAGAAAGAACACGCCTTTGTCGTGCATGCGGGCGATATGATCGGGGGCAGCTCTCCCGTGTCAGCCCTTTTTCAGGATGAACCGACAGTAGAATTGATGGAAGACATCGGTTTTGATGTCGGAACTGTCGGCAATCACGAATTCGATGAAGGAACGAATGAGCTTAAACGGATCATCAATGGAGGAGATCATCCGGACGGTAAGGGGACAAGCGGTTATGACGGCCAAAATTTCCCGCTCGTCTGCGCCAACTGTAAATTGAAGTCAGGGGAGTCCTTTCTGCCGCCGTATGAAATTAAATACGTTTCCGGAATTCCGGTCGCATTTATCGGGGTTGTAACCAGATCGGCGGCAGGCATGGTCATCCCGGAGGGAATTAAAAATATTACGTTTACGGATGAGGTAAAGGCCGTCAATGACGCCGCCGCTGACCTGAAGAAAAAAGGAATTAAAGCAATCGCCGTGCTCGCCCATATGTCTGCTGAACAAAATGGCTCAGCCATCACGGGAGAATCCGCAAAGCTTGCAAGCGGAACAGACTCAGAGATTGACGTGATTTTCGCCGCGCACAATCATAAAGTCGTAAACGGAGAAATCAACGGCAAGCTGATCGTGCAGGCATTTGAATACGGAAAAGCAATCGGAATCGCCGATCTTGAACTTGATAAAGAGTCGAAGGATATCGTGAAAAAATCAGCGGAAATCCAATATATCGATCAAAGTAAAATCAAGCCTGACCCGGCTGCGGCAGGCATATTAAGCAAATATGAAGAGAAAGTGAAACCGATTATCAGCGAAGCGGTCGGGGAAGCGGCCCATGATATAACGGGCGGGTATTCAAATGACGGCGACACGGCGCTCGGAAATCTGATTGCCGACGGTATGAAAGCGAAGTTGAAATCCGATTTTGCGCTTATGAATGGAGGAGGCATCCGGGACGGCTTAAAAAAAGGGCCGATCACATGGGGAGACCTTTATAATGTACAGCCGTTCGGCAATGTGCTGACGAAGCTTGAAATCAAAGGAAAAGATTTGCGGGAGATCATTAACGCGCAAATTTCTCCGGTGTACGGTCCGGATTACAGCATCAGCGGATTTTCCTATACATGGAACCCGGAAACCGGACAAGCGGTTGAAATGAAAATGGCGGACGGGACAGACATACAGCCCGAAAAAGGATATACAGTAACAGTCAATCAATTTATGGCGACGGCAGCGGGGGCAAAATACGGTCCGATCGGGAAACTCGGCAAGAATCCGGTGACGGGGCCTGAGGATTTGGAAGCGACAGTAGACTATGTCAAAAGCTTTTCCGCACCGATTTCTTATCAAACCGACGGCCGCATCCGCACGGCATCAGCCGCCGAAACACCTGATGACACCGGCAATCAGCCGGGAAGCGGGGAAACACCGGGCGGCACCAGGCCTGATAAAGGAGAAAAACCGCAAGCGGAAAAACCCGCTAAAAAACCGGATGCGGCAGAACAGCCTGATCAAACCAAAAAACCTGAACGTCCTGTCGTAAAAGAAACAGCATCTGATACAGTGCAGTCAATTCCCGAATCCCGTCCGGCGTCTGCCGCAAATTCGGAACAAAGCACAAAACAGACTGAAAGCGGCACACAAAAAGGCCGCCCATTGCCTGATACTTCAGCGGGCAGCCATCAGACGGCATTGGCCGGTCTGGTGATCACGGGTGCCGGCGTATATTGGCTTTTCAGAAAGAAAAGGGGAACCCGCACACGATGAACAAACTGAAACTTATTCCGCTTTTCGTCATCATCGCCGGTATCATCATCACATGTTACGGAAGCTGGAAGATCATTGATTCACATATGAAAACGAACCATTCGCTTGAAGAAGCAAAAAAAGCAACAGAACCTGTCTTGGAAAAGAACGAAACAAAAAGCGCTGTGCTGACACAGCGCAAAAAAGAATTTCACCCCGAAACGGGTGAGGCAAGCGGCATTTTAGAAATCCCTGAAATCGACGCTGAGCTCCCGATCGTGGAAGGGACTGACGCAGATGATTTAGCAAAAGGCGTCGGACATTATAAGGACAGCTATTATCCGGGCGATCACGGCCAAATTGTGTTATCCGGCCACAGGGACACGGTGTTCCGCCGGACCGGCGAACTGAAAAAAGGAGACAGACTGAACGTGATTTTGTCTTACGGCACGTTTTCTTATAAAATCAGCCGTACAAAAATCGTCAGCCGGGATGATACATCTGTCATCACCCTTCAGCACAAGCGGGAGGAACTGATCCTGACCACTTGCTATCCGTTTTCTTACATTGGAAATGCGCCGAAACGATATATTATATATGCCGACCCTGTTTAAGAAAAATACGTTTCGGTAAAATGAGCCAGATCAGCCGGCATCGGCGCCTCGGCAACGATTTCTTCTCCTGAGATCGGATGGACGACACTGACTTTTTTTGCGTGAAGCGCCTGCCTGTGAAACAGCGTCCTGCTTCCGCCGTACAGGTCATCGCCCGCCAACGGATGGCCGATGCTTGCCATATGCACCCTGATTTGATGTGTTCTCCCGGTTTCCAGTTCAAGCTCTGCCAATGTAAGCTGCGCACCGGGATGATAGCCTTTCACTTTGTAATGGGTGACGGCGGCTTGTCCGCCGGATGAGACGCGCCGTCTGACGGAATGTGACCTGTCGCGGCCGATCGGCGAGTCAACCGTGCCTTTTTTCGGCGTGACTTTTCCTTCCGCCGCGGCGATATAGGTGCGTTTTAATGTTTTGGTTTCGAGCTGACGGTCAAGGATTGCATGGGCCAGGCGGTGTTTCGCGAAAACGACCGCGCCTGACGTGTCACGGTCAAGACGGTGAACGTGGCGCATTTTCGCCTGCTCGCCGTTGATTTGAAAATGGTAAGCGATCAGGTTGCTGAGGGTGCCGGTCTGACCCTCTTCATTTGGATGAGTCGGCATTCCCGCCGGCTTATTTGCAATCAGCATATGATTGTCCTCAAATAAAATGTCCGGCTCTCCGTATTCCGGAGTCACCGAAGAACCCGTTTTTTCCTGAAGATCAATGAATAAGCGATCTCCGGTTTTCAGTATGATGTTGTTTTTCGGGGATGTTCGATTCACCTGAATGCTTTCTTGGTTCATCCATTCCGTAATTACGGGTTTTGACGCCTGGAATTCAGATTTCAGGACTGAAAACAGCCATTGTCCGGCGTGCTTTTCCGTAATCAGGAGTTCCAGACCGCGGTCATTTTGTTTCATATCATAAAGCTCCTTTTCAAGCGGAAAGCGGCTGTTTCAATAGGAAACACTTACCTTAGCTTTCGCGTTTTTTTCTATGCTATTCTTGATAAAGATTAAGGATATTCACATGGCAAGAAAGGTGATTGATGTGAGAATTGTGAACGCAGCGACTGACGGACAAGAAAGCGCGATACAAGAGCTTTCCTCTGAATTGTTTCAAAATGTCTTTCCTCTTTATTTCTCCGAACTGGAAATTCAGCGCTTTAAAAAAAGGGGCGTATTATCATTACAAAACCAACGTTACCAAGGAACTTTAAAAGAAGCGTTTCAAATTATGGCTTGTCTGCAAACGGTACATATCATGCTGTCAAAGCCGCACCCGGTATATGACGTCAAAGAGCGGGCGCTGTTTGATAAAAATTGCGCTTTGCTGAATGAATGCGGAATGAATTTTCCCTTTACCTATGATGATTTCGAGACAGGGGCCGGATCAGAAGCCTGCGGTCACAGAAGGCTGATCTGACGGGTATAAAGAGCCTTTTAACAGGCTCTTTTTTGCTTCCTTGACATGATACCACAATTTCTTTCCTCTAACTCCCTTTATAATGAGACAAATCCCCGAGCATAATAAATGTCGAAAGGGGTGCTTTACAATGAGTTCAATCAAACAATCAATGACTACCCACGTGGCTACCGTTTCTCCCAATCAAACGATTCAGGAAGCGGCTGCGCTGATGCACCAGCATAATGTCGGAGCAATTCCCGTCGTTGACGGAGGGGAATTAAAAGGAATGCTGACAGACCGTGATATCGCATTGAGAACAACGGCTCAAGGCCGCGACGGCCAAACACCTGTTTCACACGTGATGTCTTCTACAGTTGTATCCGGAAACCCGGAAATGAGTCTTGAAGAGGCGTCACATCTGATGGCCCAACACCAAATCCGCCGCCTTCCCATTGTCGATCAAAATCATCTGGTCGGGATCGTTGCGCTTGGAGACTTAGCGGTCGATCAGCGTTCAAATGAGTCTGCGGGAGCAGCTCTTTCCAATATTTCCAGTCAAAACACACAGTAACGGATGAAGAGAGCTTGCACTCATGCAGGCTCTTCTTTCCGTGAGAATGTTACATTTTGAACGCGAAAGAAATTCACGGTATAGTGTATACATAGGTCAGTACGTTTAGCTAAAGGAGCTGTAACCATTGATAAAAGCATTAATCTTTGATTTTGACGGGTTAATTTTAGATACAGAAACCCATGAATATGAAGTGCTGCAGGAAATGTTTGAGGAACACGGTTCAACATTGCCTTTATCCGTCTGGGGAAAGGTGATCGGAACGGCCGCGGGGTTTAAGCCGTTCGCATATTTAGAGGAGCAGCTGGGAAGAAAGCTCGATCATGATGAACTGACGGCGATCAGGCGCGGGCGCTTCGAACAGCGGATGAAGACGGAAACGGCGCGCCCCGGGGTGGAGGCTTATTTAGCCGCGGCAAAAGAATTAGGATTGAAGGTGGGGCTCGCGTCCAGCTCAGATTTCAAATGGGTATCGGGCCATCTGAAGGAATTAGGCCTGTTTGATGAATTTGAAGTGATTCAGACGGCTGACGACGTAGAAGAAGTGAAGCCGAATCCGGAGCTCTATCTGAAAGCTGCGGAACATTTAGGCGTTGAACCATCTGAATGTCTGGCCTTTGAGGATTCGGTCAACGGCTCTATCGCAGCCAAACGGGCCGGCATGAAATGTGTCATCGTGCCGAATAAGGTAACAAGCGCCCTGTTGTTTGAAGAATACGATCACAGACTGGAATCGATGGCGGAAATGGAACTTGAATTACTCTTACAGCGATTGAACGATCAAAACGAACCGGCAGGGGGAAGCAGCATTGTCTGAGAAACTTGATCTGACCCGTTTTGAAAAGAAAATGGTCATACGGAATATGGAAGAGAAAGATATCAACAAAATTATTGAGCTGCAAAAGGATTGTTTTCCGGGGATGGAGCCGTGGGAGCCTGAGCATTTAATCAGCCATCTCGCGCACTTTCCCGAAGGTCAGTTTTGCGCCGAGTACGAAGGGGAAATTATCGGTTCATGCTCAAGCCTGATCATCAATTTCGATGAATATGATGACCGCCACACGTGGCAGGACATTACAGACGACGGTTATATCACGAACCACAACCCGGACGGATTGAATCTGTACGGGATTGAGGTAATGGTTCACCCGGAATACAGACGGATGAAAATCGGACACCGGCTGTATGAGGCGAGAAAAGACTTGGCGAGACGATTGAATCTGAAAAGCATTATTATCGGCGGTCGGATTCCGAATTATCATAAGTATGCGGAAGAAATGACGGCGAGAGCTTATGTCGAACAGGTGACGCGCCATCAGATTTATGATCCGGTGCTTTCTTTCCAGCTGATGAACGGATTTACGCTCATGCGGATCAATCCGAATTATCTCCCGGATGACACCGCGTCCATTAAATATGCGACATTAATGCAATGGAACAATGTCGATTACCTGCCGCAATCGAAGCGCTATTACAAATCGGCATTTCCGGTGCGCATCTGCGTCATTCAATATGAAATGAAAAAGATTTACTCCTTCGAGGAATTTGCCAATCAGGTTGAATACTATGTCGATGTGGCTTCCGATGCGAGATCTGATTTCGCGGTGTTCCCGGAGATTTTCACGACGCAGCTCATGTCTTTCCTCGAGGAGCGTTCTCCGAGTCTGGCCATTCAGAGGATTACCGAATATACCGAGGACTATATCAGCCTCTTTACAGATCTCGCGGTGAAATATAACGTCAACATCATCGGCGGCTCCCACTTCGTTGAAGAAGAGGAGAAAATTTATAACATCGCGTACTTATTCAGACGTGACGGCACGATTGAAAAACAATATAAGCTTCACATTACGCCGAATGAGCGGAAATGGTGGGGCATCAGCGCCGGAGACAGGGTGCGCGTATTTGATACGGACTGCGGAAAGATCGCCATTCAGATCTGTTACGATATCGAATTTCCGGAGCTTGCGAGAATTGCCGCGGATCAAGGGGCGAAAATTATCTTTACGCCGTTCTGCACTGAAGACCGCCAAGGCTACTTGCGCGTAAGGTACTGCTCTCAGGCGCGAGCGGTTGAAAACCAAATTTACACCGTCATCTCAGGTACGGTCGGAAACCTGCCGCAAACAGAAAATATGGATATTCAATACGCGCAGTCAGCCATTTTTGCTCCGTCTGATTTTGAATTTGCCAGAGACGGAATCGTCGGTGAAACGAATCCGAATATCGAAATGGTCGTGATCGGGGACGTGGACCTTGAAATCTTAAGAAGGCAGCGTGAAAACGGAACCGTGCGCCAGCTGAAAGACCGGCGCAAAGACATTTACCGGATTACGCATCTGAAATAAAAAAAACGCCCGCTCCGCTTAAGGGGACTGCCCCCCGTTTTTGAGACAGGGGTCAAAACACCTTTTAAACAGCCAATTGCCGATAGTTTATCGGTGATTG
>NZ_JBXARS010000013.1:0-41507 GCF_058808515.1 Bacillus sp. GW821-FHT11D08
AATCACCGATAAACTATCGGCAATTGGCTGTTTAAAAGGTGTTTTGACCCCTGTCTCAAAAACGGGGGGCAGTCCCTGAAGCTCCGGCTTTTTTCTATTCAATAATGTGCTGCACCCGGCCGATTCGCCCGTCTTCAAGGCGGACCTTAATGCCGCGCGGGTGGAAGCTTGAGTTCGTCAAAATATCCTTCACGATTCCTCTTGTCAGCTTTCCTGAACGCTGATCGGCTTTCAGGACGATATCGACTTCAAGTCCTTTTCTGATGCTGCTTCGCTGCTGGCCGTTCATATGACACATCCGTTCTTCAGTCTTTTCACTTCATATCTTATCATATCGTGTTTTCGTCTTTTTATGAAGGACAGACAAATCAATCTGAGTGGCAAATAAAAAAAGACCGCTCTGTAAGGAGCAGTCTTTTATGACATAAACGAAAGCAAAATCGGGGCCGCGCACAGCGTCATAATTGCGGCGAGAATCATGGACACGCTTGAGATCGTTCCTGTTACGGAGCTGAGCTCAAATGCTTTAGATGTTCCCGCACCGTGCGCGCTAGTTCCGAGCAGCACGCCCCGGGCAATTTCGTTATCAATGCGGAAATAGCGGATGACCTGGTCCGATGATCCTAGAGTAAACACCTCTTTATATAGAAAAAAGAAATAAGTCTGATAAAAATAGAAAAAAACTTGATTAAATACATTTTTTTGTATACAATCCTTATATATCAAAAAAAGGAGGATCAATAGTGAAATTCAAAAAAGTACTTACATATTCTTTCGGAACGATTGTTCTTTTGTCAGGTTTAGTTACAACTAATGCTTTGGCAAAAGGAGACACAAAAGATACAGGTTATTATCTCGAGATGCCAAAAGGATTTGGTGCCAATAACTATACAGGGTCTAGAACTAAATACAATGATTCCTCAGTATATCAAAAAAACTCATGGATAGGTAGAGACAGAAAAATAAATTTGTGGATAGTTAATAAAGATAAAAAGGATGTATCAGGCGGTCGTTACGTAGTTGTTAGTAGTGGTCAACATAAGAATATACCAAATGTTGCAATTGAGAAGAATCATGGTAAAGCACTCGGTGTAAGAATTGCTGGAGAGGTACAAGGCCCTCCAAATGCAGTAGTTATTGCAGCAAAAGGAGTTTGGAGTCCAGATAGTAGAAGATAGAATTTGATAATAACTAGAAAGAATTTTTTCTTTCTAGTTATTTGAATTGGGAGGTTTTTTTTTGTTTTATCAATTATTGAAAAATAATTTCATAGAAGTTTTAAGCTCGAAAAAATATAAATTTTCTTTATTAATTATGATTCTCCTTTTCGTTATTGATATTTTCATATCAATCTATCAAAAGTTTTCTCTTCCTTATTTTGATAAAGATCATTTGAGTTTTTCGTTGTATTTTTGGTTAGGCACGAACGACTCTGTTATTAGCGGTATCTTAATATTCTTATTTGTTTTAATTTCTTGCTTACCGTACAGTACAAATGTATTAGAAGAAAAGCAAAATGGTTATTTTCAATTTGTTATATCACGTTGTTCATTATTAAAATATTTTAGTTCCAAAGTGATAACAGCCTTTATTAGCGGCGGTTTCTTATTTGTTCTCCCTTTTGTGTTATCATTCATATTGATGTTAATAATGTTCGGAAACAAGTTGCCGTATACTGAATTTGTTGATAATTATGGAATGTTTCATCAGATTGCAGAGTATCATCCTAGTATTTACATGGCAATATATATTTTAATTTTGTTTTACTATGCAGGGTCTTTTGCAATTTTAGGAGTGTTTTTGTCTACTTTCCTAAAGAATAAATATCTTGCATATGTGTCACCGTTTTTGATTATTTTGGTTTTAGAACCTGTTTTCGAAATATTTTACCCACAGTTATCGCCTATATTGTTAATGAGTCCCATTCAAACTATTACAGGTATTTCGATTATATATCTGTTTGCGATACCATCTTTTGTTTTAGCAATTTCATTAGTAGGAACTTATATTGGGTTGAAAAGATATGTTCAACAATAACTTTCTGTATTATTTACTGAAAATAAGTTACAAAAGAATTTTATTAACATTTATAATTTTGCTGTTGTTAAATTCGGCCGTATTTTATAATAATACAATTAATTCAGCAATAGATATTAGTTTTATGAAAATTTTCTTGAACATATTAGGTGGACCTACAAGCTTTATAACAGTATGTGTATTTTTATTGTCTTTGAATAGTTTGCATTTTTCAAATTATGTTATACCACGGTTTAATAAGAGAACTATTTTTTTTAGTTTTATTATTAAGCTTATCCTATTAAGGACTATTTTGTTTTTAGTATTAGCAGTATTAAGTACTTTACTTACAGCGTTACTTTTATCACCTGGTACATTTCTTAAAACTATAATTTATACAAATGGGACTATTGGATTGCAACTAGTATGTTTGTTATTAGGGTGGGTAATGGTTTTATTAATTATTCAGTTAGTTATATTGATATTCGAATTGAAGTTTCCAAGATACGGAATGTTAATTGGTTCGGTTATTGTACTACTAATCCTATTTAATGATATGTATGATTATTTTTCAATCATATTTGTTCAGGCCATATCATCCACGTTTTACGATAAATTATATCTATTATTTATAATTGTTTTTACATCCTTGATTTGCTTGAAACTATCAAAGTCTTTTCAAATACTGAGGAGATAAATAAAAAATGTTTTTATATGATGTGAAAAATATCTGGAGACAGAATAAATGGCAATGGATAATTTGGATTTTTGTTATTGCTTTTTTGCTATTTATGATAGTCCATAGTCTCAATATAATTAATATTAATTCTGTTTGGGAGTCGTTGATGGGAAATGAATTATTTTTCATGCCGTTCCCTTATTTCTTTATCTGTGGATTTTACTTGTTGATTAATGGTAATTATTTATATCAACAACGGAGTAAAACAATTTCTATTGTCCTTACTAGAGTATCCTCGAGGAAACAATGGTTATTTGGCAAACTCTTTTTTACTATAGTAATGTGTACTAGTTATTGTCTGTTGTTAATTTTATTAGTACATATAGCTGTTTTTTTAAAACATGGAAATTTTAGATATGACCATTATACAGCCTATACTTTTTTTACAGTTTTTTTAACTTTGTTAATTTGTGGTTTGTTTCAAACCATTTATATTTTGAAAGTAAAACCTATACAAGCTTTTTTTGTAGTGTATGGTCTATTGATACTTCCTGTATGGATTGACGTACCTTTTTTACCTGGTTACTACTCTTTTATTAGCAATACTCTTATAACTCCGCATGAAGTTAATCATAGTGGTTATTTGTTTTTCTTTACTATAATAACAATTTGTTTAATTATGCTTGCAATTAAGCAAATTAGACACAAAAACTTTTTTTAAAGGGAGAACAATATGTCTTTAACAATAAAGTTAGACCATGTCACTAAAACACTTAATTCCAATAAGGTAGTAAATGATGTTTCGCTACAGTTATTTTCAGGAAAGGTTTACGGATTTAAAGGTGTGAACGGTTCGGGGAAATCGATGCTTTTCAGAGTGATTTCTGGGCTACTCGTTCCTGAAAAGGGTGTTATAACTGTGAACCAAAGCATTTTACATAAGGATATATCGTTTCCAGAGAGCATGGGGATAGTTATTGAAAATCCGGAATTTATTCCTCACTTAACGGGCAAACAGAATTTAAAAGTGCTTGCATCAATAAAAAAGAAAGCGACGGACGCAGATATTAATAAAGCATTAGACATAGTTGGTTTGGATAAAAATGATTCAAGAAAGTATAAGAAGTTCTCACTAGGAATGAAGCAACGTCTAGCTATTGGACAAGCTATTATGGAAAATCCGGATTTGCTAATCCTTGATGAGCCAACTAATGCATTGGATGAAGAAACACTTCATAAAATAAAGACTTTTTTGATCGACTATAAAAAAAGAAACAAGTTAATTCTTATTTCAAGTCACGATAAAAACTTTCTTGAATCAATTAGTGATGAAATATTTGAAGTGAAGGATGGAGGTGTAATTGTTTCAATGTAATAGCTATTAAAATTGAGTTTACTAAAAACACCATTTCTTAAGAGAAATGGTGTTTTTAATTTAAATATAGTGAAGTTAATGAGGGTTAAAAAAACGAAAGCAAAATCGGGGCCGCGCACAGCGTCATAATTGCGGCGAGAATCATGGACACGCTTGAGATCGTTCCTGATACGGAGCTGAGCTCAAATGCTTTAGATGTTCCCGCTCCGTGCGCGCTAGTTCCGAGCAGCACGCCCCGGGCAATTTCGTTATCAATGCGGAAATAGCGGATGACCATCGGCCCGATGATCGTTCCCAATAAAGCCGTTAAAATGACGAAAACCGCTGTAACGGCCGGCATCCCGCCGATCATTTCTGAAACGTTCATGGCAATCGGCGTCGTCACGGATCGCGGCACGAGACTGTCGACTAAGCTGCTGCCGAGATGGAACCATTTCGCGATAAAGGCCGTTGACAGAATGGCGATACATGAACCGACAGCTACGTTCAAAATAATTTCCACGGCGTATTTCTTTAAAATCGGGAAATATTTATAAAGCGGGATGGCGAACGCCACTGTTGCCGGCTGAAGCATATCGGTCAGCAGTCCGCCGCCGAGATTGTATGTCTGATACGGGACATTGACAAGAAGCAGCAGTACGACCAAAACAGCGGGCGTAATCAGAAGCGGCGACGTATAGACCCGCGGAAAACGAATGTAGAGTTTTTTCGCGCCCAAATATACTAAGACAGTTAAGAATAAACTTATGATTCCGATGAACACGTTTGTTTTTTCTCCTTTCTTTTTGCTATCAGCTGTGTAAGCGTACCTGTTGAAACCATCACGACAAATGTGCTGATGACGACGACAAGTAAAATGCTTACGCCGAATTTAGACATAATATCTCCGTATTCAATCACTCCGACGGCAGACGGGATGAAAAACAGCAGCAGCTCACCGAGGAGCCATGCTGCGCCAAGCTCAATCCATTCAAGTTTGATAATCTTGAAATGCAATAATGTGAAAAGAATCACAATCCCGATTATACTGCCGGGAATATTTATATGAAGAGCCGCCGTGACCCAATTGATCAGACGCGCAAATATAAACAGCAGAGCGATTTGAATAACGGTAAGCAGCAATTTTTTCATAATGATGCCTCCCTTATATTTATATTGTACAGAAGGTTTTGCTATAGGTAAAATACATATAAAGAATAATGTGTATTCCTTTTGTCTATAGAAAGGATGAAATGTAATGGATATTCGGCACTTAACGTATTTTTTGGAAGTTGCCCGTTTGAAAAGCTTTACGAAGGCCTCACAGTCTCTGTATGTTTCACAGCCGACAATCTCAAAAATGATTAAAAACCTGGAGACGGAGCTCGGCATTAAGCTGTTTTACCGCAATGGCCGGCAAGTTGAACTGACTGACGCCGGGCAGAGCATGTATGTGCAGGCGCAGGAAATTACAAAGTCATTCCAAAACCTGACGTCAGAGCTGAACGATATTATGGAAGTGAAGAAAGGGCACGTCCGCATCGGTCTTCCGCCGATGATCGGGTCCGGCTTTTTTCCGAGAGTGCTCGGTGACTTTCGCGTCACATATCCCGATGTGACGTTTCAGCTTGTTGAGGACGGCTCTATTAAAGTGCAGCAAGGGGTGGAGGACGGCTCGCTTGATATCGGGGTCGTCGTGCTTCCCGCGAATGAAGAAATTTTTCATACGTTCACAATCGTCAAGGAAACCCTTATGCTCGTCGTCCATCCGTCACATCGGCTCGCTGACGAGAAAGAATGCAGTCTTCACGAATTGAAAGAAGAGCCGTTCATATTTTTCAGGGAGGATTTTGTCCTTCATAATCGAATTATGACGGAATGCGTGAAAGCCGGATTCAGGCCTCACGTCATTTATGAAACGTCACAGTGGGACTTTATCAGCGAAATGGTATCCGCCAATCTCGGTATCGGCCTCTTGCCGGAAAGAATCTGCCGCGGTCTTGATCCTGACAAAGTCAGAACCATTCCGCTCGTTCATCCGGTTATTCCGTGGCATTTAGCCATCATTTGGCGGAAAGACCGCTATATGTCCTTTGCCGCCAGAGCCTGGCTGGAGCATACGAAATCGTATTTATGGAATCCGAAAAAGAGAAAAAAGGATGATTAAGCATGGACGCACAAACCGCAGCTCAACACTTGAGTAAAGTGCGGGATCAAAACCCGCTCGTTCACAGTATCACCAATAATGTCGTCACGAACTTCACCGCTAACGGACTGCTCGCGCTCGGCGCATCGCCCGTTATGGCTTATGCAATTGAGGAGGCAGCCGACATGGCGAAAATCGCAGGAGCGCTCGTCCTGAATATAGGAACCCTCAGTTCGGCGTCGGTTGAAGCTATGATCGCAGCCGGAAAATCGGCCAATGAAAACGGTGTTCCGGTCATTTTTGATCCGGTAGGCGCCGGCGCCACGCCGTTTCGGACGGCATCAGCCCGCAAGATCATACAGGAGGTCCGCTTGTCCGTCATTCGCGGAAATGCCGCGGAAATCGCCAATATTGCCGGCGCCCCTGATTGGAAGATAAAAGGCGTGGATGCGGGGGAAGCCGGAGGAGATGTGGTTCAGCTCGCTAAGACGGCTGCAAGCGGGCTGAAGACGGTCATTGCGATTACCGGAAAAACCGACGTTATCTCCGACGGCACCGACACATACGCCGTACATAACGGTGATAAACTGCTGACGAAGGTGACGGGGACGGGATGCCTGCTGACGTCTGTAATCGGAGCCTTCTGCGCAGCGGGGCAGGACGTTCTGCAAGCGGCCGTTTCAGCCGTTTCTGTATACGGAAGCGCCGCTCAGCTTGCCGCTTTGGACACCTCCCATAAGGGGCCGGGCAGCTTCCAGATTGAGCTTTTAAACAAGCTGGCAAGCATCTCAGAACAAGAAGCGGCCGAGCTTGCTGCAATTGAAAGGGTGACAGAAAAATGACGCGTATTTCTCGGGAAATGATGAAGGATATGTTATCGGTTTATTTTATTATGGGATCAAACAATACAAGCGCAGACCCCGTTTCCGTGGTGAAAAAAGCCATTGAGGGCGGCGCTACGCTTTTTCAATTTCGGGAAAAGGGGAGCGGTTCTTTAACAGGGGAGGAACGTGTCCTGTTCGCGAAGCAGGTGCAGGATGTCTGCAGGCAGGCCGGGATTCCTTTCATCATTAATGATGATGTCGAATTGGCCTTGCGCCTTGAGGCGGACGGAGTGCATATCGGGCAGGATGACGCAGACGCCGAAGAAACGAGAGCGGCAATCGGCGATATGATACTCGGTGTGTCAGCACATAACGTCTCCGAGGTGAAGCGGGCGGAAGAAGCCGGAGCCGATTACGTCGGAATGGGCCCGGTCTATCCGACCGAAACAAAAAAAGATGCTGAAGCCGTGCAGGGCGTTACATTGATTGAAGAGGTGCGACGTCAGGGCATCACCATTCCGATTGTAGGAATCGGCGGCATTACGGCTGACAACGCGGCGCCCGTCATTGAAGCGGGTGCAGACGGCGTCAGCATGATCAGCGCCATCAGCCAAGCCGAAGATCCAAAAGCGGCGGCGCGGAAGTTTTCAGAGGAAATTCAGCGCTCCAAAGCAGGGCTGTCCCGATAGGGCGGCCCTTTTTCTGTGTGCGCAAAAAGGCAGTGACGGACTTGGAGAATATAAGCCGTATGTCAAGAACAGGACAATCAGCTTGCAATATCGACCGGAACGTTTGACGGCTCTATCGCTTCTCTCAAAGTGACGCCTGAACCAATCACCACCGGCGCCGAAGGCTTAAAAGCCCTCTATAAACAGTGAAAAGCGCGCAGTGAGAGATCATTTCGACGTCACGGAAAAACTTGATGCGGAATTCAGCGAATTTGAAGGTTTGATGTCGAAATACAAAACGTGCGATCAATCGTATATGTCTTGTGATACATTAAGTACAGATCAAATCAGAGAGATAAGCACGAAGCTGACGGCTCTTTCTGAAACCATGTCGAAGATTGCCGGTGTGCTTTAAAAGGAGTTAAGACACAGCATGAGCGATGAACAAAACAAGGAAAAACAGATCCACAGACGGGATGTCCTGAAGTGGGGCGCCGTCGCGGGCGCCGCTGTCGCTGTCGGAGCGAGCGGCCTCGGAGGACTCGCGCCGCTCTTCAAACCGGCGGCCACCGCTTCAAAGAAGAATGATGAAAAAAGTGATCGTGATCAAATCGTTCCTTTTTACGGAAAGCACCAAGCAGGAATCACAACGGCGCATCAGACGTATGTGTATTTTGCAGCGCTTGATGTCATGTCAAGCGACAAAGCCGATGTCATCTCCCTTTTCAAACAATGGACAAGCCTGACGCAGCTGCTGACTTCAGGCGCCGTCCCGTCGGGCGAACAGAAAAATAACTATATGCCTCCGCAGGATACCGGGGAGTCGCAGGATCTGGCACCGGCGAATTTGACCGTTACCTTCGGCCTCGGCCCCGGGTTTTTCGAGAAAGACGGGAAGGACCGCTTCGGACTGAAAGATAAAAAACCGAAGCACCTCGCCGATATTCCGCCGATGCCTAACGACAAGCTCGATAAGAAACAAGGCGGCGGTGATATCGTCATACAGGTCTGCGCGGATAATGAACAAACGGCGTTTCACGCGGTGCGCAACCTGATGAAACAGGCATCGGGGGTGTGCGAAGTCCGCTTTCTCAATAAAGGTTTCTTAAGCGGCGGGAAAAACGGAGAAACACCGCGCAACCTCTTCGGGTTTAAAGACGGCACCGGCAACCAAAGCACGAAGGATGAAAACCTGATGAATTCGATCGTTTGGGTTCAATCAGGAGAGCCTGACTGGATGACGGGCGGCACGTACATGGCATTTAGGAAAATTAAGATGTTTTTAGATATATGGGACCGTTCATCCTTGAAGGAGCAAGAGGACACGTTCGGGCGGGTGAAAAGCTCGGGCGCGCCTTTCGGACAAAAAAAGGAAACCGATCCCGTGAAGCTGAATCAAATTCCCGCCGACTCGCATGTCAGCGTGGCAAAATCAACCGGCAGACAGATTCTGCGCCGGGCATTTTCCTATACGGACGGAATTGATCAGAAGACGGGCTATGTTGACGCAGGCCTGCTGTTTATCTGCTTTCAAAAAGACCCGGACCGCCAATTTGTCCCGATGCTGAAGGCTTTGGCGGCAAAGGATGCGCTGAATGAATACACACAAACGATCGGCTCTTCCGTATTCGCCTGTCCCGGCGGCTGTAAAAAAGGAGAATATATCGCCCAAAGGCTGCTGGAATCGTGACACCTTCCATATGGAGGGTGTTTTTAAAAAAACACTTGTAACTATATGTGTTACAACTTAAAATGAAAAGGAAAGGAGACTTACAATGACACTGCAGATTAAAGTATATTCTGATTATGTATGTCCGTTTTGCTTTGTCGGCAAAGCGGCGTTTGAAGAAGCAATCAAGGACAAGGACGTACAGGTGGAATGGATGCCGTTTGAATTGCGTCCGAGCCCCTCGCCGAAACTTGATCCGGTGAATGATCCCGCCAAGCAGCAGATGTGGAAAAACTCCATTGAGCCGATGGCGCAGTCGTTAGGCGTTGAAATCACATTCCCCCGCGTGTCACCGCATCCTTACACGGATTTGGCATTTGAAGGCTTTCATTTCGCA
The DNA here is from genome assembly GCF_058808515.1 of Bacillus sp. GW821-FHT11D08. Classification (NCBI taxonomy): domain Bacteria; kingdom Bacillati; phylum Bacillota; class Bacilli; order Caryophanales; family Bacillaceae; genus Bacillus; species Bacillus sp. GW821-FHT11D08. The sequence goes on from NZ_JBXARS010000013.1 coordinate 9,754, forward strand.
AAGGAACATGGGAAAGGAAGCGAATACCATACACGCGTTTTTCAGGCGTTCTTTCAGGAAGAACAAAATATCGGTGACGTTGGCGTGCTGACAAAGCTTGCGGAAGAAGCAGGACTTGACGGCGCTGCCTTCAAAGAGGTGCTTGAGACAAGAGCGTACAGACACGTACAGCGGGAAGCGCTCCGCCATGCTTATGAGGAAGCCGGCATTACGGCAGTGCCGACGTTTATCATCGGCGATGAGAGAATCCCTGGCGCGGCGGGAAAGGAAACCTTTGAACAAATCATTGAGCGGGAACTGAATAAACGTTAACCCGAAAAAAGCCCTCTCGATCAGCGAGAGGGCTTTGCCATATAGTGTTTGACAAATGTTTGTCTGTCCGCTTCATATGCCGCGGCGTCAAATGAGTCGCCGCAAAAATGAAGGCACCAAGGGTCTTTTTGGCAGGCGACGCCGACTTGATATCCGTGTTTTTGAAATTCAAGCGACTGTGATGTGTCGTAAAAATGAAAGCCGCGAAACAAATCCTCCCGCCACTCCACGTCATATTGAGCCGCCATTAACAAGCCGTCAATGGCGGCAGCGGGCATAAACAGGCCGTCTTCATCACCGTGCTCAAAGTCCAAGGGGTGATAAGCATTCCCCCGGTATTCAATCACTTTTCCCATCCGCTGTCCGCTTTCCCACCAAATGCCGTTCGGCGGCAGGGTTTTGCAGCCGGCGACACCGAGAAGGCCGAGCTCCTGATGAGATTGAAAGATATGAAGCATGTCATGAAGGAAATGCTGATGAATGATAAAGGTATCCTGATGCAGATAAATTTTATATTTGGAGGGATGTCTCAGCGCTTTGTTGTAGGACGAGGCCATGCTTGCTGAATCGTATATCGGCATGATATCAACGGAGTATGAAGGGGGGACGGTAAGCTGCATGATATGGCTCTTGCACCGGGAGTAGAGCGGCTCGTCATTCACACAGACGACAAACAGAAATGAATGTGAATCCATTACATGCTCCTCTCGGCCTCAATCACATATTGATACGCCGATGCTTCTGTCATAAAGTCATGCCTTATGCCAAGCTGTACGCATACTTCGTGCAATGATGCGATGGCTTTGTGATAAGAGGGGTGATCAACGCGGATCGCCTCAATGCGTTTCACCTCATAGCCGGCGGCTTTAAATAATGAAAGCGTCTCTTCACGGGTAAAAAAACGCAGGTGGGTCTGATCCATTAATCCGGCGTCACTGTAAGTCCATTTGCCGGCTAAAAGCTCCAGCACCACTGAGATGTGGCCGACATTCGGTATGCATGCAAGCACCGTGCCGTCTTTTTTTACATACGGGCGAAGCTTTTTCAGCACGGACCACGGGTCGACAAGATGCTCAAGAACGTCTCCGAACAGCATGCAGTCGAATTGTTCTGATTCGTACGGAAGAATGGCGGATTCAATGTCGCCGCAAAGCACGTGGCTCAATTTGCTTTCCGCCTTTTTTGCGGCTTCGGGATACGCTTCAATGCCGTAAACCGTTATTCCGCGGTCTTCGATCGCCGCTCCTAAATTGCCTGTGCCGCAGCCGACATCAAGCACTGTCCGCCAGTTTTCGTCTATTTTGTTCAATAAATAAGGATTCAGGCCTTCGTAGTAGTTCTGTTGTTTTTCATCATAATAGGGATTCGTATCCATCTGTGTATCACCTCATAAATGGGCATATACACAAGATATGCAGCGGGGGGATCTCATATCACCATGTTTGGCTGTTCAATTGCGGAATGCGGACGGGAATGGTTATCCGGTATACGGTTTGTTCTCTGATTCCCCTCTTATTGCGGATGTTCCTTTGAAAACTCGGGTGCGGGCGGACTGTGGCAGGTCATATAGTAAAAGGATCCGCCTGTAATCTTACCGCTGGCGGATGGTGTTTTTCATTGGTGTTTTTTTCTTCACCGCTTTTTCAGTATTTAAGAAGCGCCTCACATCGTCAATGTGCAAACCCATGATTCTAGCCTCTTGAATTAACAATTGCCAATCTTGATCTATATCTTTCATTACATGAGTTTTCATAAGAACCTCCAATTGAAAAATTGATTTGCCCAGCTACAGCAGCCAATGTATAACAAATATCACACATAGTTGGCCGGTAATCCCAAATTGAAGATGAATTCACCTACCTATTCCCTAAGAAAATGACTGAAATAACCAAAATCCTTCAAGAATTCTTACATATAATAATAAACAAATAAATACTGACTGGATAGTATGCAAATAAAAATAAATCATATGACCTATTAATATTTACCCTCAAAGCGTCGACTAGCATATTCTTTTTGCATAAAAAATACCGCAAAAGAATGATTCGGTGTAAGATAAAGTGAATGATCAAACAGCTGGGGTAAAAAATGAAAAAAAACAAATTTCAAATTAAGAGAGAAGAAACATTTGAAAGTTTTATTGACGCAGGCCTTCATCTCCTGATTGAAAGAGCTTACGATTCAGTCTCAATCGATGACATCAGTAAAGCGGCGGGTTTCAGCAAAGGCGCGTTTTACGTTCATTTTGAAAGTAAGGAAGATTTTCTGAAGCATTTGTTAGACAGGCGTCAGATTAAAAAAAGGATTATCACTGGCTATCTCGACGAATTAGAAAAGCAAACAGCGCGGCCGTTGACGCTTTGTGAAGCTGCGGTAAGCGCGGCCAGCCTGTTGATGCGGTTTGTAAACAGCAAGCCTGCCTGGAATGTTGTGTCTTTTGCCGTTCATATGCCCAATTACAAAGTCGTCAGTGAATATGAAGCTTATATCCGTCTTTATAAGTTATGGATAGAAGAAAGCACCATGTACATAAATTGGCTCAAATCGAGAAATTTAATAGAAGACCATATAGATACCGAGCATACCGCTAAAATGATGTGCGCGCTCATCGACGGGATGATTAAGCAATCCAATGTGCTCGGAAGGCCGGTTACTTTCCGCAGCATGTTTGAAGCGCTCTATGTTTTTGTCAGCGGCAGAAAATCAGGGTAACGTTCTTCTTGATTTGACAAAAGGTTTAGAAAAGTCTTTCAGAAAGCGAGGAACTGCCATGCGCTACAGAGAAATTATGATGTATATCATTATGGGGATATTCACGACCATCGTGAATATCGTCAGTTTTTACATTCTGACGTCGGCATTTGAGATGGATTACAAGGCGGCGACCGTCGCTGCTTGGATTCTGTCCGTTCTATTTGCTTATGTTACGAATAAACTGTATGTATTTCAGCAAAAGACCGCGGGGATGCGGAGTCTGATGAAAGAATTGACGGCCTTTTTCAGCGTGCGGGTATTGTCTCTCGCCATCGATCTCGCCATGATGATTCTTCTGGTCAGTCAATTTCATATGAACGAAACGCTGGCGAAAATCGCCGATAACGTCATTATCGTAGTCGTCAACTATGCGGCCAGCAAGTGGATTGTCTTCAGAAAAGCGAAAGAAGAGGGCGTGTCATAAAGGTTTCTTTCCGCGCCCCGGGGGAAAGTGTAATGGTGAAAGGGGATGCGTATGAAGCACAAAATAAAGAAAGCGTTTGCTGATGTATTCGGGGAATCGGAGGACCTGCGCATTTTCTTTGCGCCTGGCAGAGTGAATCTCATCGGAGAGCATACGGATTATAACGGGGGCCACGTCTTTCCGTGCGCGCTGACGATCGGTACATATGCAGCCGTCCGGGAGAGAGGGGACAGGCTCGTCAGAATGTACTCTCATAATTTTAAAGAGGCAGGCATAAAGGAATGCAGTCTCGATGATATCCGTTATCAAAAAGAGGACGGGTGGGCCAATTATCCGAAAGGGGTCATGGCGGAATGTCTCGGCAGCGGTTTTTCCCTTCCGCACGGCTTCGATATTGTGTTCTGGGGAAACATCCCGAACGGCGCGGGGCTGTCATCTTCGGCTTCGATTGAACTTGTCACGGCGGTCATTCTCAAGGAATGCCATGAGCTTGAGGCGGATATGCTCGACTTGGTGAAGCTCGCTCAGACGGCAGAAAATTCCTTTATCGGCGTCAGCTGCGGAATGATGGATCAATTCGCCATCGGAATGGGAAAGAAACATCATGCGATTCTGCTGAATTGCGGGACGCTCAGCTTTGAATATACAAAACTCGGGCTGTCGGGGCTGTCGATCGTTATTGCAAATACCAATAAAAAACGAACGCTTGCAGACTCAGGCTATAATACGAGGCTCAAGGAGTGCGGGGAAGCGCTTTGTGATCTTCAGAAGCATCTTTCCGTTCAATCACTGGGAGATCTGACCCCTTCCGCTTTTGACGCCCATGCGGAGCTGATTCAGAATGAAGTGAACAGACGCCGAGCGAAACACGCCGTCTATGAAAATCACCGCACAATAGAGGCCGCCGACATGTTCAGTAACAATCAGCTTCATCATATCGGTGAATTAATGAGGGATTCGCATCTCTCTTTACGCGATGACTACGAGGTGACGAGTCATGAGCTGGATACACTGGCTGAAGCGGCCTGGCGCCACGGCGGGGTGATCGGATCAAGGATGACGGGAGCCGGTTTCGGCGGCTGTACGGTCAGTATCGTCAAGGACGATGCGGTTTCGGATTTTATTGAAACGGCAGGGGCCCGCTATGAGGAAAAGACAGGGAGAAAAGCTGACTTTTACACGGCGGATGTCGGAGCCGGAGCGAGAGAACTAAAGGGGGATGACGATGGCAATTGAGCGGCACGTGGAACGTTTAATCCGGTACGGATTGCAAAAAGAGCTGATTTCCTATCTTGATATTGAATATACAAGAAACCGTTTATATGAAGCTTTGCATATCACCCATCCGGAGGTTTCAGAACAGAAAGAAAATGAATCGGCGGCATCATTGCCGGACATATTGGCCCCGATTTATGAATGGGCGGCAGAAACGGGCCGGATTGCAGCCGATACAGACACCTATCGCGACCTGCTGAGCGCGAAGATCATGGGCTGCTTTGCCCCGCAGCCGTCCGAGATTGTCCGTCGTTTTGAAGAAACAAAGGCGGTGCACGGGCCGGAGCAGGCGACAAAGGCGTTTTACCGATTTTCAGAGGATGTGTATTATATCCGTTCGGATAGAATACAGCGGAATGTCGGGTGGACGGCTGAGACGGCTTACGGAAAGCTGGACATCACGATCAACCTTTCAAAACCGGAAAAAGATCCGAAAGCAATTGCCGCTGCCAAAGAGCAGTCTCAATCCGATTATCCGAGATGTGTTCTTTGTAAAGAAAATGTCGGGTACGAGGGGAGACCGGATCACCCGGCGCGTCAAAACCTTCGTGTCATTCCGGTAATTCTCGGCGATGAGCAGTGGTTTCTGCAATTTTCTCCGTATGTGTATTACCGGGAGCATTGCATCGTTTTGAAAGACCGGCACGAACCGATGAAGATCAGCAAAAAAACGTTTGACCGGCTGCTGTCGTTCGTCAGCCAGTATCCTCATTATTTTCTCGGTTCCAATGCTGATCTGCCGATTGTCGGCGGCAGTATTTTAAGCCACGACCATTTTCAGGGGGGCAATTATGAATTCCCGATGGCGCGGGCGGAGACAGAAAGCCGGTACAAGCTGCCTGACTATCCGAAAACGGTGTTGGGAATTGTGAAGTGGCCGATGTCGGTCATCCGCCTGCAAAGCGAGAGCGCGTCTGAGCTTTCCGGCGCGGCGGATGCCATCCTGCGGGCATGGCGCGGTTATTCCGATGAGGCGGCTGATCTCCTCGCCTGTTCAGGAGAAACACCGCACAATACAATTACGCCGATTGCCCGGCGGAGAAACGGTTTATTCGAATTAGATCTCGTCCTCAGAAATAACCGCACCTCTGATGAGCATCCGCTGGGAATTTTTCATCCCCATCAGGAAGTTCATCACCTGAAAAAAGAAAATATCGGACTGATTGAGGTAATGGGGCTTGCGATTCTGCCGGGCCGCCTTGAACAAGAAATGAAATACACGGCTGAAGCGCTGTGCTCACCGGACCCGGAAGCGGTCTTAACGGCAGACCCTTCTGCGGCAAAGCATAAAGATTGGGCGCTCAGTGTGCTGCATAAGCGGAAGGTAACGAAAGAAAACGCGGAACAGATTCTGAAAGAGGAAATCGGCCATGCCTTTGCGCGGATACTGGAGCATGCCGGCGTCTTTAAACAGACAGAAGAAGGCAGAGCGGCTTTCCGGCGGCTTATCCGCCATTTGGGCGCTCTACCGGAAAAAAGCCTCATCCCATAAGGGACGAGGCTTTTTTTTATCCTCTGCTTCTGGCGATCAGGCTGAATAAGAATACCACGATCGCAGCTCCGATGATTGCCGGAATGATGGCAAAGCCGGCAAGGTGAGGACCCCATGTGCCGAGCAGTCCGTGCCCGATCCATGCGCCGATCAGACCGGCGATCATTGACCCGATGATTCCCCCGGGCATACTGCCTTTTACAAATAAACTTCCGATCCAGCCGATAATAATAGCGACAATCAGAGATACGATAAAACCCATAAATATCACTTCCTATTTTTTATTATTTATGCCTATATGTTTCCTTCGTTTTGTCCATATTAAACATATGAATGCGTTTTTTATAATGAACATATCAAGGCGCGTTCCGGTCTTTTTTTTCATAATGCGTTGCGTTAAAATGGAAACCGTGTGAAAAGGTGTGAGCAAAGGAAAAAATATTTCTTTTGTAGAATGTTTAACAAAATGAAACTTTTTGTTGACCAGCGTTTTTTATTATGGTAAACCTTTATTTGGTATTATTCGTTCTCACTATCTTTTTTCTCTATATATGCTAAATGATCTAAAACTTTTTATGTTTGGTTTGCGCAAGTGGAAAAAGTTCATGCATTTTTTGACGATTTTGTGACATTAGGTCGAAAAAAAGATGAACTTTAGAAAAAAATAAAGCTAATAAGGGCAGATTTTGATAGCATAACAAGGTAGATAGAGAAAAGATTTTGAGAAAGTACATTTCAGATTCACTACATCAATAGGAAGGATGGTGATCTTCTTGTTCAGAGCATTTAAACCGTTACTTTTATTAGCGATGTTGGCTGTTGTTTTCGTACTGGGCGGATGCAGCGACATTTCCGTTTTAGATCCGAAAGGACCTGTAGCAGACCAGCAGAAAGATCTGATTCTCTTGTCAATCGGATTTATGCTGTTCATTGTCGGCGTCGTTTTCGTACTATTTACAATCATTTTAGTGAAATACCGCGACCGCAAAGGCAAAGACAGCGGAAATTACAAGCCCGAGATGCACGGCAACACGTTCTTAGAAGTAGTCTGGACAGTGATCCCAATTTTAATTGTTATTGCACTTTCTGTGCCTACCGTACAGACGATATATTCGTTAGAAAAAGCGCCTGAAGCGACAAAGGATAAAGAGCCTCTTGTTGTTTATGCTACTTCGGTAGACTGGAAATGGGTATTCAGCTACCCAGAGCAGGATATTGAGACGGTTAACTACCTGAACATTCCTGTAGACCGTCCGGTTTTATTTAAAATTTCTTCAGCCGATTCAATGGCATCGCTATGGATTCCTCAGCTTGGGGGACAAAAATACGCGATGGCGGGAATGCTGATGGATCAATACTTACAGGCTGACAAAGTGGGAACATATGAAGGCCGCAACGCGAACTTCACCGGCGAACACTTTGCCGACCAGAAATTCAACGTAAAAGCTGTTACGCAAAAAGACTTTAACAGCTGGGTGAAAAAAGCCCAAAGCGATTCTCCAAAGCTGACGAAAGAGAAGTATGACGAACTGATGCTTCCGGAGAATGTCGGTAAATTAACGTTCTCTTCTACACACTTAAAATACGTTGACCACGGCCAAGATGCCGAATATGCGATGGAGGCGCGCAAACGCCTTGGCTACAAAGCCGTATCACCGCACTCTAAAACAGATCCGTGGGAAAATGTAAAGAAAAACGAATTTAAAGTATCCGACGATAAACAAGATTGAAATTGAACAAGAAAGGAGGAAGCCCGAATGAAATTGAGATGGGATGAATTTTTTGTAACAGGTGACCCATTAATTCTGGGCGCACAAGTTTCCATTGCGCTTTCCACTATCGCTATCATCGTTGTACTCACATACTTCAAAAAGTGGAAATGGCTCTGGTCTGAATGGCTGACGTCTGTAGACCATAAGAAACTTGGAATCATGTACATTATCTCTGCTGTTATCATGCTGTTCCGCGGCGGGGTCGACGGCTTGATGATGCGCGCCCAGTTAGCGCTTCCTAATAACAGTTTTTTAGACTCAAACCACTATAATGAGATCTTTACGACTCACGGTACGATCATGATTATCTTCATGGCGATGCCGTTTTTAATCGGTCTGATCAACGTTGTCGTACCTTTGCAGATCGGTGCGCGCGACGTAGCATTCCCTTACTTGAACAACCTGAGTTTCTGGACGTTCTTCGTAGGTGCGATGCTTTTCAATATTTCTTTCGTTATCGGAGGTTCTCCGAACGCAGGCTGGACGAGTTACATGCCGCTGGCAAGCAACGACATGAGTCCCGGGCCTGGTGAGAACTTCTACCTGCTCGGTCTTCAGATTGCCGGTATCGGTACGCTGATGACGGGTATCAACTTTATGGTGACGATCCTGAAAATGCGTACGAAAGGCATGACGCTGATGCGTATGCCGATGTTCACATGGACGACGCTGATTACAATGGTTATTATCGTATTCGCCTTCCCTGTTTTGACAGTGGCATTGGCGCTGTTATCATTTGACCGTTTGTTCGGCGCTCACTTTTTCACGCTGGAAGCCGGCGGTATGCCGATGCTTTGGGCTAACTTGTTCTGGATTTGGGGACACCCTGAAGTATATATCGTTATCTTACCGGCATTCGGTATTTTCTCTGAAATTATTTCAGCGTTTGCAAGAAAGCAGTTATTCGGTTACAAAGCGATGGTCGGCTCAATTATCGCCATTTCCGTCCTGAGTTTCCTTGTATGGACTCACCACTTCTTCACAATGGGGAACAGTGCGTCCGTTAACTCTTTCTTCTCGATTACAACGATGGCGATTTCGGTTCCGACCGGGGTTAAAATCTTTAACTGGCTCTTTACGATGTATAAAGGCCGGATCAGTTTTACAACACCGATGCTGTGGGCGCTCGCGTTTATTCCGAACTTCGTTGTCGGCGGGGTAACAGGGGTTATGCTTGCGATGGCTGCAGCGGATTATCAATACCATAATACGTACTTCCTCGTATCTCACTTCCACTATGTGCTGATCGCGGGTACGGTATTTGCATGTTTCGCAGGATTTATTTTCTGGTATCCGAAAATGTTCGGTCACAAGCTGAACGAAAGAATCGGAAAATGGTTCTTCTGGATCTTTATGATCGGATTTAATGTATGTTTCTTCCCTCAATACTTCTTGGGGCTGCAAGGTATGCCTCGCCGTATTTACACTTACGGACCGAATGACGGATGGACTGCATTAAACTTTATTTCAACTGTCGGAGCCTTCATGATGGGTGTCGGATTCTTAATCCTTTGCTACAACATCTACTACAGCTTCCGCTACTCTACTCGCGAGATCAGCGGAGATTCATGGGGCGTGGGACGTACGCTTGAGTGGGCGACTTCATCTGCGATTCCGCCGCATTACAACTTTGCGGTGCTTCCTGAAGTGAAATCTCAAGATGCGTACCTGCAATTGAAAGAAGACAAAACGGATATTCATCCGGAAAGCAAGTTCAAGAAAATCCATATGCCGCACAACTCCGGAAGACCGCTTATTATGTCAGTGGCGTTCGGTATTGCAGGCTTCGGACTTGTATTTGAATGGTTCTGGATGGGCATTGTCGGCTTGATCGGCATTCTGCTTTGCATGGTGCTTCGTTCATTTGAATATGACAATGGCTACTATATACCTGTTGAAGAAATAAAAGAGACGGAAAGAAAGATTTCCGAATAAAGGAGGCGTGATTTATGGAACATGCAGAACACGGCAATTCTAACGCGCCTATGGAATATCAATCTGAAACCGGCAGACTCAATATTCTCGGGTTTTGGATCTTTTTAGGGGCAGAGATTGTGTTGTTCTCAACACTATTTGCAACCTTCTTCGTTCTTCAAAGAAGAACAGCAGGAGGAGTCTTACCGGCTGAATTATTTGAAGTGAAGCTTGTCATGATCATGACATTCCTGCTTCTGATCAGCAGTTTCACCTGCGGGATCGCTGTTCATGAAATGCGTCGCGGAAGTTTAAAAGGCGTCGTCATTTGGACGATCATTACGCTTCTTCTTGGCGCGGGCTTCGTCGGATGTGAGCTTAACGAGTTCATCCACTATGTACATGAAGGAGCATCTCTCGGTACAAGTGCTTTCTGGTCTGGATTCTTCGTCCTTCTGGGAACGCACGGAACGCACGTAACGATCGGTATCTTCTGGATTGCCGGCATCTTACTGCAATTGAAGAAACGCGGATTAACGCCGCAGACGTCTTCAAAAATCTTTATCTCAAGTTTATACTGGCACTTCTTAGACGTTGTTTGGATCTTCATCTTTACAGGCGTCTATCTCATCGGATTGGGGGGACTATAATATGGCAAACAAATCTGCTGAACACAGCCACTTTCCGTGGAAGCATATCGTAGGTTTTGCGTTGTCTATTATTCTGACCCTGCTGGCCCTTTGGGTTGCAGTATATACGGATTTAAGCTCATCAGCAAAACTCTGGATCATTTTCGGATTCGCATTTATCCAAGCCGGTCTTCAGCTTCTCATGTTCATGCACATGACAGAAAGCGAAAACGGCGGAATCCAAGTCGGAAACACGCTCTTCGGATTTTTCGGAGCGATTGTTATCATCCTTGGTTCCATCTGGATCTTTGCGGCGCACTACCATCACGGTGACCATATGGATGGAAACCCTCCTGGCGGTGCGAAGCATCATTCCGAACATCAGGAATAAAAAGAAACCCTCTTCGTTCAGGCGAAGAGGGTTTTTTGTGCCTTTATTGGCTTCTTCTCCGGCGCAGGCGCGGAAGGCCGTAAATGATAAAGGCGGCGATATGGGCAACGATGACGTTGACGGCAAACAGGATGATCATGAGTGTGTGGCCGAGAGGGGATAGGCTGCTGGTTGCGTAAAAGTAGAAGAAAACCCACATGAGAATAATTGGCGGTATGGCCGAAAGAGCGACTTTTTTGTTATCCAGCCAGATAAAGAGGGGTGTTGCGCTCGCGACCAGTAAATAAGCAAAAAACATGTCCATCTTACATGTCTCCTTTCATTTTATGGGAGCGTTTCCAAAATGAAATACAGAGAATGAAATGTGTCTGTTTTGTGGTCGTTTTTTGAACATTTTGTTACAATTATTATACCATGTTTTCCAATTTTTGATACCGCTTTTTCGAGAAATGTATTGCAACTATTGCCTCATTTTTGGATAGGTACAAGAAACCGGAAAGGCCAAATACCCTGTCACATTTCCGGACAATGGAATGGCGCAGGCTGTGAACCTTTGCTATGGTCAAAGAAAATATGCACAGCAAGGGTGGTTTGAAGTGGACGTAAGGAAAGAAGATGTCACAGCGCCGGATGTCTTTGCGCTTTTGCAGGATCATCTGAAGAGCATGACCATGCATTCTCCTCCGGAAAGTATACATGCGCTCAATGCGGACCGGCTGCGTCAGCCTGACGTTACGTTTTGGAGTGCGAGGGAAAACGGCATCCTGCTCGGCTGCGGTGCCTTAAAGGAGCTAAACAGCCGGCACGGTGAGATCAAATCAATGAAAACCTCTCCGCATCATGTCAGAAAAGGCGTTGCCAACCGGATCCTCCGCCATATGCTTGAAGAAGCAAGGCGGCGGGGCTATCATCGGATCAGCTTGGAAACCGGTTCTATGGAGGCTTTTCTCCCCGCCAGACGCCTGTATGAAAAAGCCGGGTTTCAATATTGTGATCCGTTTGCACATTATAAAGAGGACCCGAACAGCTTGTTTATGACGTTAAACATAGGCTGAAACCCCTTTTCTGACGAGAAGGGGTTTTTTATCGGAAAAGTTTCATCATGACCGAAACATTTCCTTTTCTGACACGTCATATGTCGTGTAGTCCCCAAACCGTAAAAAATAAAAAGGAAGCAACCTCATCATGTTTTCTTGAACGGTGTTCATGTATAATAAACAATAGTGACTTCCGATGAAAATGTAAGGCGGGATAGAATGAGTCGATATAAGAAACAGCAAAATCCCTATTATCAGGGGGATTTGATTTTTATATTTGGTGTGTTTTTAATAATTAGTGTTGCGGCGATTTATGCGGCCGGACAGTTCGGGCAGTACGGAGGCAGTGCCTGGATGAAACAGATTGTCTTCTATGTTATAGGTGCGGGATTCATCGGATTATTGCTGTACTTTGATTTAGAGCAGCTTGAAAAACTGAGTCTGTACGTATTGATTGCCGGTGTGCTGTCGCTGCTCCTTTTGCGTGTGGCGCCGGAATCCATCGCGCCGATTAAAAACGGAGCGAAGAGCTGGTTTCAAATCGGAAACTTTACCCTCCAGCCCTCTGAGTTTACGAAAATAGGAATTATGATGATGGTCGCGTCCATTATATCGAAGGCGGGCCCGAAGGATCAAAGGTCACTTCGGGAAGATGTGAATCTGCTTTTGAAAATTGCGGCATGGACGGTTATTCCGATCGGGATGATCGTTTTGCAGGATGCCGGAACGGGTGCGATCTGTCTGTTTATCGTTATGGTGATGGTGTTTATGTCGGGTGTGAACTGGAAGCTGATCACCATTATCGGCGGTTCGGCCGCGCTTGTGCTTGGCCTTTTCTTAGTTCTCGTGATTGAATTTCCCCATGTGGCGAATTCAATCGGCATTGCGGATTATCAAATTAACCGGATTACATCGTGGATGTCTGACTCCAGTGCGGCAACGACTCAGGCAGAGAGCGATAAAAGCTGGCAGGTGGATCAGGCCGTTATGGCGATCGGATCGGGCGGCATTACCGGAAACGGCGTTCATAATCTGAAGGTGTACGTACCTGAGGGACAGACCGACTTTATCTTTGCGATTTTGGGTGAAAGTTTTGGATTTTTAGGCTGCGCCATTGCGGTTGTCATGTTTTTCTTTTTAATTTACAGACTTGTGGTGCTGATTGACCGCTTGCATGCGTTTAACCGATTTGGCGCGTTTTTTTGCGTAGGATTTACTGCACTTATCGTGATTCACACTTTCCAGAACATCGGGATGAATATCGGCATTATGCCGGTTACCGGTATTCCGCTGCTGTTTGTCAGCTATGGGGGGAGCTCGGTGCTTTCTACATTAATCAGCTTCGGGATCGTATATAACGCAAGTGTGCAGCTGACGAAATATAAAAGCTACCTGTTCAATTCTTAATGTGAGACGGCTCGTTTTTCGGGCTGTCTTTTTTTGTTTAGAGCATTTCGCTTTTGACATGATTCCCTTTCGGATATGATATAGAGAGAAGGAGGCTTTTATATGAACAATACCATCGAAACGATACTTAATCATCGGTCGATCCGATCATTTACTGACGAGCTTCTGACAGCAGAAGAGATAGATACATTAGTGAAAAGCGCCCAGGCGGCGTCAACGTCCAGTTACGTGCAGGCTTACTCCATCATCGGCGTAACCGATAAGGAGAAAAAGCGGAAGCTGGCGGCACTGGCTGGAAACCAGCCTTACGTCGAAAATAACGGGCACTTGTTTGTGTTTTGCGCTGATTTGTACCGTCATAAAAAACTTGCTGAGGAAAAAGGCGAAAACATTACCGAGCTTCTTGAGAATACGGAAATGTTTATGGTCAGCGTCATTGATGCCGCACTTGCCGCACAAAACGTAAGTGTTGCCGCGGAATCAATGGGACTTGGCATTTGTTATATCGGAGGCATTCGAAATGAACTTGATCAGGTGACGGGAGTGCTTGGAACGCCTGACCATGTGCTGCCGCTGTTCGGCTTGGTAGTCGGTCATCCCGCTCATCCGTCCGGTCAAAAGCCGCGCCTGCCGAAACAAGCCGTATATCATGAAAACACGTACGATACGAATGAAGAACACTTCCGCAGTTATATGAAGGAATATGATGAAACCATTTCCGCTTATTATGATAAAAGGACAAACGGCAAGCGGGTTGAAACGTGGTCTGATCAAATCCTGCAGTTCATGAAACAAAAACCGAGAACCTATTTAAATCAATATGTAAAAGATAAAGGTTTTCAAAAGAATTAAGAAAAAACCTCTCCTGACCGGGAGAGGTTTTTATGTTTCACGTGTAACATATTTCGACAAAATGGAACAAGGTATATAAATGTTTATCATCAGGGATGCTTATAAGCATACAGAAAGAAAAAACGGCTTAGCAGTGGTACGATGTTGATGAGGTGACAGTGATGATTTCATTAAGCATATTAGATCAATCTCCTGTATCAGAAGGGAGTTCCGCGGAAAGCGCGCTGCGGAATACAGTAAGACTGGCGCAGGAGGCGGAAAAGCTTGGATATAAGAGGTTTTGGGTGTCAGAGCATCATTTTTCAGAGCGGTTGGCGGGTTCAAGCCCTGAAGTGCTGATCAGCCATATTGCGGCGAAAACGAATGAGATTCGTGTAGGCTCGGGCGGTGTCATGCTTCCGCATTACAGCGCATATAAGGTGGCGGAGAATTTCCGCGTGCTTGAAGGGTTGACGCCGGGCAGAATCGATCTCGGATTAGGGAGAGCGCCGGGCGGAATGCCGATCGCATCATGGGCGCTGAATGACGGCGGGAAGCGTAACGCTGATCAATATCCGCAGCAGCTTCGTGAGCTGGCGATGTATTTGCATGATGCAGCTGATGACAATCACCGTTTTCCGAATCTGACCGCATCACCCCTTATTAAGACGGCGCCGGAAGTCTGGCTTCTCGGTTCTTCGGGGGAAAGCGCGCTTCTGAGCGCAGAAATGGGAGCAGGCTATATGTTTGCCCATTTTATTAATGGTGAAGGCGGAGAAAGCACGACAGCACAATATAAGCGCAGATTTAAATCTTCAGTATTAGGAAAAGAACCAAAAACAGCCGTGGCGGTGTTTGTGCTGTGCGCGGACACGGAGGAGAAAGCGGAGGAACTCGCGGCCGTCATGGATTATACGCTGCTTGCGGGTGAACAGGGGATTCCGCTTCACGGCGTACCGTCTTACGAAACCGTCCGCGGCAATACGTACACACCGTATGAACAAAGACGAATTGCCGATAATCGGAATCGAATGATCATCGGAACGAAGCAACAAGTGAAAGAACAGATTCTGGCTCTCAGTAAAGCATACGGAACGGAAGAAGTGATGGCTGTGACCATTACTCATCACTTTGAAGATAAACTTCAGTCATACCGGCTGCTTCGTGAAGCTTTTGCCGAATGATCAGAAAGAAACCCTGCTGATGCTCCAGCAGGGTTGTTCGGTTATTCAATGATAAAAGGTTTTTCAGTCAGCACCTGGCTTGATTTCCCTTTGTTCGCGGCATAGGCCAGCATATAATATTCTCCTGCCGGCAGTGCGCTGTCACCATTGACTTTGCCGTTCCAGTCGAAATATTGATAGCCTTTATCCTGCTTTTTGTAGATGCCGGCTTGGCCGACAAAGTCAAGATTGCTGTCATATACAAGGAAGGCAAGCTCTTCGGCTCCCGCCGGAAGATAGGTTTCAATTTGGTAGGTTCCCTGCGTTGTGCCGTCCTGCACGTCGATTGACGTCACGCGCGGATAGTCCGGCTCTTTTACAATCAGCAGCGTCGGCACTTTTGCGACTGTTTTTCCGCCTTCTCGCACTGTGACGGTTCCCTCATAGGTGCCTGCCTTTACTTTTTTGGCATTGACCTTTACTTTCGCATTGACCTTTCCGGTTTGATGAGCGGGGATCACGACCCGGTCTGTGCCCGAAACGGTAATGCCCGTGCCGTTGAAAGAGTACTCGAGCTGATATGATTTTCTGATGGACGATTGATTTTCAATCGTAAAGGTTTCTTTTTTCGTTTCATTGCCTTTGTCTTTCATAAACGTTCCGTAAGAATAACTTCCCGGGGCGACAAGGGAGTCTGCTTTGATCGCCTTCATGATTCTGATGCTTCCGGCGCCTTGCGCATTATGCGGGTATACGTCACCGTCCGCGTCCGTTAAGGTTTCGGCCGTGTTCATGAGAGCGGCTTTTATTTGTTCCGGGCTCCATTTCGGTTTGGCCTGCTTGATGACGGCAGCTGCGCCGGCTACATGCGGGGAAGCCATGCTCGTTCCCTGCTTCGATCCGTAGCCGTACGGGTCGGCCGGATCATGGGTCGGAATGGTGCTGACGATGTTTACGCCGGGAGCGGAGACGTCAGGTTTAATCATCCACGTGTCCATAACCGGACCGCGTGACGAAAAGTCTGCCATTTGTTCAGTGAGCGATTTAGCCACGGATAAATTGAATGTCGCTTTTGTGCCGCCCGCTTTTAATTGGCTGACGAGTTTTTCGCCGTCTTCTGATGAAAGCTTAATCGTCGGCACGGACATGCCCGGTACGTTGGCTTCAATTTCTCCCGGGGCATTGTTATACACAACCATACCGATCGCGCCCGCTTTTTTGGCGTTGTCTGCTTTATCCACAAAGGCGATGCTGCCCCGTTTGACGACCGCTACTTTTCCTTTCAGATCTTTGCCTTCAAAATCCTTTTGCTCGCCGATACCCGCCTCTATGAGCTCTGTTTCTTTTTTATTCAGTGCTTTTATGTCATCTTCTTTGTTGTAGCCCATTACTTTCGCTGAGGAATAGGAACCGAAGGAGACGGCGTACTCGTTCAGCGGCAGCTGTGTCGCTCCGACGGAGATGGCTTCTCTGGACGTTCCCGGAGAGCCGACGGTCCAATTGTTCGGCCCGCTGTTTCCGTTTGATGTAACGGCCGTGACGCCTTCTGACATCGCCCAGTCAAGCGCCGTGCTTGTCGCCCAGTCTGGGTTATTCACAGAATTGCCGAGAGAAAGGTTCATGACATCCGCTCCGTCCTGTACGGCGCGTTCGATGCCGGCGATGACGTTCTCCGTTGTTCCGCTTCCGCCCGGACCGAGCACACGGTAGGCAAGGAGTGTAGCATCCGGCGCGACGCCTTTAATCGTTCCGTTTGCCGCTACCGTGCCCGCGACATGAGTTCCGTGGTCAGTCGACGCGCCTCTCGGATCACCGGACGGTGTTTCTTCAGGATAGTAGTCGTTATCCACAAAATCGTATCCTTTATATTGTCCGAAATTTTTCTTTAAGTCAGGGTGTTTATATTCGACACCGGTGTCAATAATGGCAACCTTGACGCCTTTACCCGTATAGCCGAGCTTCCACGCGTCATTTGCCCCTATATAAGGCGCGCTGTCATCCATCTGCGGAGACACGGCATCCTTAGATAGGGTGATGTCTTTATCTTTGAGCTGATCGGTATGATAGGTGACATTCGGATAAACCGCTTTGACATCCTGATCACTCAGCAGTTTGGGGATTTCATTTGCCGGGAGTTTCATGGAGAAGCCGGAAAACACTTGCTCATATTCCCTGTTAATTTTTCCGTGTTTAATGGTTTTGAGCGCTTTCTTTTTCACTTTTGCGCGTTCGCTTTTCAGCTTGCTTTTTGTCTGTGCTTTGCCGAGTTCCTTTGCTTCCGCCAGTGACTTTTCCTTCAGCTCCACGATGACTGTCGTTTGTTTTCCGGTGGTCATATCAATGTCACCGAACACCTCAGCCTTCTCAAGATCAGGAGTTTGCGGTTTTGAAGCCGGCGCAGCCTGTGAACTTGTGGATAAGGTAAAGGATAAGACAAAAGCCGGAAGCAGATAACGGATGATTCCTTTTTTCAATCGTGTTTCCCCCTTTTTTCTTTATCTAAATTAGAAATCTAGTATATATTTCTTGAAAATTCAAAATAATCCTTGTGACATATGACTCATTTATGGAAATTGGTCTGTGAATAAGGAGGGAGTTATACACAGAATCCTGTGTATAACTGAATAAATTTGTGTATATATATTGTCGGGAACGAGTGTTCCTATACAAAATATAGATCGAGTTTGTGGATATGTGGATATGCCCTGTGTTTAAGCTGTGCTTAACCAAGGGATAAGGTGTGTATAACTTTTTTTATCGGCTTTTCCATTTTTCAGGTCATTTCCATCAGCTTTCAACAAAACTTCTGAAAACTAGTTTGTTTTTTCACTCATATTGTGACAAACAATTCGCCCGGCCGCGTCTATCATAGAGTCATAGGGTTGCTAGACCCGCTAGTTTTTAGCGGAGAAGGATCGGCCGCCTTTTCCGTTAAAGCGGAGAGAAAAACAGGCCTGCGAACAAGCTGTCTGTCAAAAAGAAGCGGAGGGATGATTTGCAATGAAACGTTTGCTAGTATCTTTACGGGTGTGGATGGTCTTTCTGATGAACTGGATGGCGCCGGGTAACGGAAGATATCCATTAGCCGCCGTGTACGGAAACCAAGCGGCTTATCATAAGAAAGCGAAGCGGACGGCTGGGGCTTTTTCGTTTGTGAGCCGTGTCCGATCGGCGGATTTGACCGATGAAACGAAATCGGCCCGCGGCAGGCTGGATAAAAACCGATGGATGCCTGTCCGCAAAGAATTGCCGAAACGGGAGCGCGCGGGTCCGGCACCTTTACATCATATGAAAAAGAGGGTACAATCCCACTAAACATATGAACGGGAGCGAACCTCTTGAGAATAGACAAAGTATTAAATAACAATGCGGCGTTAATAAAAGAAGACGGACGGGAAAAGATCGTAATGGGTCCCGGAATCGCTTTTCAAAAGAGAAAAAATGATGTGATTCAAAAACATAAAATTGAAAAAATATTTGTCGTGCACGACGAAAATGAAAAGTTCAAACAAGTGTTAGAAACGCTTCCCGAAGAGCATATAGAGGCGGCTGAAGATATCATCAGCCATGCGGAGGGAGAGCTTGCGGCACCTTTGAGCGATCACATCCACATTGCGCTGGCGGACCATTTATCCTTTGCGATCGAAAGGATTCAAAACGGCCTTCAGGTGCATAACCGATTGCTTCATGAAATTAAGGCGCTTTATAAAAAAGAATATGAGATCGGCCGCTGGGCGGTTGAACACGTGAAACAAACCCTCGGTATATCATTGCCTGATGATGAGGCGGGGTATATCGCGCTTCATATCCACACTGCCAAGGCGGATGCCAAAAGCATGTATTCGGCGATGAAGCATACAACCATGATCAAAGAAATGATCGAAAAGATCGAATCCTTTTTCGAACAGAAGGTGGATGAAGACAGTATTTCCTATCAGCGCCTCGTCACGCACTTACGGTATGCGGTCAGCCGGTTGGACTCAAATGAAGCACTCCATTCCATGGACGAGGAGATGCTTTATTTCATCCAAAAAAAGTATCCGTTTGCTTATCGGTGTGCGCTTGAACTGGCGGCGTTTTTAAAAACTGAATATGATTTGGAGCTGCCGGAATCCGAGGCCGGCTATATCACGCTGCATGTCCAGCGTCTGCAAAAAAACCCGGAATAACGCGTCTGTTTCGAGAAACAGACTTTTTTTTTGAAAACATATTGACGAAAGCGCTATCATGAAATAGAATGAAAGCGCATTAAAAAAACTGAATCCGGCGGGATTGTGACTGGTAATGCAGGCAAGACCTAAAATTTGCGTACATGAAAAAGGGATCATGCTGACCTTTTTCGTTGGCGAATTTTAGGTCTTTTTTGATTTTAGAAAGGGGGATACATCATGAATTATCAAGAAACGGCAAAACAGCTTATCAAACATATCGGAGGGAAATCAAATATCATCAGCGCGACACATTGCGCGACGCGGCTCAGGCTCGTCATTCAAGATGAACAGAAGATCAGCCAGGCCGGCATTGAAGAAATAGAAGGCGTAAAAGGGGCTTTCAGCAGCTCGGGGCAATATCAGATTATATTCGGCACCGGCCTCGTGAATAAAGTGTATGACGCTTTTTCAAAAGAAGCCGATTTGGGGCGGGAGGATCGTGAGACACATCAGGACGCAGCGAAAAAAAAGCTGAATCCGGCCGCAAGATTTGCGAAGACACTGTCTAACATATTCGTTCCCATCATTCCGGCTATCGTGGCAAGCGGACTTTTAATGGGGCTGCTCGGCATGATGAAGGCTTTTCACTGGGTGTCTGAACAATCATCGCTGTTTAAGCTTTTAGACATGTTTTCAAGCGCGGCGTTTATCTTCCTGCCCGTATTCATCGGGTTCAGCGCGGCGAAGGAATTTGGCGGTAATGCCTATCTTGGTGCCGTGCTCGGGGGAATTATGATCCATCCGGCGCTTTTGAATCCGTGGGGGCTTGCGGATGCATCGCCTGATTTTATGCAGCTCTTCGGCTTCGACATTGCGCTGCTCGGCTACCAAGGGACGGTCATCCCCGTACTGTTAGCCGTTTACATTATGAGCAAAGTGGAAAAGGGCACGAGAAAAATTGTGCCTCACGCATTCGATTTATTGGTCACGCCGTTTGTCACGGTGATTGTCACAGGATTTATCACCTTTATCGCAATCGGTCCGCTTGGCAGGGCGATCGGATCAGGCATTACCGTCTCGCTGACATATGTGTATGATCATGCGGGCATTGTTGCCGGACTGCTTTTCGGCGGTCTTTATCCGCTTATTGTGCTTACCGGTGTGCATCACAGCTTTCATGCGATTGAGGCCGGCCTCATCGCTGATTTGGGCAGAAACTATATCCTTCCTATCTGGTCGATGGCGAATGTCGCTCAGGGCGCGGCGGGACTGGCTGTATTTTTCCTGACGAAAAAAGCGAAAATGAAAGAAATCGCTCTGCCGGCCGCATTTTCCGCTTTTCTCGGTGTAACCGAACCAGTCATTTTCGGTGTGAACCTAAGATACCGCAAGCCGTTTATCGCGGGAATGATCGGCGGAGCGCTGGGCGGAGCCTATGTCGTGGTGACCGGTGTCGCCGCCAATGCCTACGGTCTGACCGGAATTCCGATGATTGCCATCACGGCTCCGCTCGGTTTAGGAAATCTTATAAACTATCTGATCGGAATGGGCATCGCCTCTGTCTCGGCGTTTATTGCCGCTTACATTATGGGAGCTAAAGAAAAGGAGGCCGTCAAATGAGGACACCGGATCAAGAGCTGCGCCTGCAGGCTGAGGAAGCAAAAAAGAAGCGGGGAGAAACAGCCGCGTCAGATCCATACCGCCAGAACTATCATATTATGCCGCCGGTCGGGCTTTTAAATGATCCGAACGGCGTGATCCAATGGAACGGCGTATATCACTTGTTTTTTCAATGGCAGCCATTTCATACGGGGCACGGCGCGAAATTTTGGGCGCATGTGACGACGAAGGATTTCGTTGAGTGGAAAGAGGAAGAAATCGCGCTTGCGCCGGGTGAGTGGTATGACAAAAACGGCTGCTATTCCGGAAGCGCCATCGAAAAAGACGGGCGGCTCTGCCTGATGTACACAGGCAATGTCCGTGACGGAGAAGGCAATCGGGAAACGTATCAATGCCTCGCCGTATCCGAAGACGGGATCGTATTTGAAAAAAAAGGAGTCGTCGCTCGTCTCCCGGAAGGCTATACCGCTCATTTCCGTGATCCGAAGGTTTGGAAGAAAGACGGAGCGTATTACATGGTGCTTGGCGCGCAGACAGAAAAGCTCACCGGAAGCGCTGTATTGTTCACATCAGAGAACTTGACGGATTGGACGTTTCTCGGTTCGATTGCGGGAGCGGACTCCGGCGGTCTCGGGTCATTCGGTTATATGTGGGAATGTCCCGACTTGTTTTCCCTTGACGGAACCGACGTGCTGCTCGTATGTCCGCAGGGGCTTGAATCCGACGGGATAAAATATCATAACAGCCACCAGGCGGGCTATTTCCTCGGCAGGCTGCATACAGAGCCGCCAGAGTTTAAGCACGGTGAATTTACGGAGCTTGACAGAGGATTTGATTTTTATGCGGCGCAGACGCTGGAAGATGATAAGGGACGGAGGATTCTGTTCGCGTGGATGGGCGTTCCGGATCAGCATGAGGACAAACATCCGACCCATGCGTATCACTGGATTCACTGCTTAACGATGCCGAGACAGCTGTCACTGTCCAACGGCAGAATCATACAGCGCCCGCTTTCGGAAATGAAATCACGCCGCACGGATGAACAAAAGCACCGTCTTCAATTGAATTGCTCGTCTGTAAGCCTCCCGGTGAAAGATGCGTCCCGGGCTGAAGTGCTGCTGGAGGACATCACTTGCGAATCCGGTTTTGAAATCTCAATTCGGGGCGCGGCCCGGTTTATATTTCATCAGGAAGAGGGGCTGGCTGTGCTGGAGCGCACCGCTTTCAGCGGAGAAGAAAAAGAAAAGAGAAGCTGCGCCATCAGCGAGGTGCATTCCGTGCAGCTCTTTCTGGATGCATCCTCGATTGAATTGTTTTTGAATGATGGAGAAGAGGTATTCAGCGCCAGATATTTTCCTTTCCCGGGAAATGATGACGTAACCGTCACTTCGGCAGGAAAAACGGAAATAAATGGCTCAATTTGGACACTTTTGTAGAAAATCGTTCTTTTTTCTTATGTGAAACCTATGCCATCTGTGCTATTCTTCAAACGAAAGCCTATGATTCCAGGAATAAAAGGAGTTGTTTTCTCAGTTTTGAAAAATCAGAAGATGACGCCGAAATGTTTACTTGTCAAAGCCGCAGAGCAAGTGGAAGATAAGCGGGAAGAATATAAAGAAGTATTGCTTCAGCTGAATCGCATGCTCAAGAGAGCTGAGCCGCACAATGAATGGAGTGATCGGCTGATGCATACATATGAACAGATGAAGGAATATGCGCTGTTTGTGCAGTCTATTGAGATGTTTTTGCGGTCATCCGCGAAAAAAATGAAATAATCCCCCTCGGGTAATGAGGGGGATATTTATTTTATTTTCCGCTAAGACGCATCGCCGAATGTTTAGTCGGTCCGATGTATTGGTTCAGCGGGAAGGATTCTTTGATTGCCGCGGTGATAAATTCTTTTGCCGCATAGATGGCTTCCTTCACTTCAGAGCCTTTGGCCAGTTCTGCCGTCACGGCGGCGGAGAATGTGCATCCGGCTCCGTGCGTGTAAGGTGTATCAATCATTTCGCTTTCTAATACTTCCGCGGTTTCTCCGTCATACAGCACGTCGATCGCTTTTTCATGTTTCAATTTGCCTCCGCCTGTAATCAATACATATTTCGCGCCGAGTTCGTGAATTTTCTTGGCCGCTTCTTTCATGTCTTCCACCGTTTTTAATTCATCCATACCGCTCAGCTGGCTTGCTTCAAACAGGTTTGGCGTGATGACGGTTGCCAGAGGCGCCAATTGGGTGCGAAGCGCTTCGGCATGCTCCGGATACAGCACTTCGTTCGCTCCTTTGCAGACCATGACAGGATCGATAACGACATTCTTCAGCTGTTTTTCTTTAATCGTTTTCGCCGCAAGCTCTATGATCTCCACGGTAGGGAGCATTCCCGTTTTCATGGCGTCTACGCCGATTCCGTCAACAATCGTCGCCAGCTGTGCGCGAATCGTATCGGCATCGATCGGGAATACTTGATGATCCCAGCTGTTCTCCGGGTCCATCGCTACGATCACGGTCAAAGCCGTCATTCCGTATACGTTTTTTTCTTGAAATGTTTTTAAATCGGCCTGAATTCCCGCGCCGCCGCTGGAATCAGAACCGGCAATAGTAAGTGCTTTGTGCATTGACATATCAATGGCCTCCATCAGTGTTTTATATCTCATTATAGTTAGATTTTCTTCCGATCACAATACGGAAGGCTTGGAGGAATGATTTGACAGCCGCGGGGGATGTGCGTACAATACCTACATAAGATTACTAGGTAAGGGTGAGAAAATAAATGCTCAACAGGGAGCTTGTAAAGGGAAGCACGGTCATTCTGGTGCTGACGCTGCTGAATGAACGGCCCATGTACGGGTATGAACTTGTGAAAGAAATGGAGAAAAGAAGCGGGAATGAACTGCAAATGAAGGAAGGCACGCTGTACCCATCGCTTCATAAGCTTGAACGCCAAAGCTATATTTCTTCTTACTGGGAAAAGCAGACCAAAGGGCCGGACCGAAAATATTACCGGATCACCGATGAAGGAAAAAACATTCTAGCCGAACGGACGAAGGAATGGAATCTGTTCTCTGCTCTGATGGACCGGATGCTGAAGCGGGGCGGGCAGAATGGATAAAGACCTTTATGTGCAGGAAATCAGAAAAGGGCTGGAAGGCAAGGCCGGAAGCCGTGAATTATTAAAAGAAATCGAAAGCCATATTCATCATGCCATTTGTGATCATCTGGAAAAAGGCAAAACCGAAAGCGAAGCGATGGAGCTTATTCTGCGGGAAGTGGGGACTCCGTCTGAGATTATCTCTGCTTTTCAAAAAGCTTCGGCGGTGCCCGCGCGGACTTTTATGCTCTTTTATCTGTTCTGCAACTGCGGTCTTTTTGTGATGGGGGCGATGATTACGATGATGCACGCGTGGAGGATTCATCCCGCTGTTGACGCGCTGTGGAAAGGGATTTCCGTGTCAGTATGGCTGATTATGATCGGTTATGTGCTGTATTGGTTCCAAATCGGCTATCAAGCTGGCAAAGAGTTCGGGGCTGGCGGCAAAAAGCTTGCTGAGCGGACGGTATGGGCTTCAATTGTGCCGAATCTATGTTTTATGTTTGTCTTCTTGTTCAATCTGGTTCCGGCTGGGCTGTTTCCTTCGGCGGTCACACCGAGTTTTGCGGCAGTATGCGCCGTTGTGACGGTATGTTTTCCGTTTTGCGGAAAAATAGGTTTTTACGCAGGCAGGCAGAGACTTGCCTGATCTTTTTCACTATATACATAGGGAATCTATATAGGGGTGTTAAAATGAGATTAGGTTCGTGGATGTACGGCGCGTGCGCCCAAATAGCCGTAACCGTATTTACCGTCTGCAGCTTGGTTCTTGCATTGCCCGTTGTGAGTCTTTTTATTATGGTTCTGAATGGGATGCAAGACGCTGTTTTTGTTGTTTTCAGTATTTTGCTTCTTCTATTATTTTATGCGCTGGGATGGATTTGGGCCGTTTCGTTTGCGCGTGAGTGGAAGGTGAAACTTTTCGAGCTGCAGATCAGTTCGCTCATTCCGCTGGCGGGTATATTATACTTGTACATTGACAGCGGGGTGAGTATACCGGAACTGATTCATGATTGGGGTGAGGATGGATGTGCGCTTGTCCCGCCGGCTTTTGTCTGCTTGTGCACAAGCTATGCGATGGTGTTGGTGCCTGTTTATCAATCAAAACTTTGGAACGCCATGGAGGCGGGCAGACTTAATGCCAAGGCGGTATGCACTGTTTGGGGAGACCTTCTGATCATTCTCGTTTTGCTGGCGGGCATGACCTGGATTTGTTTCTGAATGGGCCGAAATCAAAAATCCCCCCTGATCTCTCCGCCGCTTTATGTTTTAATAGAACATGAGAAAAAGCAGAAGGAGCGGATCATGAATATATCAATTGTCATAGTCACGTATAATCGGATTCCGGCTTTGTGTGAGCTGCTGGAGTCGATTTCCATGCAGACCATAAAGCCTTATGAAGTGATCATTGTAAATGATGCCGGGGAATCGGTCGAACAAGCGAAGCAGCTGTACAGCGATCTGCCGATTCAGATTATTGATTTAGAACAGAATGCCGGACATGTGGAAGCTCGGAACGCAGGTGTGAAAAAAGCGTCGGGTGATTGTATCATGCTGTGCGATGATGATGATTTCATTACGCCGGGCCATTTGGAAAGAATGGCGGCTGCACTTGCTGATGCGGATTTTGTCCATTCTGACGCGGAAATTGTGTCATTTGAAGAACGGGGCGGCACGAGATACCCGGTGTCACGAAAGCCGTTCGCCTATACGGCGGATTATGCGGATATGCGGGTATTTTCCACGTACGTTCCGTCAGGCAGCATGTACAGACGTTCTCTGCATGACACGTTGGGGTATTTTGATCCGGATGTCCATAATTATTGGGACTGGGACTTTTATTTGCGCGCCGCGAAACAGCACCGTGTGAAGCGTGTTCCTTGCGCGAGCGTCATATATGCGTTTTTTGAGGGAGGCGGCAATCAGTCCGCGGATCTCGGCGGCAAACGGAAGCGGTACTTAGACCGGTTAAGCGAAAAGCACGGGCTTGGAGAACTCCCGACGAAAAACTTTGCGGTTCTTCTTGAAGAGCCGGACATGAAGAGGCGGGAGGCGCCGACTGACATTGTGTGGGACGGAAAGCCCGTCCATTCAAGACTGCACAGTTCATAAGGGGGACGGACAGTTTGAAACAGCTTTTAAAAGACAGCTGGTGGAATCAGCTGAAAGATGAATTTGACAAACCGTATTATCAAGAGCTGAGAGAAATGCTGAAACAAGAATACAGCAGCCAAACGATTTATCCTGACAGCCATGATATTTTTAACGCCTTGCATTATACGCCCTATGAGGATGTAAAAGCGGTCATTCTCGGACAGGATCCATATCACGGGCCAGGACAGGCGCACGGGCTTAGTTTTTCCGTTCAGCCCGGGGTCAGGCAGCCGCCGTCTTTGAAAAATATTTTCATAGAGCTTCAGGACGATATCGGCTGCTCCGTACCGAACCATGGATCGCTCGTCAGCTGGGCGAAGCAGGGAGTGCTTTTGTTAAACACAGTGCTTACGGTTCGCCGCGGTCAGGCCAATTCCCACAAAGGCAAGGGATGGGAGCGGCTCACTGACCGCATCATTGATGTGGTGAATGAAAGAGAGAAGCCGATTGTCTTTATCCTATGGGGGCGTCACGCGCAGATGAAAAAAGAGCGCATTGACACATCGAAACACATTATTATTGAATCGACTCATCCGAGCCCGTTTTCGGCAAGGAACGGTTTTTTCGGGAGCAGACCGTTTTCCCATACAAACGCCGCCCTTGAAAAAATGGGGGAGCAGCCGATCGACTGGTGCATCCCCGACCTGCCGCAATAAACGGTTTTTTTGAGGCGCTTCCGCCCGGCGGAAAGCGCCTTTTTTGGCGTTCAGGGCGGTATGCCGTCAGAAAAAATAACAAACTCAATTCTGCGATTCGCTCAGAAATTTGATAAAATGCAGGAAGAAGACAAATTACTGCTGGAGGATTTACTCATGAACATACATATCTCTGCTTTGATTCAGAAGATGGAAGAAGAACTGAGGCAGGCGAAAACGGCGACCCGCACCGAGGAGGTCAAAATGCACGCGGCCGCCATCCGCTCTCTGTGTGATGTCGTGCTCGGCACTCAGACGCACACCGCTCCGGCGCCTGTGCAGAATCCGATTCCGAAAGCGGCGCCGAAACCTTCCGCGTCTCCTTCGACAGACCCGCTGCTGCTTGAAAAAATGATGGGCAGCGCCGGGCTGAACCAATATCAGAAAAAAGCGAAAGACGAACGTGAGGAAGACGGAAACGGGGATTCCATTTTCGATTTTTAACAGGAGAGGTTGATTGACTTGAAACTGATACTCGGGGGTTTGCAATGGACGGCATTTATGATTGCGGCTGCGATTGTAGTTCCTGTCGCCATCGCACAATCATTTCACTTGAACCATGCCGATTCTGCCGCATTGATTCAGAGCACATTTTTTGTGCTTGGCGTCGCCGCGGTCATCCAATGTCTCCAGGGACATCGTCTGCCGATTAATGAAAGCCCGGCAGGCTTATGGTGGGGCGTATACACGATTTACGGCGGACTGACTGGCACGGTGTTCGCGACATTCGGCGAGACGCTGCGGGCGCTGCAGGGGGCGCTGTTATTAAGCGCTGTCTTTTTCTTTTTGTTCAGCCTTTTTAAAGTGATTGAACGGCTGGCCGTGCTGTTTACGCCGGTTGTGACCGGTGTGTATCTGCTGCTGTTGGTCATGCAGCTGAGTCAGCCGATTGTGAAAGGCCTTTTGGGCATCGGCTATTTAAAAAACAGCGTCGACGGCCTTGTATTCGGGCTCGCCATGGTTGTGACGGCGGCGATGTTCATCATGTCCCGATCGAATGTTACGTTCTTAAGACAGTATGCGATTCTCCTTTCGCTTGCCGGCGGATGGATCTTATTCGCCGTCTTCGGCGCTGCCAAACCGATTCAAATACCGGACCGCGTGATTCAGCTGCCGGCTCTTTTTCCGTTTGGAAAACCCGTGTTTGACAGCGGCCTGATCATTACGTCACTTTTCATTACCGTGCTTTTGATTGTCAATATGCTCGCGAGCATCCGGGTTGTAGAAGCGGCGGTGAAAAAATTCGGCGGCACCGTCGGGAAACGGCGTGAGCGTCCGGCTGGGTTTGCGGCTTCGATCAGCCACCTTTTGAGCGGACTGTCAGGGGGCATTGCGCCTGTGCCGATTTCAGGGGCGGCCGGTTTTATTGAGACGACGAAGCTTCCTTCGAAAAAGCCGTTTCTTTTGGGAAGTGTATTTGTCGTGATCATCAGTATGATCCCGCTATTTATGAATGCGTTTGCGAGTCTGCCCTCACCGGTCGGCTTTGCGGTAAACTTCGTCGTTTTCTCCACGATGGCCGGTCTCGCCTTTACGGAGTTTGACTCTTATGAGAAAGCGGAGCAAAAACGAATCCGCTCCATTATCGGTCTGGCGCTCCTGACGGGGGTCGGCGTAATGTTTGTGCCGGAGAGCGCGTTATCGGGGATGCATCCGATCCTGATTTCGCTCTTAAGCAACGGTCTTGTGCTCGGGACGCTGCTGGCGATAGCGATTGACCGAATCCAGCTTATCAAAAAGAAAAAATCCGACAATCTCGTGTCATCGGACGGCGGACGTTGAATTTTGCCGATGTTGGGTTATGATTGAATTGGAAACTTTAACGAAAAGGCGGGAGAAAAATAGATGAAAGTGTTTATTATTCTTGGTGCGATTAACGCTTTATTGGCCGTGGCGCTGGGCGCTTTCGGCGCGCATGGGCTTGAAGGGAAAATCCCCGATAAATATTTGCAGGTGTGGCACACAGGCGTGCAATATCATATGTATCACGCGCTCGGTCTTCTGGCTGTCGCGTTTTTGACCGAAAAGCTTTCTGGCGCAGGCAGTGTTTCTGTTGCGGGTTGGCTGATGTTTGCGGGCATCGTTCTGTTTTCAGGAAGCCTGTACGTATTGAGCGTGACGCAGATTTCCATTCTCGGCGCGATTACACCGCTCGGCGGCGTGGCGTTTATCATCTCTTGGATTATGATTATCGTCGCGGCCGTCAAATATTTATAAAGAAAAAAAGCCAATCCTCTGTCAAATGAGCGATTGGCTTTTTGATTTATCTCGGAGAATAAGAAGACATGGAGTACGGATAAGTATAAGCGATTTCCTCATCAAACGTGATGTAATCAAGGTAAATGGTCAGAAGCAGATAGCGGGTGCCCGTTTTCGGATCGCTGATGATGATATGGTCACGTCCCGCTGCCTGAATCACACCGCGGAAAATCTTTGAATTCCATTCTTTGCTGTTTTCAAATGTCATATAAATCGTCGCCGTTTTGCCCCGGTTCAACCGCAGAATATTTTCAATGTATGACTCTTCAATCGGCAGCATGCCGGGAACGTTTTGTGACGATGATGGACCTGACGGAATCTGAAAGCTGCCGCCGCCCTGCTGCTGCGGCTGGCCGGGGAACCCCCCGCCGAAGCTCTGCTGGCCTTGCTGCATCGGCATTGTCATTTGCTGCTGCATCGGCATCATTTGTGATCCTTGGCCCTGAGGCTGCGGATAAGGATTAGGCCCGAGCTGCGGCTGGTATCCTTGCATATCCATTCCCATTCCCATCCCCATCCCCTGCATTTGCTGATATTGATTCTTTTTCGGTTTCATATTGTTCCTCCTTTGATGAAAACCTCTTGATGCTGAAACCTCCTGACAAGTATCAGACAGCCGACAGAGCGGCTGCTGTTTTTATCTATTCCACCATATGAGCCCAAAGAAAGATTTATGCGAAAAAAGAAAATACGCTCCAATGAGTCCGGACATCAGAGCCGGCTTTTTTTGTGCGCGCAATGCTGACTTTTCACATAATAGTCTGTATTCCTAGCGCATCTTCCGCATAAGGAACATATGATAGCGGTAGTTTCAGGTGCGAAAAGGGGGTGACGAGTTGCCTAAAGTGTCAGTGATCATGACGAGCTATAACAAAAGTGACTATGTGGCCCGCTCTATTAAAAGTATTCTGTCTCAGACGTTTACGGACTTTGAGCTGTTCATTATGGATGACAACTCAAATGAAGCGACATTGGCGGAAATACGTCCTTTTCTCACGGATGACCGCATCCGGTTTTATCAAAGCGATGTATCGGGCGTCAAAGAAAGAACGGAAAAAACACGCTACGCCGCCTTGATTAATCAGGCAATAGAAATGGCGGAGGGCGAGTACGTGACGTATGCGACCGACGACAACACGTATGTGCCGGAACGGCTTGAGAAAATGGTGAAAGAGCTTGATGAAGACCCGGAAAAAGCCGTCGTGTATTCAAGTTCCAAAACCTATCATCTGAATCAGCGGAAAGAGACGGTGAAGGAGACGGCCAGGCCCGCCGAACGGATCGTGTGGAACGCGCCGTGCGCCATTGACCATTGTTCGGTCATGCACCGGTTTTCCGTGCTGGAACAGGTCAAATCGGCATTCGGTTCCTATTGGGATGAAAGCCCCGCGTTTTACCGGATCGGTGACGCCCGTTTCTTCTGGAGAGTGAATCATTTTTATCCGTTTTACCCGATTTCTGAGGAGCTTGATATCAATTATATTACCGATCAATCCATCCATTATCAGCTTTTCGCGGCGGAAAAAAACGAGTTTGTGAACAGCCTTCCGCAGCAGACCACGTGCCGGGAGCTGAGGGAATCATTAAAAAAGCTTGGAAAGGGGTGAGGGCTTGTCGGCATACTTAGCGAATTATTGGGTGCTGTACCGGCAGTATATTGACCTTTTTCAGTCACTTCGCTACAAAGACATCCCGCTCGCATTGATCAGTAATTTTTATCAATATATCAGTCCGGCGCTTCGGGAGAGCATGGAGCAGAACCCAGAGCTTTTCGGTCCGGCTGATCAGCATATTCCCGAAGCCGGTATACAGCCATATTATGATCAAAAAAGGCAAAACATTAAGAAAACAGATGAGAAACCGGTAAACGGAAAAGTCATTCTGCATTTCGATCATCTTCGGTTCACCGAGGGAAACTACCGGCAGTTTGACCCGGCAAAAACAGCGGTACTGGCCAGATGGAGTCTGCCTGACCATTACGGGCTGCCCGTTATCTGCAAATTGGAGCTGACGGGAATGGGGCAAAAAGGGAACCCCGTCGCTTATATTGAAAAAGCCCATTCCATTCTGAAAGAGCTTCACAGCCATCCCGCTTTCGGAAACAGAGAATTTCAGGAACGTTTGTATAAAGACATCCCGTTATTTATTGAAGCGATTGACGCCATTGATATTTTGTTTACGGCCGAAAAGATTTCCGCCGTTGTAGTCGGCACGACGGAGGATATTTACAGCCGTGTGCTGGCGCTGACGTGCGCGAAAAAAAACGCCGTCAGCATCTGTCTGCAGCACGGAGCGCTTATGGGAGATGAACCGTTTCTGCCCGTATTTACGGACTATCAGGCCGTATTCGGGGCTTATGAAGCGGAGTGGTATAAAGCAAAAGGCTGC
>NZ_JBXARS010000014.1:0-34055 GCF_058808515.1 Bacillus sp. GW821-FHT11D08
GCTGAGGAAAGCACCGCCCACATCGTCTCCCGGCACGCAGAAAACACCTGCATATCCTGGAGGGCAAACGGCAGAAACGGCCGTCCGGACGCGGAACCGTCTGAGAGCACGAGACCGATAGAAGCCTGAAGGGCGGCGTCCAGCATGCTCGGATGCAGGATGAACGGCTCCATTTCTTCGCGGGCGGACGGCGGAAGAGTGAGCTTCGCGAGCACTTCTCCGTTTCCGGCATAGACGGCGTCAAGCGCCTGATGAGACGGTCCGTAGGTGATGCCGAGGCTGTCGAACGCTTCATAGCACTCAGCCTTTGACATACGCCGGCCGCTGCAGCGCGCCTGAACCGCTTCCACATCAAGAACAGGAGCACGCTCCGTCTCTTCGAGCACGGCCTTTCCCTGGAAAAAGACAAGCGGCTCTTCTCCTTCGGCATACGCTTCAAAAGCGATGTCTCCGTTTTCTTCCGGCTGAAGCTTTACATGAAGCGTCACTCCTTCAGAAAGCGCCGTCACCGGACGGAGCCAAACGATCTGTTTGAGCCTTACACCCGCTTTCCCGCCGGGCAAGTCTTCAGCAGCCAGCGTAACGGCGGCCCGGGCCATTTCTAAAGCAGCCGCGCCCGGAAGCACCGGTTTTCCATTGACAATGTGATCGGCAAAAAACGGTTCATGCCCTGAAAAAACAGTAGTAAAGCGCTGGGCGGTCAAGGTCGATGTATTCGTATAGAGCAGCGGGTGAAGTCTGGCTGCTTTCTCACTTTTCGCTGAGCCTGTTTTGTCAAGTGACACATCAGCTTTTGTGACCCAATATCGGTCTTTGGCAAAAGGGTAGGCCGGGAGACTGATGCGGCCCGGGTTGCGCTGATAAAGAGCTGACCAATCGACGTCAAGTCCTTTAACCCAAAGGTCAAGCAGCTTTCCGTATTTCCCTTTTCTCAGCCAGGCATTTATGGTAAGCGCCATATCTTCATCAGAAGTGAGTGAAGCCGCCAATGAATGATGTTTGGCTGTCCTGCCCCGCCAGATATGAGCATGTTCGATATTATGATCGTTTGAGAAACTCATAAGCTTCATTTTCAGTTCTTCTATCGACTCGGCCGTAAATGCAAGCCGCTCAGCCATCGGTTCTCTTCCCGCCTGAAGCGTGTAAGCGATCTTGGCTAAATCCCCGTCAGAACGTTTTTTTCTTATGACATCATCCAGAAGCTGGCGGGCGCGCTCTGTCAATTGCTGCTCATTTCGAGCTGATAAAATAATAACAGCCGGTTTTTGCGGAGAAACAGACGCGTTTTCCATTGGTTTCAGGCTGTCAGACGGCACATATTCCTGAATGATAACATGCGCGTTTGAACCTCCTGCTCCAAACGAGGAAATGCCGGCAATTCTCGGATATTCCTTCATTTCACCCGTGATATTCAAGACAGGTCGCTTCCATTCCGTTTCTTTTTGCTGTACGAAAAACGGAGTGTGCTCAAACTCAATATTCGGATTCAATTCCGCCGCATGCAATGAAGGGGCAATCCTCTTATGTTTCAATTGCAGAAGCAGTTTGGTGATCCCCGCAATCCCGGCAGCGCTTTCTAAATGTCCGATATTTGATTTAATGGAACCGATGGAACAAAACTGCCGGTCTTCTGTTGTCAGGCGAAAAGCTTTCGTTAACCCGTCGATTTCAATCGGATCACCGAGCGCAGTGCCCGTTCCATGGGCTTCCAAGTAACTGACCGTTCTCGGGTGAATGTCTGTCCGTTTCAACGTCTCTGCGATCAGATCAAACTGCGCTTTCGGATTCGGCACCATATAAGCGTTTGTCCTGCCTGCTGCGTTCAGCATGCTTCCTTTGATAACACCGTAAATATGATCGCCATCTTTCTCCGCTTGAGCAAGCGGCTTTAACACAATCGCCCCTACTCCTTCACCGTCAACAAAACCGTCCGCACTGTCTCCGAAAGATTTGCATTTATCACCGGGAGACAGCATTGAAAAAGCGGACAGCCGCTCATAGTGGGCCGGATCAACGATAAGATTGACTCCGCCGGCAATCGCTGTTTCACTCATTCCGCTCCGCAGGCTTTCTGCGGCGAGATGGACAGCTGTTAAAGAAGAAGAGCATGCTGTATCCACAGCCATACTCGGCCCTTGGAAATTGAACAAAAACGATACTCTGTTTGCGATAGACCAGTCGCTGGGAACTGTCGGGTAATTGCTGTTCATCACACCGACAAAGACTCCGATTTTCCGGCTGTCACAAAGCGTGGCCGGGGTGTACCCCGCATCTTCAATGCTTGAATAAGCAGTCTGCAGAAACAACCTTTCCTGCGGATCCATCCTTTCAGCTTCCGCGGGAGATATACGGAAAAACAGCGGATCAAATGTATCAATGTCATCGAGAAAACCGCCCCATTTTGAATAAATGGACCCCCATTTTCCGCGTTCCTCGTTATAAAACGTTTTCCAGTCCCAGCGATCTTTCGGCACTTCAGTAATAGAATGCCTGCCGGCTTTTACATTTTCCCACAGCTCATCAACGTGATCGGCGCCCGGATACCGGCCTGACAGACCGATGACAGCGATATCCTGGATAGAGGGATCTCCGTTCGTCCTTTCGCCTTCCTCGTTTTGAGGAATCTTGTTTTGTTTTACATTCAGGTTATCTGTGTGATCAGACAGCTGTGCCTCACGCACACCCATCGCTTTCATAAATGCTCCCCGCTGAGAAAGAAGCAGGTAATCCGCGATTTCTTCTATCGTCTGATATTCAAAAAAGAGGGTGCTGGTCATTTGGTCAAACACGTTACGAAAGGCATTTGTGAGCCTGACGACCAGAATAGAATCCAAACCGTATGCGGTTAAGGAAACCGACGGATCCATTCTCCCGCTCGGAATCTTCAGCGTTTTTCCTATTAATTCCGTCAGATATGTGATGCCCCGTTCCCTTACGTTTGGAATCGGCGCGGCGCTTTCTGCGGGAGCCTGCACCCGTCCGGCGTTTTCGGGATGAGCCCGTCCAATCCCGAATTGCCGCTCGAGCGCTTCTTTACGGGAAGACAGAAAGTAATCAGCAAGCTCATCAATGGTTTGATATTCAAAAAACAAAGTGCTGCTGACAGAACCGAAGACGTCTTTTAACGCGTTGGTCAGTCTGACGACCAGTATGGAATCCAATCCGTATGCGGTTAAAGGTTCATGGGATAAAAGACGATGCGCCGGCACTTTAAGCGCTTCACCGATTACCTTCTTCATCAGTTCAACGCTTTTTTCTCTCAGGCTGACATGCAAAGTATCATCCGAAAGACCTTCTGCGTCATACGGACGGCGCTCCGGCTTCTCATCTGACGCCTGCGTGAGGGCAAGCCTGACCGTTCCGTCACTTTCAGCCGCTATAATCTGCTGGCCTAAGTCGTGTGCGGCTTCAGCCGGAAACAGAGGATGGACGAATCCTTCAAGCGAAAGCGCTTCCGCCCAGCCGGCCGGATCAACCCCCGGACAGCCCGGAATCCGTAAATCATGATCCTCATACAGCCACCAGCCTTCAAGAAGGCCGAACGTCACATGGTTGAATATGGTGCGGCTGTTGATCTCATTTATAAACAGCTGGCCGTTTTTTTGCAGCATTGCTTTCGCATGGCGCAGCGTAGAGCGGATATTTTTTGTCGCATGAAGCACATTGGTCGCGATCACTGCGTCATACGTGCCGATGTCCGGCGCTTCTGCTGATACCGGCTGCTCAGCGTTGAATATTTTATAAGTGACATAAGGATATTCCGGACCGAATATGTCTTCTGCATGTAAAAGAAATGCTTTAGAAATATCCGTGAAACAATATTCGGCAATATGCGCTTCATACGGTTTCAATTTTCTCATGACCGCAGCGCTTGTCCCGCCCGTTCCGGCTCCGATTTCTAAAATGCGGATTTTCGCCTGCGGATCTTTTTCCAGACGTTCCTTCAAAACAGCAATCAATGTGTCAGCAAGCTTGTCATTGAAAAAATCAGAAATGATATTATTGCGGTAAATGCCTTCCACAAGACGGAAGGAGGAGTCAGGGAACATCACTTCCGTTGCCGGAAGCTTACCGGTTAAAATGTCTGGAAGCACACGCAATGTCTCTTCTGCCAATCTGACATGCGCCCTCATGTCTTTCTGGCGCAGCCAAGTCTCTTTTTTCCGCTCCCATTCCTCCCACACCTGCCCTAAATCCGTTTTTTCCGGAGCAAGCGCTAATTTATTCAGGAGGACAAAGCTCTCTTTCAGCCATCTGCTGTATTGTTCCGTTATGCCGGCAGCCGATTGAAATAACGGCAAAGCCTGATCAAGCCCGGCTCCCATCTCATAAAGGGTTGATGCAAGCATTTTTTCAATAAGGGATTCCATCTTTCTCATGCAGCTCATGACACTTGATGCTTTTAACCGCTCAGCTTCGTCATTCTGCGTGATGTTAACCGTTAATTGTCCGAGTGCGGAAGGAATCTTTTCCGGATAAACCGTTACTTGTTCTTTCAGATCGTCTTTCATAAAAACCGGATCTGTCGTTTTGATCAGCGCCAGCTGGTCATGGGGTCCGGAAAGCAGGGTTTCCAGCGTTTTCATCGCTTCGGGCGCCTCAATAGAAGCGATTCCGTCCCGCTCCATCCGTTTCCGGTATTGTTCTGAAGCGACAACGCCGACACTTCCCCAAAAGCCCCAATTGACAACTTTTACGGCATACGGCGCTTTCTGTGAGATCCGCTTAGCAAAAGCGTCTTTAAACGTGCACCCGGCGGCATAATTGCTCTGTCCCGGCGCTTTTTGAAACGACATCATCGAAGAGAAAAACAGCAAGAAATCCAGGGGCTCCCCCTCAGCTACCCGGGCAATCTGCAAGCTGACATCAGTTTTTGCAGAAAGTGACGCGCGGAACTGATCCTCTTCCATATTGGCAAAACTTCGGTCTGATAACACGATGGCGGAATGGATGATTCCGCGGACCTTTCCATTTTCCTTCACAATGGTGTCATATGCCCGTTTGAGAGAGTCATAATCGGCAGCATCCGCGCTGAAATATTGCGGTGCGGGGCCTAAAGCCGCAAGTCTTTTCAGCTTTCTTTCAATCTGTGTATCTTTTTTCCGTCTCCCGATCCAGATAATTTTCGCCTGATAGGTCTGAATCATATATTCAGTCCATACTTCTCCTATTCCGCCTGCTCCGCCGATAATCACATAAACCCCGCCGTGCCGGTATAATGAAGGCTCATCTGCATGAGGCTGGCAGACGGCCAATTGCTGTCGGTGCCACTGACCTGCACGAAAGACCCACGGATTTCCCTCGGAGTCCGCCGGTAAAGAGAAGACATCGGGGAGATGCCGGTCTCCCCTTTGAGATTCCAAATCAAGAAGCCGGATGCTCCAATTGCTGTATTCTTTTGCGAGCGACCCCGCTAATCCGTGTATGCTTGCATGACTCGGATTGACCTCATCATGTTCATGAATCGGCTGTGCTTGAAACGTGCAGATTGTCAATGATAGTTGTTCCGTGTCAAAATTCAGAAGCAGAAGCGCTTTTACCAGCCGGAAAAGCTGCATGACCCCGTGCTCCTGTCCCTCGGCCGTATCCGCATCATAAACGGATGGAATGGGATGATCCGGCGCCGCCCATATCATGTGTTGAAAAGAGCCTTGCGCTTTCAATGTTTCAGCCATTTGTTCCGCGCTATCCAAAGAAGTGATGTCCGGAAAACGGACATCGGAATACATCTCTTTCAAAGCCTGCTGAAAATCCGGCCCGGCCCCGATGACGATTATTTTTTCTTCACGCATGAAAGACATGCCGGTTTCCGGAATGGTGACGGTGTTCCAAACCGGTGTCATAAGCAATTCCGTTTCACAGCTTTTCTTCGGCGTGACGCCGGCTTTTTGGTTAAACCCGGCGCTTTCCTGCACCTCTTTTATGATAAAATCTTTCACTGCCGCCAACAGCACGCCGCGCTCATCACAAATATGCAGATCAAATTGGTGAACAGAGGCCGCTTTTACCTCCGCATGCACAAATACGGTTTTCGCTAACGGTTCAAGCAGCTGTATTTCTCCGAAGGAAAACGGTACGATAAGCACAGGCTCTTTTTGAAATTGCAGCACATGCGCCATTGCAGTTTGAACAGCGCCATCCATTAAGGACGGATGTAGGATGTACTGTTTAAAATCGGCTTCCAAGTGTGACGGGAGCGTTAATTTGGCCAGTGCTTTCCTTTCTGTATAAGAGAATTCGCGGATGACCTGAAAACTGTCCTTTTGCACGATTCCCGCCTCAGAGAACGAGTGATAGATGTCTTCTGGCTCCGTTCTCTGCGCAAATGGCGCCGGGAGCTGAAAGGCCGGGGCCTCAAAAGACGCTCCTTTTTCTTTACAAATCACTTCTCCTTGCGAAAAGAGGGTGCCGTCCGCTCCTTTTTCTTTAATGACATAGCTTATACGCTCTTTTTCTGCTTCAAACTCTATCATGACGGATCTTGGGTCTGTCCCTGTCACAATCGGCTCCATGTACCACACACTTTGAAGAGAGACGACCGGGCGTTCTCCCCACAATCCCGCGCCGTATGCCGCCATTTCCAGATGACAGACTCCGGGAAGCACATATTTTTCGTTCACTAAATGATCTTTAAAGAAATATTCATCCTTGGAAAATATCTTTTGAAACGTCCCTTTCCGGGCGGATGAAATATTCTCATCAAGCAGAGGATGCAGCGCTTCACGCCTTTTGATATTTTGGGGCTTTTTTGTATACCGCTTTTTTTGATCGGTCAGCCAGGACGTTTCCTTTAAAAACGGATACGTAGGAAGCGGAACTTTCTGATACGGCGTTTCCGGCTTTTTGCAACACTGAAGGCCTTTCACCCACAGCGCGGCAAATTTCTCAGGATCTGAAACGGATTGGCCTGAAACGTCCGGCCGCCCGGGTGACGCTTTTCCGAAGTACATATGCCTGCCGTCGCTGTGACCGCTTACAAATCCGTCCAATCGCTGTTTCAGCTCAGAAAGGGATGATGCAATGACAGCAAGCCGGAAGGAGAAAGGCTCTCTGCCTGACAATAAGGTGGCAGCGATATTTTCCAGACTGTATCCGCCGGCAGAAGGCAGGTTTTCCAATCGGGCAAGAAAAGAGCTTAATTTCCCGGCATATTCTTTCAGCTGCTGTTCGGAATGTGCGCTTAATACGACGGCATGCGGTTTTTGCTCAGTATTCCCGTCCGCTTGCCGTTTTGGCTGATAAGCACCTACGATCAGATGGGCATTAGAGCCTCCTGCGCCGAATGAACTGATTGCGGCGATTCTCGGTTTATCTCCTTCAGCCGGCCACGGCCGGTTGTTTCGGACGACATAAAATGGCGAATCAGAAAAAGAAATCTTGCGGTTCAGTTCCTCGGAGTGCAGACTGGCGGGAAGCGTTTCATGTTTCATGCTTAAAAGCACCTTGATTAAACCGGCGATCCCTGCAGCCGCTTCCAAATGTCCGATATTGGATTTCACCGAGCCGATTCCGCAGTAGTTTTTCTCATCGGTCTGTTTATCAAATGCCATAGACAGGCCGCGTATCTCAATCGGATCGCCGAGTGCCGTGCCGGTTCCGTGAGCTTCAATGTAGCTGATATCCGCCGGACTTACCGCGGCTCTGTTTAGAGCGGATAAAATCAGGTCCCGGTGCGCTTCCGGATTCGGCACCGTATACCCGGTCGTTTTGCCGCCGTGATTAGTGGCGGACCCCTTAATGACACCGTAGATGTGGTCGTTGTCCGCAATCGCTTTTTTCAATGGTTTTAACAAAACGGCTCCCGCACCTTCACCGGGCACGTAACCGTCTCCGCCTTCACCGAAACTGCGGCATTTTCCTTCAGAAGACAGAAAATGCGATTGGCTTAAAAACATGTATTTTTGCGGATGTAAGCTGAGGTTGACGCCTCCGGCAAGCGCCATTTCACAGTCGCCCGACATAATGGCCTGACAAGCCTGATGGACGGCGACAAGCGATGAAGAACACGCCGTATCAACAGCGATGCTCGGGCCATGGAGATCAAGGAAATAAGAAACCCGGTTCGGAATGCCCCAATATAAGGAGCCGGGGCCTTTGTACTGATCTTTGAGGAAACCTTCTTCGTGTGCAATTAATGAATATTCATTCCAGGTCACTCCGGCGAATACACCGATTTGATCCGTCGGCCTCGCCGCCGGATTCCCGTAACCGGCATCCTCCATCGCTTCCCAGCAGCACGTGACATACAATTTTTGCTGAGGGTCCATTAAATCAGCTTCCCACGGGGAAACAGAAAAAAACAGCGGGTCAAATTGATCCGGATGATCAATAAAACCTCCCCATTTACTGTATGACGCGTATTCTGCCGTTTTCTCTTCCGAGTAATAAGAGCTGTCCCATCTGTCCTCTGGGATTTCAGTGACACAATCTTTATTTTCCATTAAATTGTTCCAAAAATCATGCTGGTTTTCCGCTTTCGGAAACATCCCGCTCATTCCGATAACCGCAATATCAGAGCTCCCGTCCGTTTCCTGTACAGGCACCTTTTCAGCCGCCTGTACGGGAAGCAATTCTTCTTCCTGCCGGCTTCCCGTATCAGGCTCCGTTTCTTTGAATTCAAGAACGCTTTCGGGATTTCGTTTCTGCGCACTTAAAAACTCACTCAATTTCTCAATGTTCGGATATTCAAACAGCAGCGTTTCAGAAAGGCCGGTAAATTCTTTATGCAATATGGTCATGATTTCTTCACTGATGAGAGACGTCACGCCAAGAGTAAAAAAAGCGGTTTTATCTTCCGCTTCGGTCACCTCGGCACCCAGCTTTTGCGCTATTACCGTTCTTAAAAATTCGTTAATACATTTCATGAGGATACCATCCCTTGTACAAAAGAATTTTTCTGTGCTTTAACAAGTTAATCCGCCGTCTATTGCCATTGTCTGTCCGGTCATAAAGGACGATTCAGGAGAAAGCAGGAAACGAACGAGTCCGGTCATATCGTCTGTTTCGCCTAAACGCCCCATCGGCGTCCTTCTGATAATCTGCGATTTTTGTTTTTCCGGCATATTTTTCGTCATATCGGTGTCCACAAAACCGGGCGCAAGTGAATTGACACGGATTCCTTTAGACCCGAGCTCCCTGGCCAGGCTTCGCGTCAAGCCGTCAAGAGCCGCTTTGGATGCGCTGTAAACTGAAGTGCCTTTAAATCCTCTTGAGCCGATAATGGAGCTTATGTTAACGATTGATCCGGAATTTTGTTTCAGCATGACACGGGATACGTTTCGGGTCAGCTTGATGACTGAGCCGATATTCAGATTGAGGATGCGGTCAATGTCTTCATCATTGGTCAGGGGCAGCAGCTGATCAAGGTTCAAACCGGCGTTATTGACCAAGCCGTCTATTCTGGAAAACTTGCGGTATACTTGAAGAACAAACTGTTTCATGGCGGCATCATCCGCCGCATCCGCCGCTTCCCAATAAAAGCGGCCGCGGTACTTTTCACTCTCTCTCAATGTGTTAATAAAATCAGATTCACTGCGGCTGAAAGCGGCTACTTTGTAATCCTCATCCAAAAGCGTCTGTACAATCGCTTTTCCGAGCCCCCGGCTTCCTCCGCTGACGACCGCTACTTTTCCGTTATTCATATTTGCCTCCTGTTTTACACGTTTCTTATTTTTTTAAATCGGTCATTAGACAGTTTCCGATCTGTAACAGAGATGATCTGCGGTATCTGATATGGCTGCAGCTTCTGTTTGCAATGAGCTACGGCCCGCTTTCTGAAAGATTTGATATCTTCCTCTTTTTCAAGCACGGCCTCTGCCGCAACAATCTCGCCCGTAATCGGATTTTTTCTTCCCGTTATGAGAACATCCCGGACATTCGGTATCTCCAGAAAGACGCTTTCCACCTCTGCCGGAAACACTTTCTCTCCGCCCACATTAATGATTTCACTCTTTCTTCCAAGGATTCTTATATATTCGCCGTCTGTTTCCACCTGGTCACCGGTGTCATACCAGCCGTCTTCATCGAAAGGTGACGGTGCGTTTAAATAGCCGAGCATCGCCGACTCAGAACGGACCCAAAGCGTGCCTCCGGTAATTTTGGTCTCTGTTCCGGCACCGCCCACTTTCATCCAAGTGGATTGGCTGTCTTTTGATTTCGTTGAGAATATACCCAGTTCAGTTAATCCATATGTTTGTTTCAGCCGTACATCCGGAAACAGCCGGTGAATGCCGCGCAGCGTTGATTTGGGCATCGGTTCTGTGCCGTAAGTGATCAGCCGGAGTGAAGAGAGGTTATAGCCGGCATCCGCCTTGGACATCAGCAGCATGTTTAAAAAGGTCGGGGTGGCGGGGAGCACTTGGACAGCATGCTTGTCGACCGCCTGATAAACGGACTCCGGCGTTCTGCTGTCTGATGTGACGATGGTCCCCCCGTTAAACAGAATCGCAAACAGCGTATTAATGCCGCCGATATGATCCAATTTCAGAAAAATGAGCGTACGCAGCGGTTTTCTCTTCGCCGTTTTATATTTTTCAAGCAGCCGGCCGGCGCTTAACACGGATGCTTTGCTTTTGCCGGAAGTTCCCGATGTGAAAATAATAATGCCTGACTCCCCTCTCTCGCGCAGGTCATCAAGCAGAGGGTGAGAGGCGCTTTCAGAACCTGCACGAAGCGTCCAGCTGTCATTTTCATTTATTTCAATGATTTGATTCACTTTCGCGTCTTCAAACATATCGAGATGCTTTTCCCTTGATTCATTGCTGAGAGGGACAACGATATTTCGGTTTAACAAAAGCGCCATCAGCAAAAAAATGGCGTTCGGGGAATAATCCCCGATAAGCGCCACACATTCTCCTTCACGTATTCCGTTTTGTTCAAGTTCTTTCTGAAAAAAGCTGATTCGTGTCAGCAAATCATCATACGTAAAAGTCTGCCCTTTAAAAATGAGAAACTCACTGTCTTGCGTTTCCCTAAGCTTATCAGTCACCCAGCTGATATCTCCCCCGCTTTCTGTTTTCATGATTGAGCACTGTCCATATATTTTTGATAAATATCACAAATGCTGCCGACGGTTGTAATGCTGGAAATCGTTTCTCCTTGGGAAAAAGGATCTACTCCGGTTTCCATCTCCATCTGTGCGACTAATTGAGCGATATCCAGTGATGAGAAGCCCAGATCCTCTATGACTCTCACATCATCCCCCGCTTCGACGGCCCGATATGACTGCTGTTCTTGAATGTCCTGAATGATTTGTGCGATGATCTGCTTCATTTCCTTGGTTTGTTCCATTTGCTTTCAGCTCCATTCTTCATTTTATAAACTTCTGATGACCCGCTTATAATCCGGAATATGATCTTGTGAAGAGGTCGGCACCGCCAGCAGCTTGTCCACCTTGGAAATGGCCAGCAATGTATGATTTCTTTTCATATAGACTTCAATCTGATAGCTGATTTTCGCCACTGAGATCATACCGAGGGACTCACCGTGAAAGTCGGGATCGCATTCTTCAATGTGTCCCGTCATATAAATATCAAGCTCTTCATCTGCAAAACAATTTCCGTAATAATACGTCTCTCTTTCAAGCAAAAATAAATGCCGCGCGATTGAAACCGGAAAACCCGGCTTCGACCGGCGCGTCATCCATTCAAATTCCGCCGCATCCATTATCTTGCTGAATTTCGCAAACACCATGGCATGCCCGGGCGCAGCATCCTGATCAATAGGAACCCGATATGAAACGGGGTCTGCTGTTTTGAGATTGCCCGGCTTCATACCGAAGGCGTCCGTTCTGATTTTCTTTGACCGCATCAGCGCGTAAGGCGGCTTGGCTAGCTTAGAAAGTTCCGCAATGCATTCAGCCTTAGGCGCTGAGACTTTG
The DNA here is from genome assembly GCF_058808515.1 of Bacillus sp. GW821-FHT11D08. Classification (NCBI taxonomy): domain Bacteria; kingdom Bacillati; phylum Bacillota; class Bacilli; order Caryophanales; family Bacillaceae; genus Bacillus; species Bacillus sp. GW821-FHT11D08. Next base: position 11,879 of record NZ_JBXARS010000014.1, read on the forward strand.
CGCGTCGAACCTTCTGTTTGTGTGACGTCGACGACAATTAAACTATTGGCTTTCATAGAAGGAAACCGTCCCCGGTCCCACTCGCTTTTATCAGAGCTGACCGCTCCTTTCGGCCCGAACAAATAATCAGATTCTAATATGGTTTCTCCAAACCGGGAGATATCGACTCCGACGGAAACCTCGTCCCATAATCGGTACTGATCAAGAGGCTGATCTGAAGGAACTTTGAGATGTGTCATAAAATAAGCCGGATACAAAATCAGCCCTTGGTGATCGGCCATCTGATCAGGCCGGAATCCTGTTCCGTCCGTTAAATGGTGACTGTGTGCGTTGCCGAATAACAGCAGCAGCGCGTACTCATTCAAATTCCCTAACCCGACATGGCTCATCGTTAATTCATGATTTTCAATCAGCATGGTCTGTCCTCCGCAGAAAAAATGTAATGTCTGGTCATACTCAGCCTGTAATCGATACCAGCCTTTGCGCAAGAAGGCCGGCTGTTTCTTCTATGAGCTGTTTGCCGATCAGATCGACATGCCTGTTTCTCCAATTTTCAAGCGGGGTTCCTTTCACCCATTGATTAAACGCGCCGAGCGCAGGGCCGCAATGAATTTGGTAATCTATTTTACTTTCGCTTTTTCCTTCCAGAGCGAGCCTTGTCGTATGAGAAAAATACCATTTAAATACCATCGCCATTTTGTGTTTCGGATTCTGTTCGGCTTTGGCGATCTGCTCAGGAGATTTATCACGTTTCAACTGCTCATACACTTCTTCAAAACTGCGCTGGAAATACTTTTCTTCAATTAATGTTTTCGTTTTTTCATCTATTTCATCTAAAGAATTGTATTGTCTGTACAAGTCAAAGAGTTTATTGGCTCTTGCCGGGAAAAACAGGCCTTTTTTCAGCACCTGCACCCTTGCTCCCGCTTCAAACATATCTCCCGCGGGAGCGTATGACGTATCCTGCACGTTCGCTTCCTGAAGCAGATCTTTCACTGAATCACTTGTCCCGGCTTCGACCGTGCATTGATTAATAGAACCGGTTCCGATAAATTCGGCACCGAGCAGAAACGCGGCAGCAGCCGCTTCCGGAGTGCCGATGCCGCCCGCTGCGCCGATTCTTACTTTTTTCGTATAACCGTGCTTCTCCATCATGCGGTCTCTGAGTCTGATCATGGCAGGCATTAATGTATACGGAATCCCTTGGTCGGTATGCCCTCCTGAATCCGCTTCAACGCAAATGTCATCAGCCATCGGAATTTCTTTTGCAAGCGCCGCTTCCCCGGCTGTCAGCCGATTGTCAGACACAAGTCTTTCCAGCACATGAGCCGGAGCCGGATTCAGAAAGGCCTCAGCGACTTCAGGCCGGGATACTTTCGCGATGATTTTGTTTTGAACTGACACCGACCCGTCATGATTCCTGCTTAATCCCTTTGCCCTGTATATAACAAGAGCGGGGGTTATGCCCATAAATGCCGATGCTTCAATAAGATGAATGCCGTTTTTCAAATATAAATCTATCATTCTGACTTCCTTGTCAGGTGACATCATATGATGAAGAAGATTCATTCCGAATGTTTCCCCTTGCCGCAGTGCAGACCGGATGGTTCCGATGGCCTGTCCGATCCGTTCGATACTCAATCCGCCCGTTCCGAAAAAGCCCAGCATTCCCGCTTTTGCCGCTTTAATGACCATCTGTTCCGAAGCAATTCCCCTGTACATGGAGCCCGTCATGTAAGCATATTGGATGTTATAATCTTTTTTAAAATCTTCGTTCCCTAATCTCATTCCCGCCGTTTTTTGCGGATCAGCTGCCGATGCTTTAACATCAGCAGTATCAGACTCTTCTTTCGGCATAGGTAATGGGACGGCATCTTTTTTAATCTGACTCGTCAGTTTTGTCAGCACTTCCCCGGGCCCGACTTCTGCAATTTCATTATTTTCAAGTCCCATCAGACGGCGTATCGTGTCCGTCCACTTTACCTGATTGGTCATTTGCAAAGTCAGATTTGTTTTGATTTCATCATTCTTATAAGGTGCGGCATGAAGATTTGAGATCACCGGAAAACGAAGAGGCAAAAACGCCGTTTCTTCTAAATAATCCGCGAACTCTTTTTCAGCATCTTTCATATAGCGGGAATGGAAGGCGCCGCTCACATTTAAAGGAAGGTACATTCTCACGCCGGCTTTTTCAAAGACGGGGCCCGCTTTTTCAATGTCTTGTTTCGTTCCGGCGATCACAATTTGCGAAGGTGAATTGTGGTTAGCGATATCAATGCCGGTCAGATGATAATCGGATAGAACCTCTTTTACTTGTTCAGCGGTAAACCCCAAAACCGCCGCCATGCCTCCGGGAGCTGCCTTGCTCATGAGCTCCCCTCTTTTTTTCACAAGCTGCAAACCGGTCTCAAAATCAAAGCAGCCGGCCGCAAATAACGCATTATATTCTCCTAAACTGTGCCCTGCGGCGTAATCAGGCTCTCTGCCGGACTCTTTCCTTTTCTTTAAATAACTGAGTGCACTCACCGTATATAACGCCGGCTGGGTAAATTGCGTTTTCCCCAGCTGGTGATTCGGATCCTCCAGACACAATTCTTCTATAGAGTAGCCTAATATGTCATCAGCCTGACGTGTCAGATCTTGAAATTCATCAAACAGTCCGGCTCCCATTCCTTTAAATTGAGAACCCTGCCCCGGGAACACAAACGTAAGCATCTTATCCTCATCCTTTCCGCATCGCCAATTTTGTACATCACATGTGGATCTCCATACAAAAACGTCTCTTATTTCATATATTGACTGGTGTAAACACCGGCATAAAAATAAAAACACAAACGCGTTTGCGATTCAGCACAGGTTTAAAAATCGCAAACGCATTGTGTTTTCCTTTTCTAACATAATTTATATAAAGACATCTTGCTTGTTTACTGAATGTTTCGCATGACAAGCTGCAGTGCCAATATGCCCGAAAACAGCCATGACGGCACACTTCTCCCTTATCATGTATATGTAGATATATACACTACAATCATTTTTATAATCCCTATTTCCTCTTCAACGTGCCGAAACAGCGATTGAAATTTAATAGGTGCTTTACATCAATTTAATAAATTTAACAAATAGTTGCTATTTAAAGAGAATAATATCAATTTATAGATAATAATGTCAAGGTTTTATTTCGTTATTTTCTGACATTTATTCCACAGTTTTATGTTAGGTGGACAGTCGGCATAATTGTTTCGGGATAATTGTCAGATAATTCCCTGAACCCTTTTCATGTCAAAGAAAATTCCTCGCTTCTCTGTCAATTGGGTCTATACTTATTTTTCATTTTCATATATTATGTAAAAAAAAGATGAATTAGAAATATTTTTAATCACTTTAAATACTATCCATTAAATACTTTCTTTGTATAATAATTTCTTATTATTCTAAGGAGGACCCAGTCATGAAATGGTACGCACTTTTTGTAGAGTCCGGAAAAGAAGAAACAGTTCAAAAATTTCTGCGTCTGCAGTTTGATGAGCAGGCTCTCTACTCAATCATACCCAAGAAAAAAGTCACAGAACGAAAAGCCGGAATCAAATACGAGGCACTCAAAAAGATGTTTCCGGGATATGTGCTGTTTAAAACGAAGATGACAGAGCGGACATTTCATAAAATCAAAGAACTCCCCATTTCATGCAGAATCGTGAATAACGGCGCATATTATTCCAAAGAGCGTAAAACCTATTTCACGACAATTAAGGATGAAGAAATCCTCCCTATCATTAGGCTGATCGGAGAAGGAGACACTGTAGATTATTCAAAAGTCTATATTGAAAATTCAAAAGTAACCGTTGCCTCAGGGCCTCTTAAAGGAATGGAAGGCATTATTAAAAAGATCGATAAAAGAAAAAGACGCGCCAAAATCTGCCTGTCTTTTATGGGACTGGACAAAATGGTCAACGTCGGAATTGAAGTGCTCTCCAAACCCTAGCATTTCAAAAAAAGCATCAACAGCATGTGCCGTTGATGCCCTTTTTATATACAAACGAAAGCCCGACACCGAAATAACCCCGCTCACCACCGTCACGGTCAAACTTTTTGTTTTCAAGGAATAGTTGACCTGAAGCCGGGCTGCGCCCATGAGGCAAAATCACATTTAGGGGAAGATACATTTTAATCAAGAGCGGTGAATTGACGGTTGAGCTTGATGACGAAAAGCATGTGCTGACTTCGGGCGATGCCGCACAGTTATTTTAATTCCTCGGATGAACCGGTGACATATTTTATGCTGTTCTATTATGCTGAACCGGCTTAAACGCACATCAGGCTTCTTCAGACAGAAGCCTGACGGACCGCAACCCATTCTTGTATGCATTGAATCAGTTTCTGGACAGAAGGTGTCTGCGTCTCCTTTGCATGAGCTGTCAAAATGCCGAGCTGCCTGGAGACATACCGGTCGAACCGTTTGATGAGCACATCACAATCATTCACCAAAAGCTGCGGCAAGATGCTGATCCCCAGATTGTTCCGCACCATTGCAATAATCGCTTCATCCCCTCTGATTTGATAAGCGACCCGCGGCGTAATCTTTTCTTCCTTCAGCACTTTCAGCACATCAAAATGTGTCTCCGGATAAGGCACGATACATTTGACGGACTCCATGACATGTAACGGAACCGTTTCACATTGCGCCAATTCATGCTGCGGGCTCATCACCGCTACAATCTGATCCTCGGCCAACGGGTAAAAATGCCACCTCTCGCTGTGGGATGTCCCGATCGCCGCATCAATCCGGTCATCTTTCAGCCATTGTTCCAGTTCAGTAGAATTTCCTTCAAACAAATGCACCTTAATAGAAGGATACAGCTCATTAAATTCCCTCAAAATTTTCGGCAGCCATTTTACCGCCACGCTCGTAACAGTGCCGAGCCGGACTTCCCCTCTTTCTAACCCATTAATATTATCAACGGTTTGAGACAGTTTTTCATAGTTTTTTTGAATTTCCTTCATAATATGTAACACTTTCAAGCCATTTGCGGTGGGCCTCACTCCATGCCGCTGTCTGATCAAAAGCGGAAAACCGTACTCTTCCTCTAATTTACTGATCATTTGGCTGATGTTCGGCTGTGTGTAATTCAATATGGCAGCGGCTTGGGTCAGGCTGCCGCTTTCAACCGTTTTAATAAAGGCTAAATGCTTCTTTAAATCCAACCGACTTCATCTCCCAGATATCATTCTTTATTATCCAATGCATTAGTTATATTTAGTTTACTTATACATCAATCAAAAATAAAATGGCAATGTTTCCATCATTATACTTGATCACAAACAGAAGGTGAGCGTTTCAGCATGAGTTTTCTCATTCAATTTTTTATCGGCGGCACCGTTATGGTGGCCGCCGCGTATTTAAGCAAATCGAAATACTTATTTTTATCAGGCGTTATTACATTGCTGCCGATTATGACGTTACTGAATATTCACTTGCAGCTGAAAAATATGAGCGCCGACGATTTCAGAGCCGCTCAAAAAAACGGAATATTCGGTGCCTTCGGCGCGGTGATCTTCATCAGCTGTATTTTCATCCTGACAAACTGGTTCAAAGGAGGCCACGCAGTCATCGGTGCGTTTCTCATCTATATTTGCTATATGATCGGCTGTAAATGCCTGTTATGAAGATACGGCCACGCTGTGTATAAAAAAATGCCCGTCCAGAACAATAAGAACGATGTGTTCAGTTGTGAGCAGTTTATATGACTGAATGATCATGAGTTGTTATAATCAATGTCTAAAAACATTCCGGGAGGCGAAATAAATGGCCAGAAAATTATTCACACCATGGACCGTTAAAGATGTAACGATCAAAAACCGTATTGTTATGGCACCGATGTGCATGTATTCCTCACATGAGAAGGACGGAAAACTGCAGCCTTTTCATATGGCGCACTACATATCGCGTGCAATCGGACAAGTCGGCCTGATTATCGTGGAAGCGACAGCCGTTAATCCGCAGGGGCGCATTTCCGATCAGGATTTGGGCATTTGGAGCGATGATCATATCGAAGGTTTTGCCAAACTGACGGAACAAGTGAAAGCGCAAGGATCTAAAATCGGCATTCAGCTTGCGCACGCCGGACGTAAAGCTGAGCTTGAGGGAGACATTTACGCTCCGTCAGCCATTCCGTTCGATGAGCAGTCCAAAACACCGGCTGAAATGACGACAGAACAAATTAAAGAAACCATTCAGGAATTCAAACAGGCAGCGGCGCGCGCGAAAGAAGCCGGCTTTGATATTATTGAACTTCATGCGGCACACGGCTACTTAATGCACGAATTTTTGTCCCCTCTGTCCAATCACCGTACAGACGAATACGGAGGCTCACATGAAAATCGCTACCGCTTCTTAGGCGAGACCATTGAAGCTGTCAAGGAAGTCTGGGACGGCCCGTTATTTGTCCGTATTTCTGCATCGGATTATACAGACAAAGGGCTGGACATTGCGGATCATATCGGTTTTGCGAAGTGGATGAAAGAACAGGGAGTCGACCTCATTGATTGCAGCTCAGGCGCACTCGTTCAAGCTGATATTAATGTCTTCCCAGGCTACCAAGTGAGCTTCGCAGAGAAAATCCGTGAACAGGCCGAAATCGCAACAGGCGCCGTCGGTTTGATAACGACGGGAACAATGGCGGAAGAAATTCTGCAAAACAACCGCGCTGACCTTATTTTTGTCGCAAGAGAACTTCTGCGCGATCCGCACTTTGCAAGGAGTGCAGCGAAGCAGCTGAATACTGAAATACCGTCACCGGTTCAATACGACAGAGCATGGTGATGAAGTGACAGCCGGAGTTTTTCGATCCGGCTGTCTCTTTTTTTATTTTTTGAGAAACGATTGCCGAAGCTTCTCCGTCTTCCCTATAGAACCAATTAGAGGGGATGACTCCAATGAAAGCAGCATGGATGGAAAGGACATATCTGATTGACGGGTGTCCGTTTTATACGAAACACCGTAAAGGCGCCGGCGAAGTGACGATCGTCTTTGAAGCCGGCTACGGCACTTCTTCTGAAACATGGACATCATTACTCGCTGACATAGATGAAGAATTTGGGGTTTTCACATATGACAGAGCCGGAATCGGCAAAAGCGGACGAAGCCGAAACAAGAGAACGGCGGACCATATGGTACAGGAATTAAACGCTCTTCTTCTGAAGGCCGGCGTCAAGCCTCCTTACCTTGTCGTCTCGCATTCATACGGCACGATTATCAGCAGACTTTGGGCGAGCCGGAACCGCCGGGATATTCTCGGGATGGTGCTGCTTGATCCGGTTTCTGAGGATCAGGAGACGAAAGTGCTTCCGCTTCTTCCCGAAGAAATGAAGGCCGCCTATTTGAAACAGTTCAAATTGGAAGGATCACACGCGGAATTTTTGACGAGCCTTAGGCAGATCAAGCATCAGCAGATTCACTTCGGCGATATGCCGCTGTTGATTTTATCATCGGGAGAGCGGGATGAGCGCTTAAAGCACGCTCATGAACAATGGGTGAAACTGCACAGAAGCATGCTTGATGTCTCTTATCAAAGCGGATGGATTCAGGCCAAAAACAGTTCTCATGCCATTCATCACGATGAACCGCACATCGTCCACCTTGCCATTTATGATGTTTGGTGCGCGGTGCGCCAGCAAATGAATGCTCCTGCCTATCAGGCGGTAAACTGATAAAACAAAAGCCATTGTGCAACGGCACAATGGCTTTTGTTATCGTGATCTATTTTGTCTCACGATGCAACGTATACTTTTTCAACCGGGGTGAATACTTTTTCATTTCTAACCGGTCCGGATTCGTCCGTTTGTTCTTCGTCGTAATATAATTTCTGTCCCCTGTCTCTGTACAGGCCAATGTAACATTCACACGCATCATTTTCACCCCTTCAAATCGTAATTATTACGTTTTATTATATCTCATCAGAAAAAAATGTCAAGCGTCCATTTTTTAAGACCGCTCCACAGTGACCTCCATGAAGTCAAATGCGATCTTACTGTTTTCAAATACCGCTTTCGCCTCATGTTCGAGACGCTCTATCGGCGATTCTCCCTGATACCTTGCGCTGATATGAGTTAAGATCAGCTGTTTGGCGCCTGCTTTTTTTGCCGTTTGCGCAGCCTGTTCTGTCGTCGCGTGATAATAATTATGTGCGAGCTTTGCATCTTCCTTTGCAAATGTTGCTTCATGAACAAGCACATCCGCATTGCGCGCCAGCTCCGTTACCCGCTCTGATACCCTCGTATCCCCGGAAAAAGCGACGATTCTTCCTTTTTTCGGGGGTTCCAGAAAATCCCGCCCGTTAATGATTCTGCCATCGTCAAGTGTGACCGTTTCGCCTTTTTTGAGTTTCTGATAGACAGGTCCGGGCGGAATATTCATTTCTTTCAATCTGCCGGCCTGCAATGCGCCGGGAATATCCTTTTCCTGAACCCGGTAGCCGAACGCTTCCACACCGTGAATGACGGATGCTGCGGTAACAATGAATTGCTCATCTTCAAAAACCGTCCCCTCTTCGATTTCATGTACGGTAAGAGGATACGTCAGATGAGTCGCCGTCACGTTCAGGCTTGTTTCGATAAAGGCTTTAATGCCTTTTGGCCCGTAAATCGTCAGCTCTTCTTCACCGCCCTGAAATGAACGGCTCCCCAACAGACCCGGAAGACCGTAAACATGGTCGCCGTGAAGGTGGGTGATGAAAATCTTTTCAATTTTCCTCGGTTTGATTGTTGTATGTAATATCTGATGCTGAGTGGCTTCTCCGCAATCAAACAGCCATACGGAACGCCTTTCTTCAAGAAGCTTCAGCGCGACGGACGTTACGTTTCTCGTCTTTGCCGGCATGCCGGCCCCCGTCCCTAAAAATAATAATTCCACAATGCTTCCTCCTAGATCTTTGTACTACTAAGGATACAGGATCAGACTGAAAATGTGAATTCACCCGGGCCTTCTCCGGCCTGATTAATTTTTTTCCGCAAACCGCAAAAAACAGGCTGAAATGTTTGCTTTCAATGAATTTTAGATTTAAAATGAAGGAAATATGCGGGGTTTTAAACCATGCTTCAGATAAAGTGAGGTACTCTAAGTGAAAACAAACGACAAACCAAAAGCAGTAATTGTAATATTTGGTGCCACAGGGGATTTGGCAAAACGAAAACTTTACCCATCCATTCACCGTTTATATAAAAATGGTCAAATTGGTGAAGAGTTTGCAGTTGTAGGTGTTGGAAGAAGACCTTGGTCAAACGAGGACCTCCGGGAAACCGTTAAAACGTCTGTTTCTTCTGCCGGGCAAAAAGACATAGACGATTTCACATCTCATTTTTATTACCATCCGTTTGATGTAACGAATCCGGGTTCCTATCAGGAGCTGAATGTCCTGCTTGATCAGCTTGAACATACATATGAAATCCCGAACAACAGAATGTTTTACTTGGCGATGGCTCCTGAGTTTTTCGGCACGATCGCAAAATCACTTAAAAACGAAGGTGTCACAGCGACAAATGGCTGGTCCCGTCTCGTCATTGAAAAACCGTTCGGCCATGACCTGCCGAGTGCGAAAGAGCTTAACAAAGAAATACGCGAAGCTTTCACGGAAGATCAAATTTACCGGATCGACCATTACTTAGGCAAACAAATGGTTCAAAATATCGAAGTCATCCGGTTTGCGAATGCGCTGTTTGAGCCGCTGTGGAATAACCGCTACATCTCAAACATCCAGATTACGTCAAGTGAGGATCTTGGCGTTGAGGATCGTGCGAGATATTATGAGAAATCAGGCGCACTCCGTGATATGGTTCAAAACCATATTTTACAAATGGTCGCTCTCTTGGCGATGGAACCGCCGATTAAACTGAACACGGAAGAAATCCGCAGCGAAAAAGTGAAGGTGCTGAGAGCTCTCCGCCCTGTCGCCCCAAACGAAGTGAGCGACTACTTCGTCCGCGGACAATACCAAGCGGGAACGATTGACGGAAACTCTGTACCGAGCTATACAGATGAGCATAATGTAGCACCGGATTCCAATACGGAAACGTTCGTGTCCGGAAAGCTGTTGATCGATAACTTCCGCTGGGCCGGCGTTCCGTTTTATATCCGCACAGGGAAACGGATGAAAGAAAAATCAACGAAAATCGTCGTTCAATTTAAAGACATTCCGATGAACCTTTATTACGGCAATGAAACGAATGTAAATCCGAACCTGCTTGTCATCCATATTCAGCCGGATGAAGGCATTACACTATATCTGAATGCTAAAAAATTAGGCGGAGCCGCTCATGCTCAGCCGATTAAGCTGGATTACTGCAGCAACTGCAGTGACGAAATGAACACACCGGAAGCCTATGAAAAATTAATCCATGACTGTCTGCTCGGTGATGCGACAAACTTTGCCCATTGGGACGAAGTGGCGCTTTCATGGAATTTCGTCGATGTGATTTCCGAAACGTGGGCAGCCGACAAAACCCTTTCTCCGAATTATGAAGCCGGGTCAATGGGACCGAAAGCTTCGGACGATCTTCTTGAAAAAGACGGTCTCCACTGGTGGAATATATAAGAAAACATCAAAAACCGCGGCGCCGTTCATGACGGTCCGCGGTTTTTGATATCAGAAAAGCCCCCGCAATAACTGCGGGGGCTTCTTCATTACTTCATCCATTCAGTATGGAAAATGCCTTCTTTATCTGTGCGTTCATACGTATGCGCGCCGAAGTAATCACGCTGCGCTTGAATCAAGTTTGCAGGAAGCACTGCCGTACGGTAGCTGTCGTAATACGCAAGTGCGCTTGAGAACGAAGGTACCGGCACGCCTTGGGCTACGGCAAGTGAAATCACTTGGCGAAGGGCGCCTTGGTAGCTTTCTGCAATGTTTTTGAAGTAGCTGTCTAACAGCAGGTTGTCAAGCTCCGGTTCACGGTCATATGCGTCTTTGATCTTTTGCAGGAACGCCGCGCGGATGATACAGCCGCCGCGGAAAATCATCGCGATTTCACCGTATTTCAGATCCCAGTTATATTCTTCAGACGCGGCTTTCATTTGGGCGAAGCCTTGTGCGTAAGAACAGATTTTACTCATGAAGAGCGCTTTTCTGACCGCTTCAATCAGCTCTTCTTTATTTTCAGTAACCGGCTTAACGTCTGGTCCGGACAGAAGGCTGCTTGCTTTCACACGCTCTTCTTTCATTGCGGAAATGAAACGCGCAAAAACAGATTCAGTGATAATCGGAAGCGGCACGCCTAAGTCAAGAGCGCTTTGGCTTGTCCATTTACCCGTTCCTTTTTGGCCTGCTTTATCAAGGATCACGTCAACAAGCGGTTTGCCCGTTTCTTCATCTTTTTTAGTGAAAATGTCAGCCGTGATTTCGATCAGATAGCTGTCAAGCTCTCCTTTGTTCCACTCAGCGAATACTTCGTGAAGCTCTTCGGCAGACAATCCGAGCACCTGTTTCAAAATGAAATATGACTCAGAGATCAGCTGCATGTCACCGTATTCGATACCGTTGTGCACCATTTTTACATAGTGCCCCGCTCCGTCCGGGCCGATGTATGTCGTACAAGCTTCTCCGTCCACTTTAGCAGAAATGGCTTCTAAAATCGGTTTCACGAGTTCATGCGCTTCCTTTTGGCCGCCCGGCATAATAGAAGGCCCTTTCAGCGCTCCCTCTTCACCGCCTGATACACCCGTTCCGATAAAGTGAATGCCGCTTTCGGCAAGCTCTTTGTTCCGGCGCTGTGTATCTTTATAGTATGTATTTCCGCCGTCAATCAAAATATCGTCTTTTTCCAGATGAGGAAGAAGAGATTGAATCGTCGCATCCGTTGCAGTTCCCGCTTTAACCATTAATAAAATTTTACGGGGTGTTTCAAGAGACTGGACAAACTCCTCAATGCTGTATGTACCGACAACATTTTTGCCTTTTGCCTCTTCTAAAAACTCTTCCGTTTTGCTGCTTGATCTGTTGTATACAGACACAGAAAATCCCCGGCTTTCGATGTTAAGAGCCAGATTTTTACCCATTACCGCAAGACCGATAACTCCGATTTGTTGTTTTGACATATTCTAACGTCCCTTCTTCAAACGTTTAACCATTTTAAAATTTAAATTAAAATAAAATGATATTTATACTAAAGAAATTATCATACATAACCCCTTTTTTCAAGTTATTCACCTTTTCTTTTCATCCTGGAAAAAGTCTCTGTTAAAGCTCGTTCCCCTTGTTTTGCTTTCTTCTTTTTTTATAACGGCGCCTTTTCTGATCAGGTTTTGGCCGTACTTTTCATTCAGCTCGTTCATCATCTGAAAAATCGGCTCATCCTTTGCGTCCTCCTTGAATGAAAACAGATCAAGCTGTTTATACGCCTGCTGTTTTTCAACCAGTTCCGTTCCGGTGATGCCGAGAAGCCTTACCGGATTTTGGTTCCAGTGCTTGTCAAACAGTTCCATCGCCGCTTCCATGATGTCTTCTTTCTGATCAGCCGGATTGCTGAGGGTCATGCTTCTTGTGACCGTTTTCCAATCCGCATACCGAATCATGATGAACAGCCGGCAGGCCATGACCTCCTTACGCTGGAGCCGTTCGCTCACAGACAGCGCGAGCCGGTCAAACACGCCCGTTAATTCATCCCAGTCAGCCGAATCATGCGACAGGGTGGATGAGTTGCCGACGCTTTTAAATTCATATATCCGCTCGGGATTGACTTCTGCAGGATGGATGCCGTTCGCTTTATCCTTCAGCCTCGGGCCGTTTATGCCGAGAAGCGTTTTCAGCGCATGTTCATCTCCTTTTGCCAAATCACCGATCGTTTTGATGCCGAGCGTTTTTATTTTTTCCGCAGTTTTCGTTCCTATACCGTGCATCTCTTCAATCGGAAGAGGCCATAATACGTCCGGCAGCTCTCTTTTTCTTAAAATGGTGATGCCGAGCGGTTTTTTCATGTCAGAAGCCATTTTAGCGAGAAATTTATTCGGGGCGATGCCGATGCTTGACGGAAGCAAAAGCTCTTTTTGCAGTCTCGCCTGAATGTCTTCGGCTGTCTCATACGCCCTGTGGCTGTGCGGTGTGTCCGTAATATCCATGTATCCTTCATCAATAGAAACAGGCTCGACTAAATCCGTATACTCCCTCAGAATGCTGAACATTTCTTTTGACGAACTCCGATAGCGGTCAAAATTCGGAGGCACGACGATGAGTTCCGGACAGAGGCGTTTTGCCCGCCACACCGGCATGGTGGTCTTTACGCCCCGCGCTCTCGCTTCATAGCTGCAGGTGACGATGATTCCTTTCCGTTCCTTCACGTTTCCGGCAACGGCGATAGGTTTTCCTCTTAAAGACGGATCATACGCCATTTCTACGGAGGCATAAAAACTGTTCATATCGATATGAAATATAATTCTCCCTTTTCCGGCCACTCCCGGCGCCTCCTTTCCTTTCATAGACAACCTTATATATATGTAGTAAAATAAGAGCTGAATGGATGTGATAAAATGATTCTTGAGTCAATGAATGACTTTTTATTTTTAGTCGATTTTTTCACAATTATTCTTCCCGCTCTGACCGCGATCGGCATCGCTTTTCTTTTGCGTGAGCGCCGCGCAGGCGAGCATTGGAGAACGAAACGAATAGATGAACATCAAGCAGTCGTTCAGCTGAACCGAACAGACTTTCTTATTATTATATATCATCGCATTACAACTTGGATACGTAAAGTCATCCGCATGAATTCACCGGCGAATGATGATGAAGATGTCAGCTTCCTCCTTTTATAACGGCAAGTGAAGATAAAAAGGAGGAGACATAATTGTCTAAAACATATCAAAAATGGATTGCATTCGGATTGTTTTTTATCGTACTGTGCACAGGCCGCTCGGCTTTTGCGGCGACATCTCAGACTCAGACGGGAGGCCTCGGGAATATCGGTTTTTTCCACGATTACCTGATCGAGCCGTTTTCGGCACTTTTAAAAGGCGTGGCGGGCCTGTTCCACGGTGAGTACGGACTGTCGATTATTCTGGTGACGATTATCGTCCGGATCGTTGTATTGCCTTTGTTTGTGAACCAATTTAAGAAACAGCGGGTGTTCCAGGAAAAAATGGCTGTGATCAAACCGCAGGTCGACAGCATTCAGGCTAAAATGAAACAAACGAAAGATGCGGAGAAACAAAAAGAACTGCAAATGGAAATGATGAAGCTTTACCGTGAGCACAATCTGAATCCGATGGCAATGGGATGTCTTCCGATGCTGGTGCAATTCCCGATTTTGATCGGTTTTTATTACGCCATCCGCTCAACGCCGGAAATCGCTTCACACTCATTTCTGTGGTTCAGCTTAGGGCATTCTGATATTCTTGTATCTTTGTGCGCGGGGGCCATGTATTTCTTACAAGCTTATATTTCCCAAAAATTAAACGAGAAATATTCACCGGCTGCTCAAAATCCGGCCGCGATGCAGTCAGCAAAAATCATGGTCTTTATTTTCCCTGTCATGATGACCGTTTTTTCACTTAACGTACCGGCTGCGCTGCCGCTTTACTGGTTTACAAGCGGACTGTTTTTGACAGTGCAGAATGTACTTTTACAGCAGACGCATCATAAAAAGAAACAAGCTGCGGCTCAGGCGGAGCCCGCCAAATCATAATACTGAAACCCTGCCCGAACTATCCGGCAGGGTTTTTTTCTTGTATCTGCAAGGCTTTAAACCAATTATCATGAAGAATGAAAAAAGCACCCAATCAACTGGGTGCTTCGTTTTTAGTTGGCCGCTGTTTCGATAATGGCAACGACCATTTCCGCCGTTTTGACGAGCTCTTCAATCGGCATTTTTTCATTTTTCGTATGGATTTGTTCATAGCCTACTGACAGGTTGACTGTCGGAATGCCGTGGCCGGCAATGACGTTTGCGTCACTTCCGCCGCCGCTTGTCTGAAGTTCGCTCGGCCGGCCGATTTTTGCCGCCGCTTTTTTCGCGACTTCCACAACCTGATCGCCGTCCTGATATTTGAAACCCGGATACATAACCGCGATGTCCACTTCCGCGCGGCCTCCCATCTCAGCTGCAGCAGATTCGAAAGCTTCTTTCATTTTCTGCACTTGCGCTTCCATTTTTTCAGGCACTAATGAACGCGCTTCAGCCAGAATATCAACCTGGTCGCAGACGATATTGGTTTGCGTGCCGCCTTCGAAACGTCCGATATTAGCCGTTGTTTCTTTATCAATGCGGCCGAGCGGCATTTTTGAGATTGCTTTTGATGCGATGGTAATCGCGGAGATGCCTTTTTCCGGTTCTACCCCCGCATGAGCCGTTTTCCCGAAAATGGTTGCTCTCACTTTCGCTTGTGTCGGCGCGGCTACAATAATGTTACCGACTTTTCCGTCTGAATCAAGCGCAAAACCGTATTTCGCGGTAATGTCTGAACGATCCATTGCTTTTGCCCCGACTAATCCCGATTCTTCTCCGGCCGTGATAATGAATTCAATGGTGCCGTGCTCGATGTTTTGTTCTTTCAGCACTTTAATGGCTTCAAACATTGCGGCAAGACCCGTCTTATCATCAGCGCCGAGAATCGTCGTGCCGTCGGATTTTACATAGCCGTCTTCCACAATCGGCTTAACGCCTTTGCCCGGGACAACCGTGTCCATGTGCGATGTGAAATAAATCGTATCCGCATCTTTTGTGCCCTTTAACGTACAGATTAAGTTGCCGGCTCCATGCCCCGTCACTTCTTTTGTATCATCTTCTTTTACGCTCAACCCTAAATCAGTGAATTTTTGTTTGAGCACCTTGCTGATTTCCGCTTCATGTTTTGTCTCTGAATCAATTTGAACGAGTTCAAGAAATTCTTCAAGCAGACGTTTTTCGTTTACCATTTTCAGTTCCCTCCGTTTAAAGCGGTATATTACCGTGCTTTTTTTTCGGTCTTTCCTCTTCCTTATGCGCAAGCATGTCAAATGCCTGAATCAATTTTTTCCTCGAGTCTTCCGGCCGGATGATATCATCCACCATTCCGCAGGCCGCCGCTTTATACGGACCGGCGTTTTCCTTTTCGTATATGGCTTTTTTTTCGCGCTTCGTTTTCTCTGGGTCGTCAGAAGCCTGTATGTCTCTGCTGTATAAAATCGACGCCGCGCCTTCCGCTCCCATCACGGCGATTTCCGCATTGGGCCAGGCGAATACAAGATCTGCCCCGAGCCCTTTCGAATTCATGGCGACATAGGCGCCTCCGTAGGCTTTTCTGATGATGAGCGTCACTTTCGGCACCGTCGCTTCGGCAAAAGCATACAGCAATTTTGCTCCGTGACGGATGATTCCCGCATGTTCCTGCTGAAAGCCCGGAAGAAATCCCGGAACATCAGCGATCGTCAATAGCGGAATATGAAACGCGTCACAAAAACGGATGAATCTCGACGCTTTGTCAGCGGCATCAATCGTGAGGCTCCCCGCCAAGTGTTTCGGCTGGTTTGCGACAACACCGACTGTACGCCGTCCGAGTTTCAGAAAACCGACAGCAATGTTTTTGCCAAAATACGGCTGAATGTCAAAAAACGTTCCGTCATCCGCCAGCTCTTTTATTACCTGTAACACATCGTAAGGTTTCGAACTGTCCGCGGGAACGAGGGTGTTTAATAACGGTCTGGCGTCTTCCTTTTTAACGGGCAATGCCGTCTGTCCGCCGTGCGGGAGATAAGAAAGCAGGGTTTTCACAGCGGAAAGAGCCTCTTTTTCCGTTCGTGCGGAATAGTGGGCATTTCCGCTTATCACATTATGTATTCCCGCACCGCCTAAACTTTCCGCGTCAATCTGTTCACCCGTCACCTGTTCAATGACTTTCGGGCCTGTAATAAACATGTGCGACGTATGTTCCGCCATAATCACAAAATCCGTCAATGCGGGTGAATAAACAGCACCGCCGGCACACGGCCCAAGGATGACAGAAATTTGCGGAATCACTCCCGAGTAAAGGACGTTGCGCCTAAAGATATGACCGTATCCATTTAATGATACCACACCCTCTTGAATTCTCGCACCACCTGAGTCGTTCAGCCCGATGATCGGGGTTTTATTTTTCGCCGCCAGATCCATTACCGCCGCGATTTTTTCCGCATGTGTCTCGCCGAGCGTCCCGCCGAGTACGGTAAAGTCATGGGCAAACAAATACACGGGCCGTCCGTCAATTGTGCCGTATCCGGTAACAACGCCGTCTCCCGGAGCATTCTGGCATCCGGGCATGCGGCTTTTGGCAAACGGCTGCAGCTCTGAAAAACTGTCTTCGTCCAATAAATAGTCAATTCTTTCTCTTGCCGTCAGCTTGCCTTTTTTGTGCTGTTTTTCATTTTTTTCCGCTCCGCCGCCGTTTGTTAAAAAGGAACGTCTTTCATTTAAGTGTCTGATATGATCACTCATGCTCATCTTGAGTTTCTCCTTTTTCAATTGTTTCACAAAGCTCAATCAGGACCCCGTTCGCCTCTTTTGGAGAGAGAAATGCGATCTTCTTCCCGCCCGCTCCGTTTTGCGGTTCATGATGGATCAAAGTCATGCGGCATGCTTCAAGCTCCTTGATCGTTTCCTTCATATCGGCGCAGCGGAATGCCAAATGATGCAGCCCTTCGCCTCTTTTCTGTAAAAAAGAGCTGACGGGAGACGCGTCCGACAGCGGCTCAATCAGCTCAAGCTTTGTGCCTCCCGCTTCTAAAAAAGCAACTCTCACATTTTGGCCGCTTACCAGCTCGTCTCCGATATACGTAAGCCCGAGCATCCGTTCGTAAAATCCTCTCGCGGCTTCAATAGAGCTGACGGCAATGCCGACATGATCAAGTTTTTTCATAGCGCGGCCACCTGCTTTCCGCCATAGGATATGGCTTGTTCATACAAGCAAAACACGTTAAAATGATAGACAGTAATCTTAAGGAGTGAAACAATGTCTCAAAAATTTATGAAAAGCGCCGTCATCGTCATTTTGGGCGTATTTATACTTTCAACCCTCCTCTCAGGCATTATGATGTATTTGCGGTAAAAAAGCAGGCGCCTCATTGCAAGGGGGTTTCCTGCTTTTTTATGAGGGCTTTCCGCTCTATTGCAATGTCCTCGAATGAGCGGTTTTCTTTTGTAATCAATACTTTCGTTCCGGGAGGGATAATCCGGAAAATACGGATGACATCCCGGTTTTTCATACGGATACAGCCGTTTGATACAAACCCCCCGATCAGCTCTTCTCTGTTTGTTCCGTGAATGCCGTATATCCTGCCGTCAGTTCCTTTCGCGTCAAAACCGATCCAGCGGACGCCGAGCGGGTTTTCCGGCGCGCCTCCCTTCACATTTTTCTTCCGGTAATACGGATTGACGGCTTTGACCGTTACCGTAAATTCTCCTTCAGGCGTTAAATCATCCGTTTTTCCCGTCGCCACCTGATAAATGCCTTCTATTCGGTTATCCTTCACAACAGCAAGCGCATTTGTGGCTTTATTGACGATAATATAAGGGTCACCCGGCAAAGGGTTCGCGCCAAGCGGCCAAAGCGGAGACAGCAGCAGGGCGGCTGACAATAAAAAAAATCGCATGGGCTCCCCTCCTTTTTTCATTAGAATGACCAATGAAAGGAGGACTCATGCGATTGATCCATATGTTTTTTACAGCTTGATGCCTTTGAAATAACTTTTAATCACGAGATATTGTTCCATCTCACCGAGGAGGTGGAACAAAGCCGCCCGCGCTTCAAACTCCTCGCGCGTTGCCGGGAGCGGCATTTCTTCAAATTCCGTTCTCATTTCTGCAAGTCTTTTTAAAAATTTATGAGCGGTATTGCCGGGATGAATGGCTTCCCTTAATTCATGGATGAAATGGGCGATTATTTTGCCCTGCTCCACCGTTATTGAAATAGAGGTAATCTTCGGCAGCAGCCGTTCAATGATTTCAAATTGTTTCTGTCTCATCTTAAAATAATGATAGTAAAGATTTTCATGGCGCAAAATATGATTCTGCACGTCCCGATAGGCGAGGTTTTTCGCCTCTTGAATCATCTGATGCGTCTCCGGTATTTCCTTCCCCGACCAATCTTGCTCACCAGTTAACAAATACCGTTCGATTTCGGCGAAGATGACGGAAAAGTTGTCCTCGATTTTTTTCCGGTACGCCGCGAGTTTTCTGTCGAGGCTCGGCATATACAGATTCATTAACAGCGCGACGCCGATACCTACGGTGATCAGCTGGAACTCATTCCAGATAAACGCCATCGTAATGCCGCCGGACATATATAAATGAAGAATGATTACTGAGCTGGTGACGATCCCTTCGTTTATTTTTAAAACGACTGTAGTCGGAATGAACAGCACCAGCAATATTCCGATCGCAAACGGATAATAGCCGATCAGCCCGAAAAAGACATATGAGAAGACGATCGCCAATAAACAGGCGGCAAATCGGGCCCACGAGGCCTGAAGCGACCGCTTTTGCGTAATCTGGATGCACAATATGGTGATGATTCCTGCGGATGCGAAGTTTTGCAGATGCAACAGCTGGGCTAAATAAATGGCCAGCGCCGTTCCAAGTGCGGTCTTTAGTGTGCGGTAACCGATTTTAAACATTGCTTGCTCCATTCTGTTTGTTTCTTTCTCAAAAAAAAGAAGAAGAGCATTCTTCTTCTTTTCTTCCAGTTATATTTTATAATATTTTTTCTAAAAAGTCCTGTGCTCTTTTTGACTTCGGAGAAAGAAAAAATTCTTCCGGCTGCCCGTCTTCCACGATCGTCCCTTCATCCATGAATAATACGCGGTCTGCCACTTCTTTGGCAAATCCCATTTCGTGCGTTACGATCACCATCGTCATGCCCGTCTGCGCGAGCTCTTTCATCACCTCAAGAACTTCTTTGACCATTTCCGGGTCAAGAGCCGAGGTCGGTTCATCAAACAGCATGATGTCAGGATTCATGGCAAGCGCCCGCGCGATGGCGACCCGCTGCTTCTGTCCGCCTGACAAACGGTTCGGATAGTCGTTCCGTTTGTCAAGCAGTCCGACTTTTTCAAGGAGGGCGCACGCCTTTTCCTCCGCCTCGTTTTTAGACTCTTTCTTCACGCTGACCGGCGCGTATGTGATATTTTCAAGCACCGTTTTATGAGGAAACAAATGAAAATGCTGAAATACCATGCCGATATTTTCCCGCACTTTCAGTTTATTCGTTTTAGCTGCGGTAATTTCATTTTCTTTAATGGCAATCGTTCCGCCGCTTGGGTTTTCCAGCAGATTTAAGCAGCGCAGAAACGTTGATTTGCCGGAACCGGAAGGACCGATGACAGCGACGACTTCCCCTTCTTCGATCTGTGTTGAAATGTTTTTCAGTACTTCATGTTTCCCGAATGATTTTGACAGGTTGTCGACCTTAATCATTGGCTTTCAGCTTCCTTTCTACGCCTTTTCCGATGAATGCTAAGATCAAAACGAGCACGTAATAGATTAAGCCCGCCACAATAAGAGGTTCTAAATAGTTGTATGTTGCGGCACCGGACTGGTAGGCCCGTCTCATAATGTCGCCAAGACCGATAACTGTGACGATCGCCGATTCTTTCGTTAAGGTGATTAATTCGTTAATAATAGCCGGAGAAATGTTTTTAAACGCCTGCGGCAGCAGCAGATCTTTCATCATTTTTCCGTACGGCACGCCGAGAGCGACGGCAGCCTCTTTTTGTCCTTTGTCAATTGCGTTGATTCCCGCTCTGATAATTTCAGAGACGTAAGCGGCTGAATTGAGCGATAATGCGGTGACCGCCGCCCAAAATTGATCGATCTGAAAGCCCAGAAGCTGCGGCATACCGAAATAGATGATCATCAGCTGCAGCACGAGCGGCGTGCCGCGGAATATCGAAGTATAAAAATCCGCAATCCATTTCAGCGGACTGATCGTGCTGATTTTAAATAAGCTGAGCACGATGCCTAATACAAGACCGATGACCGCCGAAACGAGCACAATTTTTAATGTGACCGCAAGGCCTTCCAATATAAAAGGAATTTGGGGGATTGTCGCTGAGAAATCCAAATTCATACGTGTGATCTCCTTTGTCTTTATTCAAGATAAAAAGCTCAACGAAAAGTTGAGCTTTCTTTTATTTCTCGTTGGTGAACCATTTTTTCTTCAGTTTTTCGATTTCTCCGTTTTTCTCCATTTCTTTCAGCGCTTTGTTGAACTTCGCTGTCAGATCACTGTCTTTGCGGAACGCAATCGCGGAACCCGATTCGTCTGATTTCGCATCTGCTGACGCAAAGCCCTGCAGATCTTGATTTGAACTGAAATAGCCTTGTGCTACGATGTCTTCGATAATCGCGGCATCAAAACGCCCGGATTTGATCTCTTCGGTTAAGTCTGAAATCCGGTTGCGGTCTTCGAGCTGAAAACCGTATTTCGAAGCGAGCTTCTTGCCTTTTTCCTCTTGAATGGAGCCGAGCTGAACACCGACGGTTTTGCCTTTCAGATCATTCAGGGATTTAATGCTGCTTCCCTTTTTCGTAACGATCATATTGTTAGCAGTATAATAAATATCAGAAAAATCAACTTGCTTTTTCCGTTCCGGTGTAGGTGTCATTCCAGATAAAATCATATCTACCTGCTTGGACTTCAAGGCTGTAATCAGGCTGTTGAAGTCCATGTCCTGCACCTCAACGTCATAGCCGGTCTTTTTGCCCAGAGCTTTTGCCAGATCAACGTCAAACCCGGTGATCTGATCACCGTCTTTATATTCAAATGGTTTATAGTCAGCCGATGTACCCATAATCAGCTTGTTCTTTCCGCCCTCTGAGCCTGAATTGCCTGATCCGCAGGCGGACAGCGCAAAGGTGATACATGCGGTAGCTAATACCAACAGCCATTTCTTCATGATTCATTTCCCCCATATCTACTGATCTCTTAAATTTGAATATTTATTCGTTAACTTGTATTTTAAACACTTTTTAATTGTGATGCAATACTATTTTCGAAAAATATATTTTCCTTTCTGTGTTTATTATAGTCATTGTTTTTCAGATTAGTGACAGCTGAACGCCGATGTATATATATTTATATTTATACAGATTCCATATAAAAAAACCCCGCAAGCGGGGACTGCCCCCCGTTTTTGAGACAGGGGTCAAAACACCTTTTAAACAGCCAATTGCCGATAGTTTATCGGTGATT
>NZ_JBXARS010000015.1:0-23013 GCF_058808515.1 Bacillus sp. GW821-FHT11D08
CTTTACATGAAGCGTCACTCCTTCAGAAAGCGCCGTCACCGGACGGAGCCAAACGATCTGTTTGAGCCTTACACCCGTTTTCCCGCCGGCCAAGTCTTCGGCGGCAAGCGTAACGGCGGCCCGGGCCATTTCTAAAGCAGCCGCGCCCGGAAGCACCGGTTTTCCATTGACGATGTGATCGGCAAAAAACGGTTCATGCCCTGAAAAAACAGAAGTAAAGCGCTGGGCGGTCAAGGTCGATGTATTCGCATGGAGCAGCGGGTGAAGCTTTTCACGTTCGTCTGAATTCCGGCTTTCAAGCTCTCCCTGAAGACGATCGGACGCCCAATACGTCTGCCTGGCAAACGGGTAGCCCGGCAGATTGCCGATTCGCGGCAAAGGTCCGCCATAAAGCAAGTCCCCTTCGATTTCATAACCTTGACAATAAAAATCTGCCAGCACGCATAACAGCTCCTGATATTTTCTATGGTCAGAATATGAGGCGCTGCACTTGCCGAGCACTTCTATTATGTGCTCCTGAATATGCTGACGCCCTGCAAAGTGCTGCGGTACTTTTCTCGAAAACACATAAGGATGATGTTCATTAAGCTTTGCCTGCTTCCATACATACACTGCGTCATCAGCATCTTGCACCACGATGGCGGCGCGATGGTTAAAGTGATGCCGTCCTTTTAACAACGTATAGCTGAGCTGGGCCAGATCATTTTCTTTCAGTCCGCCATTTTCCGCCCAAGTGATCATATCTTCGATTTTTTCCTGAAGGGCCTCCTCTGTTTTTGCAGACAAAGTAAGTAAATATGCAGGGGCATCACGATGAGGTGAAGCGCTGCGCTTATAGCTTTCCATAACGACATGGGCGTTTGTTCCGCTCATCCCGAATGCGCTGACTGCCCCCATTCGGTTTTTACCCGGCAGAGAAGGCCACGGTCTACCCGTTTTATTCACATAAAAAGGACTCTTCTCCCAGTTGATATAGCGGTTTTCCCCGCTGCAATGCAGACTGGCGGGAATCATCTCACGGGAGAACGCCTGTAAAAGACTGATTAAACTGACAATGCCTGATGCGGCAAACGTGTGGCCGATATTGGTTTTAATTGATGTGAGCGCGCAAAAAGCTTCTTCGTTTGTATAGGCAGAAAATGCGTCATAAAGCGCGTTAATTTCCACCGGATCACCGAGTTTTGTACCTGTGCCGTGTGTGACGATATATTCGATATCTTCAGGGTTGATACGGCCTCGGTCATAAACAGAAGTAAGCAGCCGGGTCTGCGCGACGCCGCTCGGAGCGGTAATTCCGTTTGTTTTCCCATCATAATTGATGCCGCTCGCCCGAATCACCCCGTAAATCGGATCACCATCTTTTTCCGCCTCTCTCAGCGGCTTCAGAACAACCGCCGCGGCCGCTTCCCCCGGAACCATGCCGTCAGCCCTTTTATCAAACGCGAAGCATTTCCCGTTTTCCGACAGCATTCCGGCTTTATCTATCGTTTCAAAAAAGTCCGGGGTATTCATGATATTCACCCCGGCCGCAACAGCTGTTGTGCACTCTTTATTCTGCAGGCTTAATACCGCCTGATGGACAGAAACGAGCCCCGAAGAACATGCTGTATTTATCGCCATCACAGGACCTGATAAATTCAAGTGATAAGCCAGCCGCGCCGCCAAAATACCGTTATGATGAGACGTGACATTGCCTTTGTCCCGTGTTAAAAGGTGATAATCTCCTTCTTCCGCCCCCACAAACATACCGATCGTCTGCTGCCTGATGTGACTGGCGCCGTAGCCGGCGTCCTCAAGGGCCCTCCACGCTTCCTGAAGAAGCAGCCGCTGTTTCGGATCCATCGTTTCAGCTTCCCTCGGCGATATTTCAAAAAATAAAGGGTCGAATTCGTCCGCCCCCGGTACAGCGCCGAGTTTCCATTTTGAACTTGTGAAGCCTTTTTTTGCGACCGGTGCGACAACGTCCTTTTCCTGAAACAGAATGTCCCACAGCTCGTCCGCCGTGCGCGCCTGAGGAAATCGGCCGCTCATGCCGATAATGGCAATGGAATCAGCTGCCTGACTGCCCTCGGTTCCGGCGTTCAGCTTATTTCTTCCCCTCTGCTTCTTTCGCTTTTCCGTTCCTGCCTTTTCAAAGACAGATTGATCTGCGGATTCAGGTTTCTTTTCTTCATAGACATGCTCCATGACGGACTTGTGTTCCGTCAGAAAATAGCGGACGACCTTCTCCAGTGTGGAATGTCCGAAAAACAGGGCCGGTGTCACTTCAATTCCGTAATGGGCGGACAAAGAAGAGGCGAATTCCGCCAAACTGATAGAATCAAAGCCGAAATCAGCCAGATTGTCAGCGTCCGTCAGTCTGTTCTTGTCTATTTTCAAAAGCCCCGCCGCCAGTTCTTTCACATCCCAGCTTACGCATTCTTCCAGTGTAAAGCCTTTCATTTCACTCCGCCTTCCTGAAAACGGGACGTTCCTGTTTACAGAACC
Source organism: Bacillus sp. GW821-FHT11D08 (assembly GCF_058808515.1). NCBI lineage: Bacteria > Bacillati > Bacillota > Bacilli > Caryophanales > Bacillaceae > Bacillus > Bacillus sp. GW821-FHT11D08. Next base: position 2,488 of record NZ_JBXARS010000015.1, read on the forward strand.
CGAAATCGGCCGTTCGCCTTGATCTATCTGCAGGAAGCGTTTGGCCCTCGACGGAAAACCGGCCAGGACGAGATACTGGCTGGACGGCTGGACTAACAATGTTTCAAAAGCTTCGAGTCCTTCCTCAGTGTATAAATAACGCTGTCCGCTTGATTTTAAATACATATCGGTGCTTTCCGCCGTGCCGACATGCATCCCCCCTTCTTTCCAAAGCGGCCAATTGATTGCAAGTGACTTGCCGCTTCTGAGTCCGAGGCTCACAAGTTTATCCCGATGACGGACAAAAGCCATTTGGAAGCGGTTCCCCATCGCGTAGTCACAAGAACCGAAGTCTCCTAAAATCGCTGAAGAAGAAGAGAAACAACAGAAGAAGTCAAGCGGCTCCCGTGACAGAACCTGATCTAACACCGCGGTGCCGTCCGCTTTTGGCGATAAGACTTGCTGAAAGGTTTGCAGATCTTTCTCCAGAATGCTTTCAGTGCCTTGAAGACCTGCAGCGTGAATGACACCGTGAATCGGCCCGCATCCTTTCTCTTTCACTTCTTGCAAACCTTTCTCCATCTGGGCCTGATCTGCGGCATCCGCCTGCACGTAAAACACCTTGGCGCCTGATTCTTCCAATCTCTTTATCTTGTTCAGCACCGGGCCGGCTGCCGCTGATCTCCCCGTCAAAATGAGCGTAACCGGTCCTTTTTCAGCGAAATATCCGGCAAATAACAAGCCTAATCCCCCGCATCCGCCGGTAATCAAGTACGTTTTTCCGCTCTTTATCACACGCTTCTCAACAGGGGCGATATCCGTCTGCTTCATTTCCATGACGTGGCGGATTTCCTCACTGTACATGACACTGCCGAACGACTCGCTGTGAAGTTCTTCACATACGTTATGGATCAGTTTTTCTAACGGTCCTTTTTGTTCAAAATAAACCGCGGCCGTATCCGTCTCCGGCAAGATCAGTTTCAGCGACCGTTCCAGCCCGATCCATGACTCGGCGTAACTGATATCGGTATCGCTCCCGCACTGAGCGGAAAGAAGGATCCGCCTCGGTTTAGAACGCAAAGAAGCAGCTGCGCGGATCACATGATACAGAACGGAATAGTCTTTCACGGCCTTTTCATCTTCAAGCGGCCATCCATATAAAACGGCATCCGCTTTGCCTGCAGCCGTTTCAATATGCCGAAACGTTTCTTGATATGCTTGTCCGTCAGTGATTTTAATTTGATAATGCGTGTTTGAAAGCTTTTGAGTTTCCTCACCCTGTGAAATAAAAAACACGCCGGCTCCCGGATAAAGGGTTTGTAAAGACTGATAAGCATGCTTTCTGGCAGCTTCTCCCGTAAGAAAACAGATGACCGTTTTCAGCTCTTCATGAATAGATTTCTTCAGAGGCTGCTGCTTCCACATTTCTTCAAATATCATCATCTCGGATTGTTCCTCTTGCCCGTGATCCTGCTGAGACGGCTGTCTCATTCTTATCCCTTTGATTTCTGCGCAGACAGTGCCGGTTTCGTCACAAAATTGAATGTCACAGCCGGTTTGATTCTTTTTATTAATATACATCCACATGCCGGATGAGCACGGACGCATGACGCGCAGTTCTTCAACCGCTTCAGGCACGATATGGACTGACGGCTCCGTTTTTGCCAGGACATGAAAAGCTGCGTCCAGAAATTCCGGCGGCAGATGATATCCCGGATTACAGCCGCTTTCATCTGTGAGAGCAAGCTTCGCCCAAACCGCACTTTCTCCCGCATAAAGCTTTTCAACGGTGCGGAACTCCTTACTGATCGTTACACCTGATGTGCCTGGTGTTTCATAATCGAATGACAGCGGGCGGCAGTCTTTTTGTAAGGAGGCAATATCAAGCACGCGGGATGGCTGTATGTTCCCTTGTCCGATGATTCCATAATGATGCAGCTTCTCTTCGTCACTGTATATTTCATAATGGATGCCTTCCTCGTCTTCAGACAGAAGGGAGAGATTGATGCCCGCACCGTGATGTCCGCCGGTAATCGGGTCAGTCCATGCCGCCGTTCGGATCCATATCTCTTTTTCTTCAGAGCTGTCTGCCGCATGATGAAAAGCCGCAAGCGCCATTTCTAAATAAACGGCTGCCGACAAAACCCGCTCCCCGCTCACATCCTGGAAAACGTGTTCCCGGCCTGTAAAAGATGTATGATAGCTTTGCTCCGCCAAGGTTGACGTATTTTCATGCAGGAAAGGATGCACATATTCAGTTGTTCCTGTTTTTGGTTCTTCCCGCTTCATCCAGTAGCTTTCTTTTGCAAATGGATAAGACGGCAGACTGATACGATGCGGCAGCGCGCCTTTATATAAAGATGCCCAATCGACGGGCGCCCCGTGAACCCAGGCATTCAAAAGACTGTCAAATTGACGTTTTTCCATCCATTCACTGACTGTGCCTCCCGTCTCCGTGACAGCACTATCACTCCGGCCCGTAAACACCCCGCTTACAGAACCGGAATTATTCAGAAAAGCAATCAGCTTCTGTTCCAATTCAGAAACAGAGTCCGCTGTCATCGCCAGCCGTTCTTCCATCGGGACCCTGCCGACTTGAAGGGTAAATGCCGCGTCAAGCAGATTCGCATCTGTAATTGTTCCGTGTCCGGCGGCATCCGACAGCAACAGAGCCCGCTCGCGCAAGCGGTCTTTATCTTTTGCCGATAAAACAAAAAGCGCCGGACGGCCGGTGTCTGCCGAAGTCATTTCAGCCGGTTCATACTCTTCTATCAGCAGGTGGGCATTTGCACCGCCCGCTCCGAAAGAAGATGTACCCGCGATTCTCGGATATTCCCGTGTTACTCCTTCAGATTCTATGACCGGCCGTCTCCATTCCGCCGTTTCCTGCTGCACGATAAAAGGAGAAGTTTCAAAATCAATTTCCGGGTTCAGCTGCTTTGAATGCAGCGACGGCACCAGATATCCGTGTTTCATCTGAAGAAGAATTTTGGTGACCGCAGCAATGCCCGCCGCACTTTCCAGGTGTCCGATATTGGATTTAACAGAACCGATGGAACAAAATTGCTTTGCATCCGTATAGCGGCGGAAAGCCTTGGTTAACCCTGCGATTTCAATCGGATCTCCCAAGGAAGTGCCGGTGCCGTGGGCTTCCAGATAGCTGATTGCTCTCGGGTCAATCCCTGCCCGCTCCATCGCGTCTGCGATCACTTCTCCTTGTGCTTTCGGATTCGGAACGGTGAACCCGTTCGTTTTGCCGCCGGCGTTCAGAGCGCTTCCTTTAATGACACCGTATATATGATCATGATCTTCAACAGCCTTTTTCAACGGCTTTAACACGATACAGCCGACGCCCTCTCCGTCAACAAACCCGTCAGCCTTATCACCGAACGCTTTGCACGCGTTTGACGGTGACAGCATTCTCATAGAAGAAAGTCCGATATAATGAACCGGATCTGTAATCAGGTTTACGCCGCCGGCAATCGCGCATTCAGATGCACCTGTTCTGATGCTTTCTGCGGCGAGATGAATGGCGGTTAAGGATGAGGAGCATGCGGTATCGACCGCGATGCTCGGACCGTGAAAATCAAACACATAGGATACGCGGTTCGGGATAAAGTGGTAGTGGGCCCCTGTCGGATAGTTGCCGTTCATAACACCCGCAAAGACACCAACCTTTTTACCGGCGCATAGTGAATCAGGGGTATATCCGGCATCCTCCAGGGCCGCATAAGCGGTTTCCAGAAACAGTCTCTCCTGCGGGTCCATGCGCTCCGCTTCTTTCGGGGAGATTTTAAAAAACAGCGGATCAAATTTATCAATATCTGTTAAAAAGCCGCCCCACTTTGTATACATCCGGCCTTCCTTACCTTTTGTCTCATCATAGTAGTCCCGCCAATCCCAGCGGTCTTTCGGAATTTCGGTGATTCCGTGTTCACCGGTCTTTAACCGTTCCCAGAACTCATTAACATTTTCAGCTCCGGGATACCGTCCGGCAAGACCGACAATTGCCACTTCAAAGTGTTTTGACGGCGGTTCGGAAGCGGGCGGCGCTTTTTCAGAAAAAGATGCCGCTTGGCGCTTCGTCAATCCGGCGCTTTGTTTACGGCTTTGCTTTTTCTGTAAAGTGTGCGGCGCCTTTTCGGCTTCTTTATTTGTTCTTAAAATCCCAGCCATATCTTCCTGTCTTGAGCTGACGAGATAGTCCGCTAATTCGCCGATTGTCGGATACTCGAAGAACAAAGTGCTGCTGATATCAGGGACGTCTTCCCGCACGCGGTTGGTCAGCTGTACGATTAAGATGGAATCGATTCCGTATTCTTCAAGGGGCGTATGGGCTTGAACGTCCTCAATCGGCATCTTTAAGATGGCGCTGACGATCTGTTTCAGGTACTCTGTGCTTTTTTCAAGCAAAGAGCCGGATGATGCCGCTTCAGTATGACGGACTTCTTCAGAAAATTGCGCATGCAGTTCGCGCTCCTTCGTTTCAGCCAAGAATGCGGCAAGCTCTCCTATCGTCCGGTATTCAAAAAACAGCGTGCTACTGATATCAGGGACGAGATCCCGCAGCTCATTCGTCAGCTGAACGATCAGAATAGAGTCAATGCCGTATTCATCCAGAGAAGCCAGCGGATTTATCTCTTCTGCCGGCATTTTTAATACTTTTGCCGCAGCCTTTATCAGAAAAGCCGCTGTCTTTTCCGAAAGCCCCTCTCCCGCTTGTTTGATGGGGAGCTGACGATCAGAGGATGTTTGCGGTACGTTTGATTGGCGCTTTTGCGCGGTGTAAGCTTCCCTGCTCTGCCTGATGACTCCGTTGCTTTTCGCCGTGATAATCTGCTGGGTGTGCAGACGTTCGTTTTCAGCCGGAAATTGAATGGAATGAAAACCTTCAGCCATTAAAACGGATTTCCATGTTTCCGGATAAAGACCGGGACACCCCGGAATCCGCAGCGCCTCGTCTTCGTACAGCCACCAGCCCTCTAATAAGCCGAATGTAACATGTGTAAACGGCGTATGCCCGCCCAGTTCATTAACGAGCAGCAAACCGTCCTTTTTCAATACGGCTTTTGCCGTCCGTAAGGTTTTCCGGATATTTTTGGTGGCATGCAGCACGTTTGCGGCAATAGCGATATCGTAGGTTCGCAGATGTAATCCCTGGCCCGCCGCAGGCTGCTCCACATTAAACAGCTGATACGTCAAATACGGATTGTCCGCGCCGTATTCCTTTTCGGCATGCATTAAAAAAGCTTTTGACAAGTCGGTATAACAGTATTCCTGAATATGGTTTTGATAGGGGCGGAGCTTTTTAAACAGTGTACTGCTCGTTCCGCCGGTGCCCGCTCCGATCTCCAGCAGACGGATGTTTGCCTCAGGATTGTTTTTCATTACATTTTCCACATACATACACGCTTCATTTGCCAGCACATCGTTGTAATAATCAGCGAGAATATTATGCTTATAGATTCCTTCAACAAGCTCCATTGAAGAATCGGGAAACATCACGTCAGTGGCTTTTATTTTGCCTGTTAAAATGTCAGGCAAAGCTTGAATGACGGTATCCGCCAGCAGAACCTGCGCTTTCATATCCGGATCTTTCAGCCATTCGTTTTTCTTCTTATGCCACTCTTCCCAAACCGCGGCCGTTTCACCGCTTTTAAAATCGCTGTCTAAAAGACGGATGCTTTCTTCCAGCCAGCGTTCATATAAAGGCAGACAGGAAGCCGCCGGCGCTTCGCCGGTCAGACCCATTGAACGCAGCGTCACCCGCAGCACTTGCAGCAAAAGCCGATTCAATTCTTTCATTTGATTGCTTATTTCTGCTCTTAAGGATAACTGTGTACGGTCTTTTTGTTTGTCTCCCTTACCCAAAACCTTATCCTCCTAAGAAAATTAAATTTGCTCCGTCATTTTGACAGGCAATCAGATAGTCACAAATTCATGAGGGTTCATTCCCTCGATCGGAATCGGCTTGGTCAGCTTCATCAGCCCCATGCGGGAGATCGGCTGCGTCAGCAGAGTTTCCAGCGCCTGCATCCCTTCCGCCCGGCTGATCAGCCCGAGACCGATTGCACTCAGTCTGTCAAACTCTTCAGAAATGTGATTGTCAGCCCGCTCCCAATAACCCCAGTTCATCACTTTGACCCGGCATGACAGCCGTCCGGAAAGCTCATGGGCAAATGCGTCTTTAAATGCGCATCCCGCCGCATAATGGCTTTGATTCGGATTCTTAATATATGAAATAACCGAAGAGAAAAAGAGAATAAAGTCCAAAGACTCTTTCGCAAATACTTCGGCAATGTTGACGGAAATATCCACTTTCGCCGCAAGGCCGGCGTGAAACTGTGATTCTTCCATATCTTTTACGCTTTCATTCGCAAATACCATCGCTGAATGAACGACGCCGCTGATGGTGCCGTATGTGTTTTTAATCTGTTCATAGGCGCGCTGAAGCGATGGAAAATCAGAAGCATCTGCGGCTATATATTCGGGAGCCGGGCCTGATGACCAGTACCGGTCTATTTTTTGGCGTATCCGGCTGTCCAGCGGCCGCCTCCCGATCCAGACGACTCGGGCTTTATACGTCGTCACCATATAATCTGTCCAAACCTCGCCGATGCCTCCCGCACCGCCGATGATGACATATACGCCTCCATAGCGGTAAGGAACACTTTCAGACGGCCCGCTTTGGACCGGAAGCAATTGAGGCCGGTACCATTCCTGATGTCTGCGCACCCATGCTTTACCCGTACGGTCGCGGGGCAGGCTGAATATGTCTTCTGCGGGGAAATCCCCCCCGTCTTCAAGATCGGCCAGACGGATGTGCCAGCTCGGATGTTCTTTAGCGAGAGACCCGACAAAACCGTGCACACCGGAATGAGCGGGACGCACCTCATCATATTGGGTGATAGGCTGTGCTTGGTGCGTAATCACCGTCATCCCTAGCTGCTCTTTTCCATACCCGAGACCGATAAGAGCTTTGGCCGCTCTGAAAATTTGCAGCACCCCGCTTTTTTGATCATGGCTGTGAGAATCAGCCGGCTGAGGGGCAAACCAGATCATATGCTGAATCTCACCGAGACGGCGGAGCCGATCAGATATCACTTCAACGGAAGCACTTTGGCCGATATCAAATCTCACAGCTTTAGGAAACAATCGTAAAACCGCGTCCGCCTGCCCGTCTGTACCGCCTATGATGACAGCTTTTGCTTCAGAAATGGGGAAGCCGGTTTGGTTGTCTATCGGTTCCGCGTCCCATACCTGCATCAGTTTGACGGCTCCGGTAAGGTTACCCGGGAGATCGTATTGCTTATTATCGGTTACGGCCGGCGCACTTTCGGCCATCCGGGCAGAAAATCCTTTTATCCTTACACACACATTGCCGCGCTCATCACATATATCAATGTCCATTCTTCGTACGGCCGGTGTTTCATGCGTCACAAATACGGCCGCCCACATGTTTGGACTGCACGGATGAAAAACGGTCAGTTCATGCAATTCAAAAGGCATTAACGGCTGCTCCGGATAACCCGCTTGATCTTCATTCATAACGCCGATGGCCGCCTGAAAAGCAGAATCTATCAGACTAGGATGGAGCACAAACTGTTCAGCCTCATCAGAAACGGAAGCAGGGAGCACCAATTTAGCCAAGGCTTCTTTTTCCCCGCAATAAATGTGATCAATTCCTTGATGTGAAGGTCCGTATACAATTTCCGCCTTTGCAAACGCCGCATAACAGTCTTCTTTTGACAGCACTTTTTTGCGGCATCGCGCTTTCAGCTGTTCAATATGCAAAACCGGCGCCTCAGACAGCGGCTCAATCACAGCGCTTCCTTCACAATAAATGTCTGAATCATTTTCATTGCTGTACACTTGAAATGAAACATTGCCGTTATCCTCCAAAGAAAGCCCTGTCGTCATACGCAGCGGCTCTTTTTTATGAACGGCCTGGCGTATCCAGCTGATATACCGCAGCGAAATGCCGGTTTTAGCCGTGTATCCAGCGGCTAACGGCGCGGCAGCCAGTTCAGCTGCGGCTCTCGCCATTTCAAGATAAGCCGCCCCGGGGAGAACACGCTTGTTTCGGACGATATGATCGGCTAAGAAGAATTCATCTCCGTTCAGTATCGTACTGAATTTTTGTTCTAGCAAATCTGATGTATTGCGGTGAAGCAGCGGGTGAAGCCTGCTTTCTGTATTTACGGAAGTGACGGGATGATCGGGCTCCGGTATCCAATATCGTTCCTTTGCAAAAGGGTACGTCGGCAGACTCATCCTGCGCGGTTTCTCCTCCCGATACAGCCGCGTCCAGTCTATCTCAAATCCTTTTGACCACAGCTCCGCAAGTTTTTTGTAAGTGCCGCTGTCCATCCATTTTCGGATCAGCTCCTCCGTATCCTGATCATCATTCAGGAAACCCCTGATTTCCGTTCCGCTATCAGACCGCCCTTGAAAGCAGCCGTCAATCTGCTGTTTTCGTTCTGTAAATTCAGTTAATTTCCTGATCAGGTCTGCTTGATCGTTCACTAAAAAAACAAGCCGTTCTTCCATTGCCAGCCGTCCCGTTTGCAGCGTATACGCCAGTGACCGCAAGGAAAAAGATTCATCAGGCTGCTTATCTAAGCCCGACTGGCCGAAAAGACCGGAAAGAATATTCTTATGTTTCTCATCGTTTGTAAGACATTCTGCTAAAGTCCGGACGGAAGTATGCTGTATGAGATCAGTCATGTCTATTGCCAGCCCGTATTGATCCGTCATCAGCTCAGAAAAATGTGTCAGCTGCATGACATCCAAGCCGAATTCCTTCCAATCCTGTTCATCATCTACCGAGCCGGCCGCAACATGCAGAACTTCGGCCAGAACACCTCGCAACGCATTTTCCAGCTGATTTTGCATTGTATCTCTTTTGTCATGAAGCGGACCGCTTCCTTCAAGCGCTTTATCTTTGAGAAACATCAGCAGGCGGGCAGCGTATTCCTTCAGCCGCTCCGGATTTTTCGCTGATAGAGGCACGATATACGGTCTCTCTTGATCCTCCGTAATACCGGGGTTTTTAGGCCTGTACTCTTCTAAAATGAGATGAACGTTTGAACCCGTCGCCCCGAATGAACTGATGCCTGCGCGTCTCGGGCAGGCATGTTCACGGCCGTTCTCTGTATACGCCGGCCTTTTCCATGACTCGGTTTTTTGCTGCACGTAAAATGGCGAGTCCTCTAAACGGAGATACGGATTAATCGTCTCTGAGTGCAAAGAAGGGACAAGCGTTTTGTGAAACAGCTGCAAAACCGTTTTATGAAGCCCGCTGATCCCGGCAGCTGATTCCGCATGTCCGATATTCGATTTAACGGAACCGATCGCACAAAATTGCCGATCCTCCGTAAACGTGCGGTAAGCTTTAACAAGACCTTGTATTTCAATCGGATCTCCTAAAGAAGTTCCGGTTCCGTGCGCTTCCACATAAGAAATCGTCCGGGGATCGATCCCCGTCTTTTCAAGACATTCAGCTATCATATCCCCCTGCGCCACGGGGCTCGGCACGGTAATCCCGCTGACGGTCCCCACGTGATTGACGGCGCTGCCTTTTATCACCGCATAAATATGATCCTTATCTTCTTCGGCTTTGTGGAGCGGCTTCAGCAGCACGGCTCCGATGCCGTCAGCTGAGACATAGCCTGTGCCTCCTTCGCCGAACGTGCGGCACAGCCCGTCACTCGAATGCATATCCATCAAGCCGTATGTGATATATTTTGTCGGGTGCAATGATAAATTGACGCCGCCGGCAAGAGCTGCTTCACATTCACCGCGTCTCAGACTTTCCGCCGCCATATGAACGGCCGTCAAAGATGACGAACACACCGTGTCAACCGCCATGCTCGGCCCGTGAAAATTGCAAAAATATGAAACCCGGTTTGCGATCGGCGCATAGTTCAAGGGATAAGGAAAGACCAGCCCTTTAGCAGCAGCTTCAGCGCCGGCGAGAGAATAATCCATATGCATCACCCCGGCAAACACACCGACGTTCATTCTCTTATTCGGCCCTTTCGGCTGAACGATTGTTTCCGGGGTGTAGCCCGCATCCTCAATCGTTTCCCAGCATGTTTCTAAAAACAATCGTTCTTGCGGATCTTTAGCTTCTGCCTCCCGCGGAGAAATCCGAAAAAATTTCGCATCAAAACAATCCGGATCGTCTATAAAACCGCCCCATTTGGAAATCGGCTTGCCGGACGGCGATCGCAAATGCTCATATGTCCTCGTATCCCAGCGGGAACGAGGCACTTCCGTTACGCTGTTTTCTCCATTTTTTAAATTTGCCCAAAATTCACGAAGATTTTTGGCGCCGGGGTACCGTCCCGCCATCCCGACGATCGCAATATCTCCATTCTGCGTTCCGGCTGACGCCGATTTTTTCACGCGGATTTGGGTCGTCCTCTTTTTTTCCCGGGGCAAAGGCTCAGCACTTGAATGCCCGCTTTGAGCATGGCCGAAACCGGCTCCGTAATGTTCGCACAAATATCCCGCCAATTCCGCGATTGTCGTGTATTCAAATAACAGTGTCGGCAGAAGCTGCGTTCCGATTTTTCGTTCAATTTCCTTTACCATGTCCAACAGCCCCGGAGAATCCAGCCCCATTTCATAGTAGCCGATATCCGGGTCAATCTCTTTCACAGGTTTGTTCAATCGGGCGGCAAGCAATTCTTTTAAATAAAGGATGCACTGTTCAGTAAGGCCGGCGGAAGCCTCCGCACGGCGGGGCTCAGAAGGCGCCGGTTCCGCTTGCGGAGCCGGGACGGCATTCCGCCCGTCAGGTTCTTTCTTTTGCCGTTTCTGATTGATCAGTTCCGGGTCCCTCACCAGTTTATTGGCGAAGTTTTTCAGTTCGCCGACTTTTCTGCCTTCCTCATTGAAAAACTCCATTGTCACGTAAACGAGATCTTTCTTACGGGTGACGGATTCTTTTTTTATCTTGGTGATACATGTCGTCTGCAGCAATTCGGTGCAATAAAACGATTCATAAAACAGCGGCAGAAATAATTGCCCCTCCTCCCTCGTCAAAGGAGCGAGATATACATTGGAGCCGATGCTGCTCGCATCTATCAATGCGGGATGAAACATCGCCTCTTCTGCATGTTCCAGCTGATCCTTTTGCACCGACAGATCAATATAAATCTCTTTTTCAGTTTGGTAGACGCTTCCGCAGCCTTTCATCATTCCTGAGTGAACCAGTTCTTGATCCCTGCATTCCGCGTAAATGTCCTCAAGCGGTATTTCTGCCGCCGTTTGTTTTACGGCATCCATCCGGACGCTCTCTTGGAAGCCGGCGGGCTTGACGGAATGCATTTGCGCCGCGGCATATACCTTTGTCTCTGCTGCTTCGTCACCTTGTTTTTGCCCTTTCACCTCCACCTTCCACTGCCCTTCGCCGTTCTCTGTACAGTCAACGGAAAGCAGGATTGTTTCTCCCTGTTCAGGAGCTAAAGGGTGAAAAATCGATAAGTGCCTGAGTTCAAGGCCGGCATGAAAAAAGCCGTTTTCTCTGAAAGTCTGATAGATCAGGTCAATATAAGCCAGACCCGGCAGCAGTTCCTTTCCATAGGCTTTATGATGTTTCAGAACGGGATGCTGATTGTTAATAAGAAGCTGCTCTTGCATATGAACTTCCTCCATATCGACGTTCAATTTTCAGCGCAATCAGTAAGTCTTCATTTGTTTCCAAAACGTATTCGGACGGGACTTATGTGTGTTTTCATGCAGGCTTTCGGTTTTGTCCGGACGGATGGGCCGGCGTTTTAATTCCTGTCTCGGCAAAGGCTTTCTAACCGGGGTATACGCCTCCTGCTCCCAGGCTTCCACTATGACATGGGCATTCGTCCCTCCGTCAGCGAAGCTGCTGACGGCGGCAATCCGCGGTGAATCCGTCCATTCACGCAGAGCGTGCGAAAAATAAAACGGCGAGGCGGACAGATCGTAATGCGTCATCGGCTCTTTGCCCGAAAGGAAAGGCACACGCATTCGGCGCGAGAGCATAAGCACTGTTTTAATGAATCCGGCAATCCCTTCAGCGCATAACGGGTGTCCGATATTCGGCTTCATCGATCCCAATTCACAAGGCGCGCTGTTTTGCATACGGTAGACCGCTTCAATCGCCCTCAGTTCCAAAAGGTCGGTTACTTCAGAGCCTGAACCGTTTGCTTCAATGTAGCTGATATCCTCCGCTTTTCTGCCGCTTTTGGCAAGCGCCTTGGCCATCACTTCTTTCTGCGCCTGTATATTCGGTGTGGCAGGCCCCGCGGTTCTGCCGTCATTGTTTACGGAAATGCCTTTAATGACCGCATGAATCCGGTCACCGTCTTTTACAGCCTGGGCCGCTGTTTTTAAATACACCATTCCGACGCCTTCTCCCAATACGATGCCGCCGGTGCGGCGGTCAAAAATATGAAACGCAGGCTCTTCGCTTAACAGATTGCGAAGTTCGAACATCCGGTGGGTTTGACCGGATTCCAGCAGACTGACTCCCCCGACTACCGCTGAGTCGATTTCACCGCAAGAAAGCGCCTGTATCGCCATATTCATACCGACAAGCGCTGAAGAACAGGCCGTATCCAAAACGAGACTCGGCCCCTTCAAATCAAAGAACTGAGAAAGATTGGCCGCCAAGTAATTCGGGCCGGCGGCGACTATCGGATTTTTTGCATGCTTCAGACGGTTTTCGTCAGGCATACTGCCGCCGCGTCCTCCTAAATAGACACCGGCTGACCTGCCTTTCATTTCTTGTAAAGAGTAGCCGCTGTCTCTGAACAGATGAAGCGCCTCTTCTAATATAAGAAAGGACTGGATATCCATTGCCTTAATGTCTTCTTCGGGAATAAAGAAAAACTCCGGGTCAAAATGCGTTACATTTTGTAAAAGGCCCGCATAATCCGCCTTCTCCGTTTTCCAGCGCTCTTTCGGCACCCTTTGAATGGCTGACGTTCCTTCAGACAGCAGCTTCCAATAAGCTTCGATTGATTCAGCTCCCGGAAAACGGCAGGACATTCCGACAACAGCGATGTCTTGCGCCGCTGCAGCGCCAGAAGGCTGAATGACAGCGGCTGCAGTTTGTATGGGAACGTCCGGGATTTCAGGCTGAACCGGTTTTGAAACGGCATCTTTGATTTCGGGATATGCTGTTTCAAGCCATCCCGCCAGCTCAGCAACCGTAGGGTATTCATACAGCACCGCCGGGTCAAGGTCAGCTTTGATCCTCTTTCCGATCGCTCTGGACACTTGAGCAAGCATAATGGAATCGGCTCCGTAATCTTGAAACGGTGTATCAGATTCAAATCTTGACGGCTCCAGTCTTAATTCCCGGCAGCAAATGCCCGTCAGCCACTCCTCAACGCTTTCTGTATCGGCCTGTTCCTGCTGCTTTGTTTCAGTAAGGCCGGATGAAAGCAGCAGACGGTCAGGCTCCCATTTTTCCGGGTGAATGACGGCCGGCATAATAACAGATCCGCAATCGCCTGCCATGATGGCATCAAACAGGCTCAGCCCTTCTCTGTCAGTGATGCTCTTTAAACCGCTTTTCTGATAGGCCCGGCTTTTTGATTCGCCCATACCCGTTTCTTTCCAGCTCGGCCACTGGATGCTCAGCACCGGAAAACCTTTTGCGGCCGCAAAATAATCCATATAGGCGTTAGCCATGGCATAATCGCTTTGTCCCGCTCCTAATTCCGGCATCACGCCGGACACTGAAGAAAACAGCGCAAAAAACCGAAGAGGCTCCTTGTGCAGCGCTTGATACAAAAGGTCCAGTCCGTCTGTTTTAGGTTCAAGCACGGTCATCATCTGTTCTCTCGTTTTGCGGATAAAGGCCGGATGATCGAGATCTACGGCTCCCGCTGCGTGTATCACGCCTCCAATCGGGCCCATCTTCTCTTTCACCCGGCTGACAGCCTGCTCATATTCAGGGCCGGAAGATACAGACAGCACTTCCGTTCGGACACCTTTTTGTTCGAGCTCTCTGATTCTTCTCACTTTTTCGGAAAACGGGGAATTCCGTTTGATATGATCATCCCACTCCGCTTTCGGCGGCATTGTTTCTTTTCCGGTAAGCACGAGTTTCGTGACTCCGTATCGTTCGGCAAAATGCCAGGCGAATAAATATCCGAGCCCCCGGGTCCCTCCGGTGATCCAGAGCACATGGTCTTTCGGAAATGAAAATTCTTTTTCAGCTAAGCTGTTTGTTTCCTTTAACCGCGCGTGATAGCGCACACCGTTTCGGTAACACACTTCGATGTCTTCAGAATCGCGAAAAAACTCCTCTGCGATCTGGTTTGCCAGCTCAGGATCTTCGGCAGTCCGTTCTGCATCCATATGCCGCGAGCGGATATCCTTATACTCACTTTGGAGCATCCGGTACAATCCGGCCTTTTTTGCACCTGAGAGATTTATCGTTTCATTTGCAAAAGGTTCAAGCCCCTTTGTCACACAAAGCAGCTGAAGCTTTCGGCCGCGGTTTCTGTTGTCAATGAGAGACTGCAGACGATGAATCCAGCCGTCATCATGATTGATTTCCGTCCCGCATCCGGTCACATCAATCAGACCGCCAAATCGGGCCGCGTCCCCGGATATTTCCGGTGATGCAGCGTCAATGATTTCAGACTCGGGGAAATAACGGGACAGCTCAACGGCTAAATTTCCTGTCTGGTGATCAGCAGCTATTCCGATGACGCCCCGCACTTCCTTAGCCGGAACACGGCTGCTTTCTGCCCAGCTTTTCTGTAAAAAGCGGATTTCACGAAATGTTTCAGAATGTGATTCAGCATCACGAACATTGTCCGGCGCTGCATCGTCCGGCCAATACCGATCCTTTATAAATGGATAACCGGGAAGGCTGATGCGATGCGGCAGACTGCCGTTATAAAGCTCTGACCATTCAATCTTCAGCCCTTTTACCCAAAGTTCCAGAAGCTTCGCGAATTTTTTTCTTTTCATCCATTTACGGACGGCTTCCTGCATATCTTCATCCTTAAAAACGGCTAGAATGTCTTTATACTGTTTGCTTTTTCCCCTGAAGCAGCCGTCTGTCCCGCCGTCAATAAAACGCTGCAGTTTTTCCGCTAACTGCTCTGTCGACGTCACGATAAACGCCGCACGTTCTTCCATCGCTTCTCTTCCGGTTTGAAGGGTGTAAGCCGCATCCCGGAGGCTGCGGTCTGTGACGTCATTTTTTCTGATCGCTTGAAGAAGCTGCTGCGCCCGCTGCTTCAGGCTGGCCTCCTGTTTGGCGGATAATAAAATGACTGCGGGATCTTCATCTGTGAATGGCTCATAAATCTCCCTATCAGGTTCAATATATTCTTCTATCAATATGTGGGCATTTGCCCCGCCCGCGCCAAAAGAAGAGATTCCCGCGATTCTCGGAACCTCTTTTTGCGCTCCGTTTTCCTCAATGACCGGCCGTTTCCAGTCTGCCAATTCACGCTGCACCGCAAACGGCGTCCGGTCGAATGCAATATTCGGATTCAATTTCCGGCAATGTAATGAGGGAGCCAGCTTTCGTTTTTGAAGCTGGAGCAGCAGTTTCGTTACACCGGCAATGCCTGCCGCGGCTTCCAAATGCCCGATATTGGATTTAACTGAGCTGATGGCGCAAAAACCTTTATCAGACGTTTTCGTTTGAAATGCGCGGGTCAAACCGTCAATCTCGATCGGATCTCCGAGTTCAGTACCCGTGCCGTGTGCTTCGATACAGCTGATCATCCGCGGATGTATTCCTGATTTTTCAAGCGCGCCGGAAATCACGTCAGCCTGGGCGCTCGGACTCGGCACTGTATACCCGTTTGTTCTGCCGCCGTGATTGATATGAGTGCCGCGAATCACCCCGTAAATATGGTCCTTATCAGCCATCGCTTTTGACAGCGGCTTTAACAGCACGGCCCCGACACCTTCACCGGGAACAAATCCGTCCCCGCCTTCACCGAAACTTTTGCACGTTCCGTCTTTTGAAAGCATTCGATAGGCGCTGAGCTCCGCATAAGCCGAAGGATGCGTATACACATTCACACCGCCGGCAATCGCCATGTCGCATTCGCCGCGAAGGATGTTTTCACACGCTTCGTGAATTGCAGTCAGCGAAGATGAGCACATCGTGTCGACCGGCATGCTCGGCCCTTTCAGATTAAGAAAATAGGAAACTCTGTTGGCCGCTGAACTGAACGACGTTTTCGGCTGCAGGGCGCCGCCGTTTTTCCAGTACATTCCGTACCCGTTTTTCGTAATGCCCGCAAAAACGCCGACCCGGCCGTTATACAGATTCTCAAGCTGTTCCTTCGTATAACCGGCATCCTCCAGCACCTGCCAGCACATTTCAATAAAGAGACGCTCCTGCGGGTCCATATTCAAAGCATCACGGGGTGAAATTTGAAAAAACAGCGGATCAAAGAAAGCGGCATCTTTCAGAAATCCGCCCCGCTTACTGTAACTTTTCCCTTCTTTCACGGCCGTTTCAGGATCAGGGTTGTAGTATTTGTCCTTTTCCCAGCGCTCTTCGGGAATTTCCGTCACACAGTCTTTTCCGGCCGCTAAGTTATCCCAGTACTCTTCAAGTGTTTCAGCTTGCGGATAACGGCCGCTGACTCCGATAATCGCAATCCCTTCTTTTGTCTGGTTCTCATTGGAAAAAGCAGGCCGTTTCTTTCGCTTGATAAACGACGGAAGCACCGGAAAATCTTCATTTGCCAAAACCTGTTCTGATATGCCTGAACGGTGGTCATCATCATTTGTCCATTTTCGGCATTCTTTTGGATAATCCGTGACAAAGTGAGCTGCCAGAGATCCCAGTGTCTTATATTCGTAAAAAACCGTTTTGGAAAGGTCACCGAAAAGCAGAGACAATTCGCGGTTCAATTTCGTCACAGTGACTGAGTCGATTCCGTAGGTTTCCAGCGGCTCTTCAGTGTCTATGTTGGAAACAGCAATTTTTGTAGTCAGGGCAAACAGCGTTTTGAGCTGAAGAAGCGTTTGTTCATACAAACGTTCACTGCGGTGTTCGGCATTGGTTTTTCCGGGAGCGCCCGTCTTGATGACAGGCTGCAGCTTCAACCCCGACAGGGAAGCCCATATTTTCCCTTCTTCGTCACATAAATCAATATAAAAGCTCCCCGCCTTCTCTTGTATCTCGGCCCATACCTTGTCAGGACAAGATTCATAAAACAAAAGCTCGTCCAATGAAACCGGGGCGAGCGTTTTATATTCTTTGCCGCCAAGCAGCGCGCATGCCTCTGTCACACTTTGCATCACACAGGGAGGGAGGCCGAATCGGGCGGATTCTTTTTGGTTTGTCAATGGAATTGATATGTCTGCCAGCATCCGTCCTGCTGAGGCGTAAATACGCTCAATTCCTTTCATGTGCTCACTGTATTGAACGGTATCGTTCTGAGTGATGGCTTCAATTTGCTGCTGATCCATCAGGGAACCGCTGTTTTCCTTCAAGCGGCTGATATCCAGCATGCCAGGCGCAGCATCAACTGGCTGAATCATCCCTTGGCTGTACACCTCATGATGACTGAAATCGGCAGAAAATGGATTGTAAATCTCAAACCTTTTGGCTTCACCCTCTGCGGGTATCAGCCTGATTTCGATATGGAACGGCTCAGCCTCAGTCAGAATGGGCTTTGACCACACGATATGTGTCAGCCGGACAGCCTCAGTCTCCTTTACTGTCAAAACAGCCGCAGCTCTCGCCATTTCCAAAAGAAGTTCTCCGGGCATAAGCTTTTTACGCTGTAAAGAAACATCAGCGAGAAAAAATTCCCGGCCGCTGAAAGCTGCCGAGAATCCCTGTCCCGTTTCATCGGAAATATGCTGCTGAGCAAGCGGATGAAGGGAAGCCGCTTGGCGAAGTCCCATCCGCATATCATAATCGCGCAAAATGCCGATCGCATCCTGTTTTGTCATTTTTTTATTTTTGACGTCAGAAAAAACCCGGTGCAGAAACTCTTTCATATGGTTTCCTCCATTACGCTAATCCCTGTAAAAACCGATCGTTCTTTTTACAGCGGCTTCTATGCTTATTTCGTTTTTCTCCAATTCATCAAGCAGGCGCTCATAAGTCTCAAGCGGGGACGTATCAGTCTCATAAGTCTCCCGGTGCCTTATATGCTGCGCACTGTGCGGTATCCAGCAATGTGTTTTCGCAAAAGGATAGACGGGCAGGCTGACTTTTTTTGGCCTTTCGTCCGGATATAATTTATTCCAGTCGACATGTAAACCTTGCACCCATAATTTTGCAAGCATTGTATACTTTCCTGCTTCAATCCATTGATCTACGGTCCCGCTCATTTCTGCGTTGTCCGTCATCTCTGTAAACAGCTGTTTCATCGCTTTGTTCCGGCCTGTAAAGAAATTCTGCCCCGTCTCCTTGCCGCTGAGGAAATCATTCAGCGCGTTCGTAAGCTCTTCTTTTGTTTCAGCGATAACGGCAAGGCGCTCTTCCATTTCATCCCGGCCAAGCTGAAGCGTATAAGCGATACCCGCAAGAGCTCCGTCAGCTGAATGTGTCTTTTCCAAATATCTGCACAGCTGTTCCGCACGTTCCTTCAGCTGTTCCGCCGTCTTTGCCGAGAGAATGAATAAGGACGGCTGAAGTTCACCGACCGTCCATTGCTTCTCTTCAACAGGAGAAACATATTCTTCGAGCACGACGTGAGCATTGACACCGCCAAATCCGAACGAGCTGACACCCGCTCTCCGCGGCAGTTCATTTCCGCTATCATCAGTCGCCGCTTTCCACGGCTGAGTGTCGCGGACGAAATAAAACGGGCTGCCGTCGAGGCTGATATACGGATTAACGGTTTCACAATGCAGACTTTTCACGAGCGTTTTGTGCTGCATCTGCAAAATAATTTTTAAAAGCCCGGCCATGCCGGCGGCAAGCTCTGTGTGGCCGATATTCGTTTTGACGGAACCGATGGCGCAATGAGGCTGATCGGGTGCCGTTACTCCGGCTTTCTGATAAAGCGCTGCAAAAGCCGCTTTGAGTCCGTTGATTTCTATCGGATCTCCGAGCGCCGTTCCCGTGCCGTGGGCTTCAATATAACTCACTGTACGGGGGTCGATGTTCGCTTGCTGATACGCTTTTATCATGACTTCTGTCTGTGCTTTCGGATTCGGCGATGTAAGGGAAGCCGCCCGTCCGCCATGATTTTCCGCCGTTCCGCGAATAACGGCATAAATACGGTCGCCGTCACGTTCCGCATCGGATAATGTTTTCAAAACAATCATGCCCGCACCTTCAGCTCTGACATACCCGTCCGCTTGATCGGAAAATGTTTTGCATCGCCCGTCTTCACTGAGCATTCCCGCTTTATTAAAGCTGATATGCATATCCGGCGATACAATAGCATTGACGCCTCCTGCAATCGCGATGCCGCAGTCTCCGGCCTGAATTGCCCTGACCGCACGGTGAACAGCGACCAATGAGCTTGAACAGGCGGTTTCAATCGGTTCGCTCGGCCCATGTATATTCAGAAAATAGCTCATACGGTTCGGACCGATTGACGGAACCGTCCCGGCGGCGGAAGAACCCTCAATCTCTATATGGAACTTTGAAGCTTCCTGGGCGTAACCGCTGTTTGTCGTGCCTGCAAAAATGCCTGTATTTGTACCTGACAGGCTTTTGGCAGAGCAGCCTGCATCTTCAATCGCTTTCCATACATGCATCATTAAAAGTCTTTGCTGAGGATCCATCATTTCGGCTTCATGCGGAGAAATACCGAAAAATAAAGGGTCAAATTGAGCGGTTTCATCAATGAAGCCGCCCCACTTTACATTGCTCGCATTTTTATCTTTCTGCGGATCTCCGTAATACTGTCTCCAGTCCCAGCGCTCCGGCGGTATTTCAGAAATGCAGTCCTTTTCTCCGGCTAAATTCTCCCAAAACATTTCCGGATTTTCAGCCATTGGAAATGCACAGCTGATTCCGATTATCGCCACGGGCTCAGGTGCAGCTGCGGTTTTTGTTTTAGGAAGGCGGGACGGAATCAAGAATGGCTCCGTCTTCATTTTTTTACGCACAACCGGTTTCTCCGTTTCTGTTTCTGCCTGTGAGCCGAATGTATCCGGATGTTCCGTCAGCAAGTATTGGGCAAAACGAAAGACTGTCGGGTATTCAAAAAACACGGCCGGTGTCAGTTCAAGCCCATACATTTTATTTAGTTCATTTGCAAACTGCGTGAATGAAACCGAATCAAAGCCATAATCTCTCATCTCTGATTCAGCATCTATCTCGTCTTCTTTCACCTTCAGAATGCCTGATATCATATGTTTGAGTTCCGCTTGTACTTTATTCGGCATATGGACGGGCGTCTTCCTTGACACATGAATGCTACGGGACGGTTCCGGCGTTTCAGACATCAGGTTTTTTCGAATCCGTTTTTCGTCGCCCTCTGCCACCATGACCTGGTGTTCTCCGGAGGCAAAAGCGGCGTACAGCGCTTGGATGCCTGAGGCCGATCGCATGGCTTTCATTCCGGTCTGTTCGTACATCAGCCGTTCGGTCTCTTTGTC
>NZ_JBXARS010000016.1:0-16775 GCF_058808515.1 Bacillus sp. GW821-FHT11D08
CACATCGCTGTGCGATTTATTTAAAACTTTGAATTAACAGGTACGTTTTGTCTTGTTTAGTTTTCAAAGAACTTTGTCCATCGCTCTTGAAGCGACTTAATTATTGTAACATATCAGTGTCGATGTCGTCAATAACTTTTTATAATTTCTTTTTTAAGAATTCGTTTCGTCATCAGCGACGTATATTAGAATACCACCCTTGATCCAACATGTCAACAATAATCGATAAATTAAATGATGAAGCGTTTAATGACTATCAAAGCCGCGATGCCGGGAATCCCCAGAATCCCGCTGATGCCCGTTGTAATCAGGTTAACAGGGATATGAATACCGAGACTGCCTCCGAACAAGTTCACACCCACCAGCAGAATCGCACCGGCAATAAACTTAATCGCAGTCACACCAATCCATCTTAGCGGTTTTGAAGATACTCCCCATAAAAAAAGCAAAGCAACCAGACCAACAATCAAACCGATAATGAAAAAAGGCTCCATGAATCTTCCCCCTCGCTTGTTTAGTACAAGCTTATGAGAAGATCCCGGAGAATAGACCTCTTACTTCCATCTGCTCATTTTCAAATTCCGCTGCTTCGCTTCTTTCAAATAAAAAAAGTACTTAGATTCAGCGACTTTCAGCTCAAACAATACCTCAGCGGAGGGCTCGAGACTTTTCTCGACCAGACTCTTCTGTCTGTTCCATTCTTCTTTTTGTTTAAAGAGCTGTTCTATCAGCTTCTCATCAAACTCTTTTCTTAATGTATTTCTGCGAAGAAAACCCATGCCTTGCCTTTTCCTCCCTTACAATTCACGTCTTCCTTCAAGAGCTTTTGAAAGAGTGACCTCATCAGCATATTCCAAATCACCGCCGACGGGCAGACCGTGGGCAATACGGGAGAGCTTGATGCCTGAGGGCTTTAACAGCCTTGATATATACATTGCTGTTGCTTCCCCTTCAATATTAGGGTTGGTTGCGAGAATAACTTCTGTCACTTGATCATCCTGAAGACGTTTCAGCAGCTCCGGAATCTTAATATCCTCCGGGCCGATGCCATCCATTGGTGAAATCGCGCCGTGAAGAACATGGTACTGGCCGTTATATTCCTTCATTTTCTCCATTGCGATCACATCCTTAGGGTCCTGCACGACACAAATAACAGACTTATCCCTTCTTGTGTCCTCACATATATAACAAGGGTCCTGATCTGTTATATGTCCGCAAATCGAGCAATATGTCAGATTCCGCTTCGCATTGACAAGCGCCTTAGCAAAATCCAATACTGTGTCTTCTTTCATACCTAGAACAAAAAAAGCCAGACGAACCGCTGTTTTCGGTCCGATCCCTGGCAATTTCATAAAGCTGTCAATCAGCTTTGATATTGGTTCAGGATACTGCATGTTTATTTATCCCCCTAGAACAAACCCGGTATGTTCATTCCTTTTGTAAATTGTCCCATTGTTTCATTCGTCATGTCATCCACTTTTTTGAGGGCGTCGTTTGTCGCAGCAAGAACCAGGTCCTGAAGCATTTCGATATCTTCCGGATCAACGACTTCTTCTTTAATGGCAATGTCTACAACTTCTTTTTGGCCGTTGACTTTTACAGTCACCATACCGCCGCCTGCTGTGCCTTCAAGCACTTTTTCAGCAAGCTCCTCCTGAGCCTTCGCCATATCCTTTTGCATTTTTTGCATTTGTTTCATCATTTTTTGCATGTTTCCCATTCCGCCACGCATATTCAATCACTCTCTTTCATCTTATTAGTCTTTTATTTCGATTAAATCCGCTCCGACAAGTTTTTTCGCCTCTGCAATCAGCGGATCTTCTTCAGCCGGTTCGTTTGATCCTTCACTTTCCTGCTGGTGATCATTTAAAAATTCTTCTCTTATTTTACCCCATTGTGCTTCCGGAACGCCAATCAAATCCATTCTTTTCCCGAGCATTGATTCGAGAATCTGTTCAAGATTCGTACGGACTCCGTTATTGTCTTCTGCAACCATTTTACAATGGATTTCGTATTTAAATTTAAGCACAAATGCCTTTTGAGCAGCAGCCACCGGTTCACTGTCATTCAAAAGAGCCGCATGAGACACCTTATTCTGCTGTTTCAGGTGTGCCAGCAGCTTGCCCCAGCTGCTTTTAAGCTGTTCAAGTTCAGGTCTTGTGGCTTCCTTCAATATCTCATGAATTCTTCCGACCGGAGCTTTGTAATGGCTTTTTCCGCCTTTTTGAGGACGCGGAGCTTCTTTCGGAGCGCTTTCCATCTGAACCTTCACACCGGAGGTTTTCAGCCTTTCTACTTCCTGCTCAAGCTGCTGAATCTTATTCATCAGCATGCCGACCTCAGGGATGTCTCCGGCGGATTGCTGTGCCGTCTGGCATATTTTCACGACAGCCACTTCAAAAAAGATTCTTGGGTGGTTCGTCCACTTCATTTCCTGATGGCTTTTATTCAGGATATCAATCATCTCATATAAAGCGGGGGCCGGTATGTCACCGCTCAGGCTCCGAAACGTTTCATCGACCTTCACCTTCTCCAGGACTCCTTCTAAACCGGGAGCGGCCTGGTACAAGAGCATATCCCTGAAATAGAAAATCATATCTTCAATCAGTTTGGCCGCATCTTTCCCTTGCTGGAGCAATTCATTCAGTGTTTCCAATGCCTCGGAAACCTGTTTGCGGTGAAGAGCAGATGCCAGTTTTCCAATATAGTGCTGAGAAACGGCTCCGGTAATGAGCAATGCATCATCCACCGACAGCTCCTCGCCGCTGAATGATACGGCTTGATCGAGCAGGCTCAGCGCGTCCCTCATTCCTCCGTCCGCAGCACTCGCTATGATATCAAGGGCTCCTTCTTCCACCTTCAGCTGCTCTGCATCGACGATTGTCTTCATTCGTCCGACAATTGCTTTGGATGTAATCCGTTTGAAGTCAAAACGCTGACATCTGGAGATAATGGTTAAAGGAATCTTATGAGGCTCAGTCGTAGCTAATATGAAAATGCAATGTGCCGGCGGTTCTTCCAGCGTTTTCAGAAGCGCATTGAATGCGCCGATAGAGAGCATATGCACCTCATCTATAATATATACTTTGTAGGTGACGGCCGACGGGGCGAATTTTACTTTGTCACGGATGTCGCGGATTTCGTCTACGCCGTTATTCGACGCCGCATCTATTTCAATCACATCTGATATAGAGCCGTTTGTGATCCCCTTGCACGCCGCACATTCATTGCACGGTTCTTCTACGGGGGCGTGCTCACAGTTGACTGCTTTCGCAAATATTTTAGCTGCACTGGTTTTTCCCGTTCCCCGCGGTCCAGAAAACAGATATGCATGAGAAAATTTCTTTTGCAAAAGGGCATTTTGCAGCGTTTTCGTAATGTGTTCCTGTCCGACCACATCTTCAAACTGCTGAGGCCTAAATACTCGATATAAAGCTTGGTAACCCACAGGATGCGCCCTCCTCTGTTATTCATCATGTTTATTATACATGAACGTGCTTTTAACGCCAAAACCCGTTTTTCATATACGAAAAAACTCACCTGCCATAAACAGGTGAGTCTGAAATTTGATGATTGATTTACCGTGCACCTTCTGTCGATTCGCTACCCTAAGCGTTACTTAAGCAGTTAGCTCAGCCCAGGCAACCCTGCGGCACATGAGAGGTTTCACTTAATGCTGCTTCCTTCCGGACCTGACATGGTTCATGAATTCCCATTGCGCAGGACCCAGACGTCAACGCCACTTACTTAAGGCAGACCTTACAGTAAACGAACCTCGAGAAGGGATTCGGCCCCGCTAGAGCGGATTGCGGGTACAGGGCACCGCTACCTCCCCGCTTAGCACGGCAAAATAAATATCAAATTTTTATATGCGCACCATTCATGATGCACACATAAGTATATCTGCTTCAGGCAGAAAATGCAACCGTACTACTCAGACAACTTTTTCCTCATGTCTTTCTTTTGCCGGCGCAGCTTTCTGAAAAAAGCGCTGAGCATTTCTCCGCACTCTTCTCCGAGCACGCCGCTCACCACTTCCGCTTGGTGGTTGAACCGCTCTTCCTGCAAGAGGTTCATCAGCGTTCCTGTACAGCCCCCCTTGGGATCAAATGCGCCGAATACGACCTTATCGACTCTCGAAAGCACGACGGCTCCCGCGCACATCGGACACGGCTCCAAAGTGACATAAAGAACGGCATCCTCAAGTCTCCATGTCCCCAGCCTACGGCACGCTTCGTCTATCGCCAGCATTTCGGCGTGGGCAAGCGACCTCTGTTCAGTCTCCCGCAGATTATGCGCCCGCGCCACGATCTCATCGTGCAGAACAAGAACTGCTCCGATCGGCACTTCACCTTTCGCTTCGGCTTTCTTCGCTTCTTTTATGGCTTCTCTCATATAATATTCATCATTCATAGGTTCGAGCTCTCTTCTTAAGTTTTTTCATGTCTCATAAAGGTTAAAATAGGAATACCCCAGCAGAAAGGAGTTGCCGGTATTGTCTGAACCTAACAACACAGCCCTTCTGATTGTCGATATGATTAACAATTTTCAATTTGATATGGGCGAACGTCTTGCTGAAAAAACCAAACAAATTGTCCCCCGTATTTTATCATTAAAGAAGCATGCAAAACAAAGCAACTGGCCGATTATTTATATTAATGATCATTACGGGCTCTGGAAGGCTGATATTGATGCCATCAGGGAGGAATGCAGCAACGACAGAAGCGCCCCCATTATAAAAGAAATTTCGCCTCAGCCGGATGATTATTTTCTCATTAAACCGAAGCATTCCGCTTTTTACGAAACAGCGCTTCACACCCTTCTGACCGAATTACAAGTGAACCGATTAGTCATCACGGGGATTGCCGGGAACATTTGTGTGCTGTTCACGGCCAACGACGCCTATATGAGAGAATACAGCATTGCAATTCCGAAAGACTGCACCGCTTCCAATAACGACGAAGACAATGATTTCGCTTTGACCATGATGGAGAATGTTCTCTTCGCAGAAATAACCACGGAAAAACAAATTACCGCCGAAAAATAAACATGATCAGCCTCCTTTTTTCATATATTTGATAGCGGATATGAAAGGAGGCGTTTTTCATTCAGATCTATATAGTGAAACGGGGCGACACGCTTTCCGCAATTGCGGCGCGCTACCGGACTGCCGCAAATGTCATTGCGGAAGCAAATAAACTGCCTAATCCAAATACATTGGTTGTCGGACAAACCCTTGTCATCCCGATTGAGGGTCAATATTACGAAGTGAAACAAGGTGATACTCTCGCGGCAATCGCCGGCCGTTTTCATATATCGGCCGCGGAGCTTGCGAGGGTTAACGGAATTCAGCCCGGCACCACATTGAGAGTCGGAACCAGCCTTTACATTCCGCAGCAGGCGAATAAGCCCGATATCGAATCAAACGCATATATAGAACCGCGGGGAACGAGCGTAAGCGCTAATCTGCAGCAGGCGGCAAGGGAGGCCTCTCCTTATTTAACATACCTTGGCGCATTCAGTTTTCAAGTGCAGCGGAACGGGACTTTAAAGGAACCGCCTCTGACCAATTTAAAAAGTATCAGTGACAGGCACAACACCACACTGATGATGATCATCACCAACCTTGAAAATGACGCATTCAGCGATGAACTCGGGCGGCTCATCTTGAATGACAATACAGTGAAAACAAAACTCTTTCAGGAAATCGTCTCCACGGCTAAAAAGTACGGCTTTCGCGATATTCACTTTGATTTCGAATATTTACGTCCACAGGACAGAGAAGCCTACAATCGTTTTTTACGTGAAGCGAGGACGATTTTTCATCGGGAAGGCTGGAAGATTTCAACGGCGCTTGCTCCGAAAACGAGCGCGACTCAGGCCGGCAAATGGTACGAAGCACATGACTATAGGGCACATGGAGAAATCGTCGATTTTGTCGTAATCATGACATATGAGTGGGGGTACAGCGGAGGCCCGGCTCAGGCCGTATCACCTATCGGCCCTGTAAGAAATGTCATTGAGTACGCGCTGACGGAAATGCCTTCTTCAAAAATCGTCATGGGCCAGAACATGTACGGCTACGATTGGACACTGCCTTTTAAACAGGGAACGACAGCCAAAGCCGTCAGTCCTCAGCAGGCAATCGCTCTGGCAGCACGCCATAAAGTCGACATTCAATATGACGAAACCGCCCAGGCTCCATTCTTCCGATACACGGATGAAAATCAGAGACGGCATGAAGTATGGTTTGAAGACGCACGATCCATTCAAGCGAAATTCAATTTAATTAAAGAACTTCATTTAAGAGGAATCAGCTATTGGAAACTCGGCCTTTCTTTCCCGCAAAACTGGCTTTTGCTCAACGATCAATTTCATATTGTAAAAGAGACGTTTCGTTAATTGGAAGCGTCTTTTTTCATGGGCTTTTCTGAGAGTGTGATACAATATAAAGGCCGGCAGCTGACGGATGTTTGCAGAATTAAGGAGGATTTTCAATGAACAGAGCCCCTTTTATCGCGGTAGAAGGTCCTATCGGGGCAGGAAAAACGACACTCGCTACGATGCTTTCTGAAGAGCTCGGTTTTCCTATGATTAATGAGATTGTGGAAGACAACCCTTATCTCGATAAGTTTTATGACAATATCGAGGAGTGGAGTTTCCAGCTTGAAATGTTTTTTCTATGTCACAGGTATAAACAGCTTGAAGACACCGATCGAGATTATTTAAAACAAGGACAGCCCGTTTTGTCCGATTATCATATTTATAAAAATGTTATTTTCGCAGAGCGTACATTGCACGGCCAAAAGCTTGAGAAATATAAGCAGATTTATCATCTGCTCACTCACGACCTGCCGAAACCGAACATCATTGTATACATAAAGGCAAGCCTGCCGACATTGCTTCAACGCATTGAAAAACGCGGGCGCCCGTTTGAGAAAAATATCGAGCATCAATATCTGGAACGTCTCATTGCAGATTACGACACAGCCATCAGACAGCTTCAGGAAGAAGATCCGGATATATCTGTACTGACCATTGACGGTGATACTGAAGACTTTGTTTTGAATAAGACAGACTATGAAAGAATTGCCCGTCAGGTAAAGGAGCTTATTAAATGAAAGACATTCATATTCCAAACAACGCCATTATCACAGTAGCGGGAACGGTAGGAGTCGGAAAATCGACTTTGACCAAAGCTTTAGCAAAACGGCTCGGGTTTCATACCTCACTTGAGGAAGTGGATGAAAACCCTTATTTAGAGAAGTTTTATCACGATTTTGAACGCTGGAGCTTCCATTTGCAAATTTATTTTCTGGCTGAGCGGTTCAAAGAGCAGAAAAACATGTTTGAATCAGGCGGCGGATTCGTGCAGGACCGTTCGATTTATGAAGATACAGGCATATTCGCAAAAATGCATGCCGATAAAGGAACCATGTCGCTGACAGATTACACAACATACACAAGTCTATTTGAGGCGATGGTCATGACGCCGTACTTCCCGCATCCTGATGTTTTGATCTATTTAGAAGGCGACCTTGAAAACATTATAAACCGGATTGAAAAGCGAGGCCGCGAGATGGAGCTGCAGACAAACCGCTCCTATTGGGAAGAGATGTATACACGGTACGAAGACTGGATCAGCGGTTTTAACGCCTGCCCTGTGCTAAAAGTGCGCATTGAAGATTATGACCTTGAAGCTGATGAACAGTCACTGGAACCTTTGATCGAAAAAATCAGCCGCGTGATCAACGAAAACAGAAATAAATAAAAATAGCAAAGCGATTTTCCCCGAACAGAGAAAATCGCTTTTTTTGCATATAAAAAATCCGCTGCATCACATGCAGCGGACAAAACAATCTCCAATATATGCTCGAGTTTCATTAGGTTTAAAATCAATATGGCGGAGGAAGAGGGATTCGAACCCCCGCGGGCTTTGACACCCCTGTCGGTTTTCAAGACCGATCCCTTCAGCCAGACTTGGGTATTCCTCCGTATCGACATTTAATAATATACCACATGACCTAAATTTCAGTCAAGCGCTTTTTCATATTTTTTATTTCATTTCTTAAACAGCTTGTCCGTCAGCTTTACTATCATACAAAAGTCTTGCGTCCAATTCAACCTCAGTATGCCATACGGGCAGGAAAACACAGTAAAAATCAAGAATAGATTCAAACAGATACCTGCTCATAAAGGTGGAGAACATAATGAAAATCATCATTGCACCGGATTCTTTCAAAGAAAGCATGACATCAAAAGAAGCCGCTGACAGCATAGAAAAAGGATTCAAAGCGGTCTTCCCTGACGCGGAATATTTCAAGATACCTGCGGCCGACGGCGGAGAAGGAACCGTTCAGGCTTTGACGGATGCCACTGGCGGAAGCATCATCAAAAAAACTGTGACCGGTCCGCTGGGAACGCCGGTAAACGCCGCATATGGACTTCTGGGAGACGGACGCACGGCAGTCATTGAAATGGCGGAAGCATCGGGACTTCATCTCGTTCCCCGCCATCTCAGAGATCCGTTGAACACAACGACAAGAGGAACGGGTGAACTGATAGCAGATGCAGCTTCCCGCGGGGCGGGTGAGATCATCATCGGGCTTGGCGGGAGCGCAACCAATGACGGCGGAACAGGAATGGCGAGCGCGCTCGGTGTGCGTTTCTTAAATGAGGAAGGTCAGGAGATACCTGACGGCGGAGGCGCTCTGCACACCCTAGCTTCTATTGATATAAGCGGTCTCTCTCCTGATCTGAAACATATCCGTATCCGTGCCGCATGTGATGTCGAAAATTCTCTGACCGGTGAAAACGGCGCTTCATATGTCTTCGGCCCGCAAAAAGGGGCATCCGAGAAGACTAAAGTTGTATTGGATCGCAACTTACGCCATTTCGCTGACGTATTGAGACGTCAGCACAATATCGAAGCGGATACCGTAAAAGGCGCGGGCGCCGCAGGGGGACTCGGCGCCGGACTGATCGCTTTCTTACAGGCAGAACTTCAAAGCGGGATTGACGTTGTATTAGATACACTGTCCTTCTCAGATCAGATAAGAGGCGCTGACCTTGTCATTACCGGAGAGGGGCAGATAGACGGACAAACGCTATTCGGCAAAACCCCCGCCGGGATCGCCGCACGCGCATCTGCTCAAGAAATTCCCGTTATCGCATTGGCGGGCTCCTTAGGCAAAAATTTCGAGCATGTTTACAGCGCAGGAATAACGGCTGTGTTTTCTATCGTGCCCGGCGCTGTAAGTCTTGAAGACGCCTTAGCATCCGGCCGTTTTAACCTTGAAAGCACTGCCCGGAATGCCGCCGCTCTATACCGGGCAGCAAAAAAGGCGCGCCTCTAGGGCGCACCTTTTACGGTTTGATGACTTCTTTATTTCCCATATAAGGACGAAGCACTTTCGGAATGATGACACTTCCGTCTTCCTGCTGATAGTTTTCTAAGATGGCAGCTACTGTTCTGCCGACTGCAAGACCTGAACCGTTTAATGTATGCACATGCTCCGGCTTGCCTTTCGCTTCGCGTCTGAATCGAATGTTTGCGCGTCTCGCCTGGAAGGCCTCAAAGTTACTGCAAGAAGAAATTTCACGGTATGTGTCTTGGCTTGGAATCCATACCTCAATATCGTACTTTTTCGCGGCTGTAAAGCCGAGATCACCGGTACACATGCTCATGACACGATACGGCAGTTCGAGCAGCTGAAGCACCCGCTCAGCTTGATTCGTCAGTTTTTCAAGCTCCTCATAAGAATCTTCCGGCTTCACGAATTTCACAAGCTCAACCTTGTTGAACTGATGCTGGCGGATCAAACCGCGTGTATCACGGCCGGCAGATCCCGCTTCTGAACGGAAGCAAGCGCTGAATGCGGCATAATTGATCGGCAGGTTCTCACCGGATAAGATTTCATCGCGGTGCATATTTGTAATCGGCACTTCCGCCGTCGGAATTAAGAAATAATCCTCTTCTCTGATTTTAAAAGCATCCTCTTCAAATTTAGGAAGCTGTCCCGTACCTGTCATGCTCGTACGGTTTACCATATAAGGAGGAATGACTTCCGTGTAATCATATTCATCAACGTGAAGATCCAGCATAAAGTTGTAGAGCGCGCGTTCGAGGCGGGCGCCTAATCCTTTATAAAACACAAACCGGCTGCCTGTTACTTTTGAAGCGCGTTCGAAATCAAGAATGTTTAAATGGTCTGCGATATCCCAATGCGGTTTCGGCTCATATGAAAATGCCGGCGCCTCTCCCCACTTGCGAATTTCAATGTTATCATCTTCCGTTTCCCCGACGGGCACTGAATCGTGCGGGATGTTCGGAATAGACAGAAGGATGGTTTCGAGCGTCGTTTCGACAGTACGAAGCTCTTCATCAAGCTTCTTAATTTCTTCGCCCACTTCGCGCATCTCTTTAATAATATGATCAGCGTCTTTTTTCTCCCGTTTCAAAACGGCGACCTGCTGAGATACTTCATTGCGTTTTCCCTTCAGTTCTTCTACTTTACCGATAAGCTCTCTTCTCTTTTCGTCCAGCTCTTCAAACTTGTCAAAGTCAGATAAGTCTTCGCCTTTTGGAATGAGCTTCGCTTTTACCTCTTGAAAATTGGCTCTCAGCACCTTCGTATCAATCATGCCTAACAACTCCTATCTGTTTTTATCGAAAATAAAAAAGAGCCCTCATCCCCTAAAAGGGACGAGAGCTCTCGCGTTGCCACCCTGATTGAAAACAAGCTCACACTTGCTTCCCGCTTTAACACATAACGGTTTTCCCGTAAATGCCTACTAGTTTTCAGCATTTCGCTCAAGGACGGATTCGGACAGCATCTTTCACCGATTCGCACCACCCATCGGCTCTCTTTGAAAGAGAGGCTCCCTACTGCTTCCTGTCAACGCTTTTCGATCTTTATTTGTGTTTATAATGTACTATAAGTATCAGCGGTTTTCAACTGTTTTATACAGCTGTTTCCTGCTTATGCTTTTCCGCCATCTTCACAAACAGCTCTGTCACCCGGTGATCATCCGTCAGTTCAGGATGGAACGAGCAGCCGAGGAAATTCCCCTGCTTTGCAGCCACGATGCGTCCGTTATGCTCACAAAGCACTTCAACATCTTCTCCGGCTTCTAAAATATGCGGTGCGCGAATAAATACACCCGTAAACGGCTCATCAAGGCCTTTAATCGTCAGATCAGCTTCAAAGCTGTCAACCTGACGGCCAAAGGAATTACGCTCGACGACAACGTTCAACAGCCCTAGATGAGCGTTATCCGTTCCCGCTATCTCTTTGGCTAAAATAATCAGACCGGCGCATGTGCCGAACATCGGCTTGCCTTGGGCGGCAAACTCGCGAAGCGGCTCCATAAAATGATATGTATCCATTAAACGCCGCATCGTCGTGCTTTCCCCGCCCGGCAGGATTAAACCGTCGATGTCATTCAGCTGTTCAGGACGCTTAATGACGACACCTTTTGAACCACATGCTTCAATTGAACGAATATGTTCTCTTACTGCTCCTTGAAGTCCAAGTACACCAATTGTTAACATGCTTCCAGCTCTCCTATGGTTTTACCAGCCGCGTTCTTGCATACGCTGTTCCGGCAATAGATTTGAGATTTCGATGCCTTTCATTGCTGTGCCTAATTCTTTAGAAAGCTCAGCGATCAGTTTGTAGTCTGTGTAATGAGTCGTTGCTTCAACAATTGCTTTGGCGAATTTAGCAGGGTTGTCTGATTTGAAAATACCTGAACCGACAAATACGCCGTCAGCGCCAAGCTGCATCATCAATGCCGCGTCAGCAGGCGTCGCTACTCCGCCGGCAGCAAAGTTCACTACAGGCAGTTTGCCGTCACGTTTGATTTGAAGAAGCAGTTCATAAGGAGCGCCGAGGTTTTTAGCTTCAGTCATCAGCTCATCATCGCTCATCGCAAAAACTTTGCGCACTTGCGCGTTTACTTTTCTCATATGGCGGACAGCTTCCACAATGTTTCCTGTTCCCGGTTCGCCTTTTGTACGAAGCATGGAAGCTCCTTCGGCGATACGGCGCGTTGCTTCGCCGAGATCACGGCAGCCGCATACGAACGGGACTGTATATTCGTTTTTATTTAAATGAAATTCTTCGTCAGCCGGAGTCAGAACTTCACTTTCATCGATGTAATCTACTCCCATTGCTTCAAGGACACGCGCTTCAACGATATGTCCGATACGCGCTTTTGCCATTACGGGAATGGATACAGCATTCATTACTTCTTCAACGATTGTCGGATCAGCCATGCGGGCAACACCGCCGGCAGCGCGAATATCAGCCGGAACGCGTTCTAACGCCATTACGGCAACAGCTCCCGCCTCTTCCGCAATCTTCGCTTGTTCAGCATTTACAACGTCCATGATGACGCCGCCTTTTTGCATTTCTGCCATGCCGCGTTTTACACGATCAGTACCTGTTTGAGCCATTATTTGGTCCCCCTAGTCAATGTATAGTTAGATAATTTCTATCTCTTATTGTATCCCAGAAATACAATATTTCATATGGGTATTCTTATTTTACAGCGAGATGAATAAGATAGATATCATTTTTTTACTAATAATTTGGTTTTTTCAGTATATTAAGCAAAAGAGCCCTAACTTTCATCAGAGCTCTTTCTTATTTCTTAAAACCAGCCTGTTACCGTGTCAACGGCGCTGTTCCAGATACCGGAGAAGAATCCGCCGATGCCGCGCATCATCTGAACAAACCAGTTTGCTTTATCTACATCATTTTTCGTTACAAGATTCACGCTGAACTCTTTGGATTTGAGGAAGCCATAGTCTTTGTCACTGCCTTTGTATGTAACTGTCAGCGTTCCGACTTTCGTTCCCTTTTTCACAGGAGCCGTGATTTCTTTTTTATCTAAAGTCACTTCGGCTTTATAGTTCTTTTCATCCCCGCTTTTCACAGGAATAGAAAGCGCCTTGTCAGTAACAATATCGACTTGCTTGTCTTTCCCTTTTTCAACGTCAATCGTTTTGTGCCCTTTTACTTGAGAGCCTTCAGGGTAAAGATCTTTCATTGAGAAATTGCTGTTAAATGCGTAATCGAGCATTTTTTTCGTTTCATCAAAACGTCCGGTATGCAGGTTGCCTTTTGCGTCTAATACAACGGTGATGACCCGCATCCCGTTCCGCTGTGCTGTGCTTGTAAAACAAGATCCCGCAGAATCAGTAGAACCCGTTTTTAAGCCGTCAACGCCAGGGTATTCAGAAACAAGACCTTTTAACATGAAGTTCCAGTTCGGCATGTCCATTTCATCATCAGTGCCGGCTCTGAATTTCGTCTTAGCGATGCTTGTTGTTTTGAGAACTTCCGGATAATCAGTGATCAGGCGGTCTGCAAGAAGCGCCATGTCTTTAGCAGAAACTTCACTTTCTTCTTTAACGCCTTCTCCTTGCGGCTGCTTGCCGTGAAGGTCTTCATTCACAAGCCCTGTGGCATTTTTAAAGTCATAGTTTGTCATGCCTAATTCTTTGGCTTTCGCATTCATTTCAGCGACAAATTTCGTTTCAGTTCCGGCAAGAATTTCGGCAACTGCAATCGCGGCTCCGTTAGCAGAGTAAATCGCCATAGCCTGATACAGTTCTTTAACCGTGTATTTGCCGTCTTTTCGAAGGGGGACGTTTGATAAACTGTTGTCTTGAGAAATTTCATAGACATAATCATCAGGAGTATACGTTTGATCCCATTTCACTTTTCCTTCTTTAATGGCTTCCAGAAGCAGATATTCAGTCATCATTTTTGTCATGCTGGCAATCGGCAGTCTTTTGTCTGCATTTTTACTGTATAAAATTTTTCCCGATGAAGCCTCAATCATTATCGCAGCTGATGCGTTGACATCAATCGGGTCATTGCCGGCTGCCTCCGCTTTAGACATTGGAACAAAGCAAGTTGCGGCCAGTGCCAGTACCACTAATGACACCAACAGCTGTTTCCATTTCGTGATGTTCAATCTTACGACCTCCGTCATTCATTTTAAATCTATAATTAAGCCGTTAAGGACATATTCAAATTCAAAACACAACAGTATAAATTTTATCACACTCGATATAAAAAAAATAGACAGAGTCAGCGACCCTGTCAAATGTTTTTTATTTGTAACAATTATGAGATTGTATAGTTTGGTGATTCTTTCGTAATTTGGACATCATGCGGATGACTTTCGCGAAGTCCGGCACCTGTCATACGGATGAATTGAGCCTCTTCTCTTAAAGCGCGCAAGTCTTTTGAACCGCAATATCCCATACCTGAACGAAGACCGCCGACAAGCTGATACACTGTTTCTTCTACAGGACCTTTGTACGGAGTCCGTCCTTCGATACCTTCAGGGACGAATTTCTTATTTTCTTCTTGGAAATATCGGTCTTTACTGCCTTTTTCCATGGCAGCGACAGAACCCATACCGCGATACACTTTAAATCTTCTGCCTTGATAGATTTCAGTCTCTCCCGGGCTTTCTGAAGTACCGGCAAGCAGGCTTCCGAGCATTACGGCATGTCCGCCTGAAGCCAACGCTTTCGTAATATCTCCGGAGAATTTAATACCGCCGTCTGCGATAATTGTCGCGCCGTGTTTTCTCGCTTCAGTGGCACAATCATAAATGGCAGTGATCTGCGGTACGCCTACACCTGCAACGACGCGTGTCGTACAGATAGAACCAGGTCCGATTCCCACTTTGACAATATTTGCTCCGGCTTCAATCAGAGCTTTTGTCGCTTCAGCCGTTGCAACATTTCCTGCGATAATGTTCAGTTCAGGATATGTTTCACGGATTTTCGCGACTGTGTTCAGTACGCCTCTGGAATGTCCGTGAGCCGTATCAACCACGATAACGTCGACATTCGCTTCAACAAGCTTGCTGACGCGTGTCATTGTATCGCCTGTCACGCCTACCGCAGCGCCGACAATAAGGCGTCCGTGTTCATCTTTAGATGAATTCGGGAATTCGATAACCTTTTCAATATCTTTGATCGTAATAAGACCCTTTAATTTGTTTTGGTCATCCACTAACGGGAGTTTTTCAATTTTATGTTTCTGTAAGATTTTTTCTGCTTCGTCTAATGTGGTTCCCACAGAAGCCGTAACCAGCTCTTCTTTTGTCATGACATCACTGATTTTCATTGAATAATCAGAGATAAAGCGAAGATCACGGTTTGTAATGATACCGACAAGCTTTTGATCGTCTTTATTATCTACGATCGGAACACCGGAAATTCTGTATTTCCCCATCAAATGCTCCGCATCGAATACTTGATGATCAGGTGTTAAAAAGAAGGGATTTGTAATAACGCCCCGTTCAGAACGTTTGACTTTGTCAACATGTTCAGCCTGCTGTTCGATGGACATGTTTTTATGGATAATGCCCAAGCCGCCCTGTCTGGCCATCGCAATCGCCATAGCTGATTCTGTTACTGTATCCATTCCCGCACTGATGACAGGAATATTAAGCTTTAACGTCTTTGTCAGTTCAACAGATAAATCCACATCACGCGGAAGTACGTCTGATTGAGCCGGTACGAGCAGTACATCATCGAACGTTAAGCCTTCTTTTGAAAATTTACTTTCCCACATTAGTAAATCCCCCTCTTTTCGGCAAAATATTATATGTAGATTATCAACTAGAAAACAGCATGTCAAGGAAGCGAAAAAGAGTTGAAATATTTAGATAAAGGAAAGGGTTTAAAAATACATATGAGAGATCATGAGTGGAAAGAGTTATCATTATTTTATTCTGTAGAATCTTCCCAGAAATTTCTAAATAAAGTCTATACAGAAAGCAGCATGGAAGAACCAAAACGATATGCGTTTAAGAACAGTGAGCGCTTCATATTCTTTATCAAACACGCCGAGTCCTTCTATAAGCAGGCATCTCTTTCCCCTTTAGAAATTAAGCCTATTCTGTTGTTTTACGGGATGTCACAATTGCTGAAAGCCTGTCTTCTGACCACAGATCCAAGCTATCCAAGCCACGCCTCAGTACTCGCGCATGGCGTGACTGCCCGGAAACGCAAAAAGCAAAATTACTCCTTTAGGGATGATGAAGTGAAGGTGCAGCGCAATGGTTTATGTATTCATGTAATGAAGCACTTATTCGGGATAGCTGGTCTTGAGGAAGAACGGTACACAATGAAGAAATTGCTGACAGCCATACCTGAATTGCATACTGTCTTTTACTTCCAAGAGAAAAAGAATTGGCTGACCCGTGTAGAGCTGAAAGATGACCTTATTTCAGTGCCTGAGCATGCGGTGATTCATTACAATATGTCTGATTCCCGCTTTGCTGAATATATCAGCCATCATTTGAAGTGGTCTTTTCTGAGGAAAGACCATAACCACTTGGTTTTTGAGGCTGACCCGATAGACAGAGAACCTTGGTCTTCGCCAAATTTATTGTTTCACTTGGAGAAAAATCAATATTACATTCCCTCTCAGCGTGATCACTTCCTGCATCTTCCGGAAATGATTATTCATTATTTGGTCCTCTACAATATCGGGATGATTGCGAGATATGAAACGGAGTGGTGGTATGAACTGCTGACACAGCATGTCAGTGATGATTATGTGATGATCCGCCGGTTCTTAGAGGTCACGGAACGCAAATTTCCGTATTACGTTTCTAATTTCCTGAAGCAGTACTTATAAACAAAAAAGGCAGCTCATGATGAGCTGCCTTTACCGTAATGATAGCTTGGCGGCGTCCTACTCTCACAGGGGGAAACCCCCGACTACCATCGGCGC
>NZ_JBXARS010000017.1:0-13089 GCF_058808515.1 Bacillus sp. GW821-FHT11D08
AAAGACCTTGAACCGATTCTCGGCATGTTCGTCAACACGCTGGCCATCAGAACGGAGCCGAAAGGAGACAAACGGTTTACCGATTACTTGGCGGAAGTCCGCCAGGCGGCGCTTGAGGCGTATGAGCATCAGGACTATCCGTTTGAAGAGCTGGTGGAACGGCTCGGCGTGCAGCGGGACATGAGCCGCAATCCGCTGTTTGATGCGATGTTTATTCTTCAGAATATGGAGCGAGAAGAGATAAATCTGGCCGGTCTGAAGGTGTCACGATCAGAACATACCGAACATGATGTATCAAGTTTTGACCTGACCTTATCAGCGGCTGAATCCGATGGAAACATCCGCTTTGAAATGGAATTCAGCACCGAGCTTTTTATGAAAGAAACGATTGAACGCTGGATGGGCCACTTACTGAATCTCTTGCGCCATGTTGCCGCCGAACCGGAAGTCACACTATCGAAAGCTGACATTTTGGATGAAGAAGAAAAACAAAAGTTACTGATTGAGTTTAATAACACACAAACCGAATTCATGGAAAAACACAAACTGTTTCACCAGTTGTTTGAAGAGAAAGCAGAAGAAACGCCTCATCAGACCGCTGTTATTGAAGGAACACAACAGATCAGCTATTCGAAGCTTAATGAGCGGGCAAATCGGCTTGCG
Organism: Bacillus sp. GW821-FHT11D08; assembly: GCF_058808515.1. Taxonomy (NCBI): domain Bacteria; kingdom Bacillati; phylum Bacillota; class Bacilli; order Caryophanales; family Bacillaceae; genus Bacillus; species Bacillus sp. GW821-FHT11D08. The sequence goes on from NZ_JBXARS010000017.1 coordinate 664, forward strand.
CTAACATTACACAAATATGGATTCGGTCCGGGAAAAAGAGCAGCTATATTGGCAAACCGTTCGATTGAAGCGATCGTCAGTGTTCTTGCCGTCATGAAATCGGGAGGGGCGTATATACCAGTTGACTCCCATTATCCTGAGGAACGGATTCGCTATTTATTAAAAGACAGCGCGGCATCCGTCTTGATGGTGCAGTCAGAATACAAAGAACTTGCTTCACAGCTGACGGATCACAATTTATTTCTCATTCAGCTTGATCATGAAGATCAATACGATATTTGTGCAAAGAATATTCAGCCGGCAGCGTCACCGGATGATACTGCATATATCATATATACTTCGGGAACAACGGGAACGCCGAAGGGAGTCGAAGTCAGAAATCGCAGCTTTACGCATGCAGCACTTGCATGGCGCAGGATTTATGAGCTTGATCTTATACCGGTCAGAGTGCTGCAGATGGCGAGTTTCTCATTTGATGTATTTTCAGGAGATATTGCACGCGCCCTGCTAAACGGGGGAACGCTTGTCATTTGTCCGGATGACGTCCGGCTTGAGCCGCAACAGCTTTATCGGCTCATTGATCAGTACCGTATCACGTTTATGGAGTCGACACCCGCGCTGATTGTTCCGTTTATGGAATATATATATCGCCGGAAGCTCGCGCTGCAAAGTGTAAAAATACTGGTACTGGGTTCAGATATGATCAAGTCGCAGGATTTTTATACGCTTCATGAACGCTTCGGAAAAGAAATGCGGATCATTAACAGCTACGGTGTAACAGAAGCGACAATTGATTCTTCGTATTATGAAGCCGAAATGAGCGAAAAGCCGCGGGAAGATGATGTGCCGATCGGTGTTCCGCTTCCGAATGTACAAATGTACGTCTTAAACAAAGACAAACAGGTCCAGCCGATCGGCGTTTTCGGAGAGCTGTATATCGGAGGGGCCGGCGTCGCCAAAGGATATTGGGGACAGCCTGAGCTGACAGAGGGCGCATTCAGTGACCCGTTACAAACGGGAGAAACGCTTTACAGAACCGGAGATCAGGCTTGCTGGCTGCCGGATGGTACTCTTCGTTTTCAAGGGCGGATTGATAAGCAGGTAAAAATCAGAGGCTACAGAATTGAGACGGGAGAAATAGAAAGTGTGCTTTTGAAACACGATCAAGTCAAAGAAGCGGCTGTTACCGTGATGAAAGATGCCGAAGGACAAGCCCGATTAGCGGCATACATCGTTCCTAAAGAGGCCGATATCTCATCACTTCGCCAGTCTCTAATGCAGGAGCTCCCGGCTTATATGATGCCGTCCCATATTATCGGTTTAGACAGCATGCCCCTGACACTGAACGGCAAACTTGATAAATCGGCATTGCCGGCAGAAGAGATACATTCATCCCAGGCATTTGTCGCGCCCGGCGATGAAAAACAGGCGATGTTATGCCGGATTTGGGAAGATGTGCTTCATATTCAGAAAGCGGGAATCCATCACTCTTTCTTTGAGCTTGGGGGAGATTCCATTAAGGCGCTTCAAGTGTCAGCCCGACTCGCCGGAGAAGGCTGGAACATGTCGATCCGCGATTTGTTTCAATTCCCGACGATTGCAGAACTCGCGAAGCACCTCACGCCGGCTGTTGCAACTGCTGATCAGGGGCCGATAGAAGGAAGCGCTCCGCTGACACCGATCCAGCAGAGATTTTTTGAGGAGCCGGGTGCGTTTGAGCTTCATTATAACCAAGCGGTCATGCTGTGCAGTGAAGACAGCCTCGAAATAGATGCGCTGTATCAGGCGGTTTGCGCGCTGACCGAACATCATGATGCGCTGCGAATGACTTTCACTGAAAATGAGCATGGGGAAACGGTTCAATATAATCGCGGAATCACAAAGCAGTATGAAGAAATATTTACGCTTAACGTCATAGATATTTCAGAAGAAACGCAGCCCGAAAAACGGATAGCCGCTGAGGAAAAAGAAATACAGCAGGCTATGCGTCTTGATCAGGGGCCTCTGCTTCATCTCGGAGTGTTCCGTCAGAAGGAAGCCGACCATCTTCTTATAACGATTCATCATCTTATCGTGGACGGCGTGTCATGGAGGATATTGCTTGAAGATCTGCAGACAGCTTATCAGCAGGCATTGGACGGCAAACAAATCGAACTGCCGCCGAAAAGCGATTCTTATATAAAGTATGCCGAAGAACTTTTTGACATTTCCAAAAGCAAAGCATTGCTGGAGGAAGCCGCATACTGGGACAGCGTGATGTCTAGTGAAACAGCGCCGCTGCCGAAAATAACTGATGAAAACGCCGGACGATTGCAGGAAAACGCGCGCACTGCATCGTGGATATTAAGCAGCGAAGTCACGAAACAGCTGCTGTTGGAAACACAGCAGGCATACGGAACGGATGTTCATGAATTGCTTTTAACGGCGCTTGGAATGGCGCTTCATGAGTGGACGGGTTCCGAACAGATCCTTATCAGCACTGAGGGGCACGGGCGCCAGGGGCATATGCCTGACATTGATATGTCAAGAACGGCAGGATGGTTTACATCTGTTTACCCGGTGCTTTTGGATATGAGAGTGCCGGACGGCTCAGGCGAAAAAACCGCTCACAGCATAAAGACGGTAAAAGACATGATGAGACGGGTTCCTCATCACGGAACCGGCTACGGGCTGCTGAGATATTCGCGAAACATTCTTTATAAAGACCCAGAAATAAGCTTTAACTATCTCGGTGCGTTTGACGGTCTTGAGGGAACGCTGAAGATGTCACCGTTCAAGCCGCAGCATGATATAGCGGCCGGGCGCATCCGCGAGTTTGATCTGGATATTAACGCGATGGTGGCGGCCGGGCAACTGGAGGTAAAAGCCGTTTATACCGATGTATTTGCACCGGGGGCAATCGAGTTCTTCATGAATCGTTTCCATACTCACCTCGAGGACATCATCGCCCACTGTTCCGGCAAGAAAGAGCGGGAAAAAACATTAACGGATTACAGCCATACAGAATTGACCGCTCAAGCACTATCAAGCATTGAAGATCTCGTAAAAGGACTTTAATTTCATAAAAAGGTGTGTGGCATTCGTGACACAAGCGACAGAAATTCAAGATATTTACCCTTTATCATATATGCAGGAAGGCATGCTGTTTCATTCGCTTCTGGATTCCGGATCAAACGCATATGTCGAGCAGATTTCGTTTACAGTCAGCGGGGATTTATGCATTGATACATTCCAAAAAAGTCTGGATATGCTTGTCAGCCGTTATGATATTTTCAGAACGATTTTCATAAAAGAAGTGCCTGACCTTGAAGGGCCGCAGCAGGTTGTCCTTTCACGCCGTGACACAGCCGTACAGACTGAGAACATTTCAGACTATTCGGAAGAACGGCAGCAAAGCATCATTGAGGAATTCAAGGAAACCGACCGGCATAAGGGGTTTGATCTGCAAAAAGGCCCCTTAATGCGCCTGACTCTTTTTCAAACGGGAGAAAACAGCCATACGTGCGTTTGGACTCACCATCACATTATGATGGACGGCTGGAGCTTGGGCATTGTGCTGAAAGATTTCTTCAGCATGTATTATGCGAACCGGAACGGGCGGCCTGTAAACCTCGGCAGTCCGGCTCCGTACAGCTCTTATATCAAATGGCTCCGAAGCCGGAATAAAGAAGAAACGTCAGCGTTCTGGTCGCGCTGCTTGGAAGATTACGGAGAAGTCGTTTCCGTTCCGCAAACGAAGAATAAGCCGGCGCAAAACGGTTATGCATCTGAGCATTTTCAATTTTCCCTTGAGTCTGAAACCGTGCAAAAGCTGACAGACATTGCCCGAAGCACCGGGGTCACGCTGAATACTTTATTTACGAGCATTTGGGGACTGCTTCTCCACCGTTACAACGGCACTGAAGATGCGGTATTCGGTTCAGTTGTTTCCGGCAGGCCGTCAGCTATCGCCGGCATCGAATCAATGGCCGGACTGTTTATCAATACCGTGCCGGTAAGGGTGCGCGCGGCTGGGGATATGACTTTTTCTTCTCTTCTCAAAAAGGTGCAAAAAGAGTCACTCGCTGCGGAAGAGCACAGCTATTATCCGCTTTATGACATCCAAAACGAAAGCGGCCTGCAAAAAGATCTATTGAACCACATCCTGGTTTTTGAGAATTATCCGGTTCAGATGCAGACTGCGGTAAACGGCTGGAAGCAAACCGAAAGCAGTGCGCTCTCACTTGAAAACTTTTCGATGGCGGAAGAAACCAATTACGATCTTAACGTCGTCATCGTTCCGGGAGAAGAGTTTTATGTGAAATTCAGCTACAATGCGGGCATCTACGATCGGGAAGACATGAAACGGATCAAAGGGCATATTCTGGAGGTCATCTCCTGTGTAACGGAAGATCCGGACAGGCTTTTATCAAGCATCAGTCTCGTGCCTCCGGAGGAAGAAGCCTTGATTCATTCGTTTAACGAAACAAACCGTCCGTACCCTGAGACAACCGTTCATGGGCTGTTTGAAGAACAGGCGGCAAAAACGCCTGACCAAGAGGCGTTGAGATATAACGGGGTAAGCTGGAGCTACAAGAAATTAAATCAGCGGGCGAATCAGATTGCGCATGCGTTAAGGGAAAAAGGCGCATGCCCCGACCAGATCACCGCTGTTATGCTGCGCCGATCAATGAGTACGGTTGCCGCTCTGCTCGGAATTTGGAAGTCGGGCAGCGCCTATATGCCGATTGATGCGGAATTCCCGCCTGAACGGATTTCATTTTTACTGAGAGACAGTGAAGCCTCACTGCTCGTGACCGAAAAGGACCTGCTCCCCCTCATTCCGCCGCATTTCAAGGGCAACGTCGTCATCATGGAGGAAACGGTTTCCCAGCAGACCGCACCGCTTCCGCCGGTATCTGACAGCGGAAATTGGGCGTATGTCATTTACACCTCCGGAACGACAGGCCGGCCGAAAGGGGTGCTTGTACAACACAAAGCGATCAGCAATACATTGCAATGGCGGCGTGAAGAATACGGGATGACAGAAGGGGACATAGCGCTTCATCTTTTTTCATACGTATTTGACGGGTCATTAACGAGTCTTTTCACTCCGCTTCTGTCGGGCGCCTGTGTATTGTTAACTGATGAAGATGATGCGAAAGACGTCCTTTCAATAAAACAGAAAATCACCCGCCACGGAGTGAGCCATCTTCTGATCGTTCCGTCTCTGTATCGCGTTCTGCTTGATTCGCTGACGAAAAAAGATGCAGAGACACTTCGGGCGGTGACATTTGCCGGGGAAGCGGCCACTCCTGATATCGTGGAAGCGAGCCGCGGCATATGCCCGAATGCCGAGCTGCTGAATGAATACGGCCCGACGGAAAACAGTGTGGCCACGACGATTCTGCGCAACCTGCAAAAAAGCAGCCGGATTACGATCGGGCGCCCGATTGCCAACACTTCTGTCTATATGATGCACGGAGATCGGCTGCAGCCGGTCGGAGCCGTCGGTGAACTGTGTATTTCCGGAAAAGGTCTGGCGGATGGATATTTTCAGCAAAAAGAGCTGACGGGCAAAGTCTTTACCCCTCATCCGTTTCGTGAAGGTGAACGGCTGTACAGAACGGGAGATGCAGCCCGATTTTTACCGGACGGAACGATTGAATATATGGGACGCTTTGACGATCAGGTGAAGGTAAGAGGTTACAGAATTGAATTAGGAGAAATCGAAACGGCACTCAGAAGTCTGTCCGGGGTAAAAGAGGCGGCAGTCATGGTGCGCAAAACGGCGGACGGGGAACAGGAGCTTGCAGCTTATGTCGTACTGGAAAATGCGGGTGTGACATTTGACCCTCATGCCGAATTGGCCGGGAGATTACCTGCTTATATGATACCGGGAAGCTTTACCAAATTAACGGAAATGCCGCTGTCTGTGAGCGGAAAACTTGATCGGGCCGCACTTCCTGAGCCGAAAGAAGCCGGGAGAACCGGTGATTATCAAGCTCCGCGCACAATGCTTGAGACTGAGCTGCTGTCTATTTGGCAAGAAGTGCTGAAACGGGAACACATCAGTATGAGAGATGATTTCTTCCAAATCGGCGGACAGTCGCTGAAAGCCGCGTCGCTTGTTTCAAACATACATAAACGGCTGCAAATTGAACTTGCCGTCCGCCATGTTTTTGAACATCCGACCATCGAGAGCATGGCCCGCTTCCTTGAACAGAGGAAAAGAGGAGAATATGCAGAAATCACGCCTGCGGAGGCAAAGGACTTGTACCCGCTATCTTTTGCGCAAAAAAGGCTCTATGCCCTTCATCAGCTTGCAGCGGACAGTACGGGCTATCATATGCCCGCTTGTCTGGAACTGAGCGGCAGACTCAACCGGGATCGTCTGCACGAAGCCTTTTCAGCGCTGTTACAAAGGCATGAAGCGTTACGCACATCATTTGTTTTACGAAACGGGGAGCCGATGCAGCACATACATGCACATGTCGATCTTGACCTCACAGAGATTCACATGCCATCCGGGAACCTTCTTCAAGAGGTGATGGAAACTTTCGTCAAACCGTTTGACGTGGAAAAAGCGCCGCTTTTGAGAGTGACTTTAGCCAAAGTTACTGAAGAACGTCATTTTCTGCTGCTTGATATGCATCATCTTATCGCAGACGGTGTGTCAATGAGCGTTCTGATTCAAGAATTGACGGATTTGTACAGAGGAAAAGAGTTGCGGCCGTTAAAACTCCAGTACAAAGATTTTTCCGTCTGGCAGCATGAGCGGTTTGCCGCTGAAGAATTCAAAAGACATGAGCGTTATTGGCTGGATGCGATCGGGGAAAACATTCCCGTTCTTGATCTGCCGCTCGATAAAAAGCGCCCTCAGCTTCCTGAATTCAGCGGGTCCGTTGTTCGAACGCGCCTTCAAAAGGAAACGGCGGAGAACTTGCGCCGGCTCATGGATGAGACGGGTTCGACACTGTATATGATTCTTTTGGCAAGTTACTCCTTGTTCCTTTCTAAATTGGGCGGGCAGGAAGACATTGTCGTCGGTTCACCTGCGGCCGGCAGAAGCCGCGCTGAGCTTGACGGGGTCATCGGCATGTTTGTAAATACCGTGGCAATGAGAAGCAGGCCGAAAGGGGATAAGACATTCCGCGCTTATTTAGAAGAGGTGAAAATGCTCGCCCTCGGCGCGGCCGAACATCAGGACTTCCCGTTTGAAGAACTTGCCCAAAAGCTTGATACACACCGGGAAGTCAATCGCAATCCGCTGTTTGATGCCATGCTCGTTTTGCAAAACAGTGATGATTTCGAAGTGAACCTTCCGGGCTTATCCGTTTCTTCACATGCAGTGAAGCATGACATTTCAAAATTCGACTTGACGCTTCATGCCGAGGAACGGCCGGATGGCTCACTGGATTTTCATTTTGAATACAGTACCGCGTTGTTTGAAAAAGATACGATCGAACGGTGGGCCGGTCATTTTAAAGAGCTTTTAGGACAAATTGCAGCAGATTACGAACGGAAGCTGTCTGACATTCATTTGCTGGGCATAAACGAGCGGCAGATGCTTCTTCAAGCGGAAAATCAAACGGCGGAGTATCCGAGGCATGAAACGATTGTCAGTTTATTCGAAGCACAGGCGGAAAAAATGCCGGATCAAATTGCAGCCGTCATGTCTCATGAGCGTCTCACCTACCGCGAGCTCAATGAAAAGGCGGATCGAATCGCCGATATGCTGTCGGAAAACGGCATCCGCTCCGGACAGATTGTCGGATTTATGACCGAACGATCTCCGGATATGCTGATTGGGATTCTCGGTATTTTAAAAGCGGGAGGAGCTTATCTGCCGATTGATCCTGACTATCCGGACGAGCGGATTTCATTTATGCTGACTGACAGCGGCGCGCGTGTTCTGTTGACGCAATCGGGTCTTGGGATATCCGGAATGGACGGGCTGCCGGTTTTATACATCGATAAGCCTGAATCCGTTTCAGCAGACAGAACGAAAGAAATAATAACGCCTGAACAGCCGGCTTACGTGATTTACACATCGGGCACAACAGGAAAACCGAAAGGCGTTATGACGGAACACCGCAATGTCATCAGCCTTATCACACATAAAGGACTGCCGTTTGATTTCGGCTCTGAAGACGTCTGGACGCTGTTCCATTCCTATTGCTTTGATTTTTCTGTCTGGGAAATATTCGGCGCGCTCTTATACGGCGGAAAGGTAGTTATCGTGCCGAAAGACACAGCCCGTGATCCGCATTTGTACCGGCAGCTGCTGCAAAGTGAAGGCGTAACGGTGCTGAACCAAACGCCGACGGCTTTTTCCGGACTCATTCATGAAGAGGCCGGGCATACGGACAAGCTGAAGCTTCGATATGTCATTTTCGGCGGAGAAGCGCTTCAGCCCGGCATGCTGAAAAGCTGGAAAGAGAAGTACCCGGAGACGGAGCTTGTTAATATGTACGGTATTACGGAAACCACGGTTCACGTCACATGCAAAAAACTGAATATGGATGATATTGAGAGAAACAAAAGCAATATCGGCAGACCGCTGGAAACCCTTCATGCTTTTGTTATGGACGCCTATATGAATCCGCAGCCGATCGGAATTCCCGGTGAGCTTTATATCGGCGGGGAAGGCGTCGCGAGGGGATATGTAAACAGGGATGATTTAACCGCCTCCCGTTTCATCACGAATCCGCACGTTTCCGGCATGCGGCTCTACCGGACGGGTGATATCGCCAAAAGGCTCTCAAATGGCGAGCTGGAATATGTCGGGCGGAAAGATGCGCAAGTAAAAGTCAGAGGCCACAGAATTGAGCTGGGAGAAATTAAATCAGCGCTGCAAGAGCTTTCCTCCGTGAAAGAGGCCGCCGTGATCACACGTGCTGATCAGCACGGTCAGCACTCCATTTACGCATACGCGGTCTTACACGGGAACGAAAAGATAAAAGAAGCAGAGATTCAGGCCTCTCTCAGAGCTTTTCTGCCGGAATATATGATTCCCGCCCGCTTGATAGCGCTTGATGAACTGCCTTTGACGGCGAATGGGAAGCTGGACGAGAAGGCGCTCCCGCAGCCTGAATTAAATGATAGCCTTGGAAATGATATCAGCCTGAGAAATGAAACTGAAGAAATGATGGCTGACATTTGGGAAGAACTCTTAGGTGTTGAAGGCCTCGGTCCCAATGCTCATTTCTTCCATCTCGGCGGGGATTCGATTAAAGCGCTGCAAGTATGTGCGAGGCTGAAACAGCAGGGCTATGAAACGACCGTCCGCGAGCTGTTCGAGCATCAGACACTGGGAGAAGTATCGATGCGGCTCCGGAAAGTCCGCCGCGTGATTGATCAGGCTCCCGTCACGGGAGACGTTCCGCTGACGCCGATCCAGCACTGGTTCTTGTCGCAATCATTGCCGCATGATCATTTTAATCAGTCGGTTATGCTCCGCAGTGCGGACAGAATCAATGAATCTGCTATGAGAAAAGCGTTGGCACAGCTTGCGGTTCATCATGACGCATTACGGATGGTATGCGGCACGCAAAACGGATCGGTGATTCAATATAACAGAGCGGAAAAGCTTTCTGAAGAAGAACTCTTTACGTTTGAAACGCTTGACGTGAGAGGGAAAGGGTCATTACAAGAGGAGCACGCCGCAATTGAACAGGCGGCCGCCTGTATTCAAACTTCCATTCGGCTGGAGACGGGTCCGCTCGTAGCTGTCGGATTATTTCACGCTAATGATGGCGATCATCTGCTGCTTTCCATTCATCACCTTGTCATTGACGGGGTGTCATGGCGGATTTTATTTGAAGATCTCACCGCATGCTACAGGCAGGTGCTCGAAGGAAAAGAAACCGCGCTTCCGGCAAAGACCGATTCCTATCAGACTTACGCGAAGCAAATCTCTGATTATGCTAAAAGCCGCCGGCTGTTACAGGAAGCAGACTACTGGTCCGAAAGAGAAAGAGCGGCGGTCGAACCGCTTCCGAAAGATGCCCGCATTTCTTCCAATCTTCTGAAAGATACAGATGTGATGACCGTTACATTGACGAAACAGGAGACTGAGCAGCTGTTAACGGAAGCGAACAGAGCATACACAACAGAGACGGGTGAATTATTGCTTGCCGCGTTAAGCCTTGCGCTGAACAGATGGACCGGAAACGAGACATTCAAAATCAGCATGGAAGGCCACGGAAGGGAAGAGCACTTGGAGCATCTTGATATCAGCAGAACAATCGGTTGGTTTACGTCAATTTATCCGGTATTGGTTGACGCAAGTTTTCAAGATCAGGCTGATGACGGCGAGCGGCTCGGCTATCACATTAAGCGGACAAAAGACATGATGCGCCGCATTCCGCATAAAGGAGCGGGATACGGGGTGCTGAAGTATATAAGCAAACTCTGGGAAGAGACTGAATCCGATTCTCCTGAAATCAGTTTTAACTATCTAGGGCAGTTTGACAGGGAGATCCGTTCCAGCGGCTTTGGTGTTTCTCCCGTAAAAGCGGGAAATGAAGTCAGCCCAGACTGGGAACGTCCGTACACACTTGATATCAGCGGCTCCGTATCGTCGGAATGTCTCAGCATGCATGTCGTGTACAACCGTTTTCAGTATCAAAAAGAAACGATTGAAGTTTTGACGGGATATTTTCATGCCTTTCTCAAGCAGATCATCTCGCATTGCACAGGCAAAGAGGAGCGTGAATGGAGCGCCGCTGATTTCAGTGACGAGGAGTTAACGCTGGAAGATCTGAGTGACATTATGGGAGCCGTCAACAAACTATAGAAAAGGAGTGGCGCAATGGGGCAGCAACCGGAAATACAAGATATATATCCTTTATCTTTTATGCAGGAGGGCATGCTTTTTCATTCTCTGTTGGATCATGACTCAAGAGCCTACTTCGAACAAGCGGTGTTTACGATCAACGGACAGCTTGACCGGGAACGATTCCAAAAAAGTATAGATGCTGTTTTTGAACGATTCGATATTTTCCGTACGACATTTATTCATAAGAATGTGGCGAAGCCCCGCCAAGTCGTGTTGAAAAACAGGCCGAGCCGCGTTCAGTTTCATGATATTTCTCATTTGGACGAGAAGGCACAAGACAAATATACCGACCGGTTCAGAAAAGAAGATAAAGATAAAGGCTTTGATTTGCAATCAGACCCTCTCATGAGAGTCTCCATTTTGAAAAAAGCGCCTGAACGCTATGTTTGTATCTGGAGCCATCATCATATCGTCATGGACGGCTGGTGCTTCGGGATTGTCATGAAGGAATTTCTGATGATCTATCAATCTCTGGGAGACGGGCGGCTCCCGTCTCTCGAGCCTGTTCAGCCATATGGTAAGTATATTAAATGGCTCATGAAGCAGGATCGTAAAGAAGCCGAGATTTTTTGGAAAACGAGACTTGCCGATCTTGAGCAATCGGCGTCTCTTCCGAAAAAATCCGCGGAACCAAATGGCGAACTTGAGCAGGCGGTTTTCACCATTTCTGAAGAGCAGACAAATGAGCTGAAGAACATTGCGGCAAGGGCGGGAGCAACGCTGAATACAGTGTTCCAGGCACTGTGGGGCATGTTGCTGCAGCGTGTCAGCCGCTGTGATGACGCCGTTTTCGGTTCTGTCGTTTCCGGCCGGCCGTCGGATCTCGCAGGCGTGGAAAAAATGGTGGGACTGTTTATTAATACGATTCCCGTGCGGGTGAAAAGCGGTTCATTTTCTTTTCTGGAGCTCGTCAGGCATTTGCAGCAGGAGACGCTGCAAGCAGAAGCGTACAGCTATTATCCGCTGTATGACATTCAAGCGCAAAGCCCTTTGAAGCAAGCGCTGTTTGACCACATTATCGTGTTTGAAAATGTGCCGGCCCAGCGTGAAATTGAAAATGTGAGTCAGTCCGGTTCATTTGATTTTGCGGTAGAAGATTTCACGATGGAGGAAGTCACAAACTACGGATGCAGCATAAAGGTGATTCCGGGAAATTCTCTTTATATCCGCTTAAACTTTGATACCGGTATATACGACAGCGTTTTTATGAAGAATATCGAAACATTTTTACGGCATATGATGAATTCAGTCATCTCCGATCCTGAAATTTGCGCCTCCGAGATCGCATTGCTTGATGCGCGTGAAGCCAGAAGTATGCTGGATGCGTTTAACCGTACAGAAACGGTTGAACCGCCGGCTCCGACGCTTCACGGACTGTTTGCCCGCCGCGCCGCGCTTTCGCCGCATCGTCCGGCGCTCCGTTTTCCGGGCGGTATGCTGACGTACGCCGAGCTTGACCAGTACACAGACAGACTCGCTGTTTGGCTCCGCCAAAAAGGCGTCCGCAAAGAAAGCATGGTCGGCGTGCTCGCTGAACGCTCGCCGGAGATGGTGGTTTCAGTGCTTGCCGTGTTAAAAGCGGGCGGCGCCTACGTGCCGCTTGA
>NZ_JBXARS010000018.1:0-9331 GCF_058808515.1 Bacillus sp. GW821-FHT11D08
GTCAACACGCTGGCCATCAGAACGGAGCCGAAAGGAGACAAACGGTTTACCGATTACTTGGCGGAAGTCCGCCAGGCCGCGCTTGAAGCGTATGAGCATCAGGACTACCCGTTTGAAGAGCTTGTGGAGCGGCTCGGCGTGCAGCGGGACACAAGCCGAAATCCGCTGTTTGATGTGATGTTTGTGCTCCAAAATATGGAGCGTGAATCCCTGGTGTTAAATAAGCTGCATTTGGCTCAAGCTGCGGATACAAGTCATAAAACCGCAAAGTTTGATGCCACGCTTTACGCGTCAGAAGGGTCTGACGGTTCCATCAGCTTTGATTTTGAATTCAATACAGATATCTATCAAAAACAGACAATTGAAAAATGGCTTTCTTATTTTACCCGTATTCTTACAAAAGTAATTGAAAACCAAGCGATACCGCTTGGTGACATTCACGTACTGGATGATGCTGAAACAAATCGCGTCATTTATCAGTTTAATCAGACGAAAAGCGATTACCCAAGACACGAAACCATCAGCCGTTTATTTGAGCGTCAGGCAAAAGAAACCCCCGATGCCCGGGCAGTTGTATATGATGGACAAATCTTGACATACCGTGAGCTGAACGAACGGGCTAACAGAATAGCGGCGGCTCTCCGATCAAATGGCGTCGGTCCGGAAAGCGTTGTCGCATTATTAACCGGCCGCACAACAGAGCTTGCTTCCGGAATCCTCGGAATATTAAAAGCGGGGGGCGCCTACTTGCCTATCGGTGACGATGTGCCGCGGGAACGGGCTGAATGGATGCTTAAAGACTGTAAAGCTGATATTCTTCTCCAATCTGATAAACTTGACGGTCTGCCGCTTTCAGGAAAACGTTTATTCATAGAGGATATTCAAACAAAGGCCGGATTGAGTTCGGAAAATCCCGAACCGCTCGGAGGACCTGATTCATTGGCCTACATGATTTATACGTCCGGGTCAACAGGTGCGCCAAAAGGCGTCATGATTGAACAGCGAAGCGTGATCCGCCTTGTGAAAAACAGCAATTATATTGATTTTACGCCGGAAGATAGACTGTTGTTTACTTCATCATTAGGATTTGATGTTACGACATTTGAAATATTCGGTCCGCTTTTAAACGGCGCTTCTTTATATGTAAGTGACCAGGAAACCTATCTCGACTCGGATGTTCTGGAAACATTTATACAGCAAAACGGCATTACGACACTGTGGCTGACATCGTCTCTGTTCAACCATTTATCAGAACAAAATGAACACGTGTTTTCCGGATTATCCCGATTGATTATCGGCGGGGAAGCACTGTCCCCGAGCCATGTAAACCGGGTTCGGAATGCGCTGCCGCATCTCTCAGTATGGAATGGATACGGACCGACTGAAAACACGACGTTCTCGACTTGCTTTTTGATTGAACAATTATACGATCATTCAATCCCGATCGGCCGCCCTGTCGGAAATTCAACCGCATATATCATAAACAGCAGGGGAACACCGCAGCCGATCGGCGTCATCGGCGAATTATGCACAGGCGGAGACGGTGTGGCAAGAGGATATTTCGGCCGCCCTGAGCTGACGGAAGAAAAATTTGTCCCCAATCCTTTTGTTCCCGGAGAACGGATGTACCGCACCGGAGATTTAGCCCGCTGGCTGCCGGACGGAACGATCGAATATGCCGGGCGGATGGATGATCAAGTGAAAATCCGCGGTTATCGGGTCGAGCTGGGAGAGATTGAAGCTGCACTGAGGGGCCTGGACGGTGTGAAAGAAGCTGCCGTGTCAGTCAGAACCGGGCAGTCCGGCAATAAAGAACTGATCGCATATATGAGTCTGCAGGCGGACATGGATACAGAAAAAGTGCGTTCTTCACTGTCTAAGCAACTGCCGAATTACATGGTTCCGGCCTATATGATGGAACTTGAGAAGCTGCCGCTTACGCCGAACGGTAAATTGGATCGGAAAAATCTGCCCGAACCGGAGCTCGCGCTTCAAACCGCGTACACAGCTCCCCGCAATGAGCTTGAAGAACAGCTTTCCGTGATCTGGCAGGAAGTGCTCGGCACAAAACAAGTCGGGATTGAGGACTCATTTTTTGAGTTGGGCGGCGATTCAATCAAAGCGCTGCAAGTTTCCGCACGGCTCGGACGCTATGGGCGGAAAATGACGGCAAGCGACTTATTCCGGCATCCGTCCATTAAGGAGCTCGCGCCACTTATCCGGAAAGCGGAAAGAGTCATCGATCAGCGGCCGGTGGAAGGAAACATTCCTTGGACACCCGTTCAGCAGTGGTTTTTATCACAGCGGATGGAAAACAGAAATCATTTCAATCAGTCCGTCATGATGTTCAGCTCTGACGCATTGCATAAACAGCCGCTCAAAGAAGCCTTGGAGCATCTTGTCATTCATCATGATGCACTCCGGATCACCGTCAGTGCAGAAAACGAAAGTTTCAGACAAATCAATCACGGTATTCAAAAAGATGAACTGTACAGCTTGGACATTTGGGATCTGTCTGAGACAGATACTTGGGAAAAAGAAATAGAAAGTGAAGTCGCTGCGCTCCAACAGCGGATGGATATTGAAAAAGGCCCGTTATTAAAAGCCGGCTGGTTCAAAACCCGGTCCGGGGATTATTTATTCATCACCGTACATCACCTGGCGGTTGACGGAGTGTCATGGCGTATTTTGCTGGAGGATTTATCTGCCGCTTACACTCAAGCCGTAAAAGGTCAGCCGGTCCAGCTTCCGCCAAAGACCGATTCGTTTAAGCAATACGCTGAAAGGCTTTCAGAATACGCAAAAAGCAGCAAGCTGATGCGTGAAGAAGAATATTGGCGTTTTATTGAAGAAGAAACAGCCGCCGAACTTCCTTATGAAAAACCGCAGCATCAGACGGGAGCCGACAGCATTCGGCAAACGGTAAGCTTTACGCTTACAGAAGAAGAAACGTCCGTTTTGCTTCAGCAGGTCAACCGGGCCTACCATACCGATACGCAAGATATTCTTGTGACTGCCGCAGCTTTGGCTTTACGGGACTGGACAGGGGGCGGCAGACTGCGCATCGCGATGGAAGGGCACGGGAGAGAGCACATCATGCCGGAGCTCGACATCAGCCGCACCGTAGGCTGGTTTACCTCCATGTATCCGGTGCTCATTGACTTGAACACAGCAGGCGCTGAGCTTGGAACGTCGGTAAAAACGGTCAAAGACACACTCGGAAGAATACCGGATAAAGGAATAGGCTACGGCATTTTAAAATACATGACACCGCCTGAACAAAAAACAATCCGCTTCAGACAAGCGCCTGAAATCAGCTTTAACTATTTAGGGCAATTCAATGATACAGAAGATCAGCACACGTTCAGTCTGTCCGGTCTTGCAAGCGGGCACGACATCACGCCGACATGGCAGCGGGAACAAGCGGTGGAAATGAGCGCGATGGCCGCACAAAACAAACTTCACTTCAGTTTGAGCTATCCGCCGAGCCGCTTCCGCAAAGAAACGATGGAACAGCTGCTGCAAACTTTACAGCAATATTTGCGTGATATTATGGCGCACTGCACCGGCAAAGAGGAAGCAGAAAAAACCGTTAGTGATTTTAGCAGCAAAACGTTAACATCTGATGATTTGGACAGCATAGCGAGTTTTGTCGAGGAACTGTAGAAAAAGGCGACGGGGAGATTATAACATGACAAAAAAGAATGCAATTCAGGATATTTATCCGCTGTCTTATATGCAGGAAGGAATGCTTTTTCATTCCCTCCTGCAAAAGGAATCACAGGCTTACGCCGAGCAGGCCTCCTTTTCAATAACGGGGAAGGTTGACACCCGCGTGTTTGAAGAGAGCGTTCATGCCCTTTTCGAAAGACATGATATTTTCAGAACGATCTTTATCAGCCAGAACGTGTCAGTGCCGCAGCAGGTCGTATTAAAAGAGCGGAACGTCAGCATCATTGAGGAAAATCTCACCAATTTAAACAAGGCTGATCAAATCAAGCATATTGAAGAAGCCAAACGAAGAGACCGTAAGAAAGGATTTCATCTGCAAAAAGACATGCTGATGCGGGTGACGCTGCTTCAAACCGGTGAATGTGAATATACGTGCATATGGAGTTTCCATCACATCATTATGGATGGCTGGTGTCTCGGAATCGTGCTGAAAGAGTTCTTCCAGATATACGCCTCGCGGCTCCGCCGGACACCGTTAACGCTTGAGCCCGCTGTGCCGTACGGGACCTACATCAAGTGGCTGATGGAGCAAGATAAAGAAAAAGCCGCTTCGTACTGGGAGCGGTACCTTGAAGGCTTTGAGCAGCAGACTGTTCTGCCGAAGCAGAAAAAAGCCGGCGAAAGCAGACAAGAGGAAGTGACGTTTTCCTTTTCAAAAGAGGACACGGCTAAGCTGAAAGAGCTGGCCGTAAAAGAAGAGGTCACGCTGAGCACCATTTTCCACACGCTCTGGGGCATTTTGCTTCAGGCGTATAACCAGACAGAAGATGCGGTTTTTGGTTCTGTCATTTCCGGAAGGCCGTCTGAAATCGAAGGCATCGAGCGAATGATCGGCCTGTTTATTAATACCGTGCCTGTCCGGATCAGCGGGGCAAACATCCCGTTTCAAAAGCTGATCAAAAATGTGCAAAAGGATGCTTTGAAAGGACAGGCATACAGCTATCATCCGCTTTATGACATACAGGCGAATTCACAGGTAAAACAAGGCTTAATTGACCACATTCTCGTCTTTGAGAATTATCCGGTTGAACAGGAGCTTGATGTGCTGAACAGCAAGGGGGACACGAAAGACCTTTTTCACATCCATGATTTCAGCATGGAAGACGAAACCAATTACAGTTTTTATCTTATGGTGGCGCCGGGTGACGAAATTCATTTGAAAATGAGATACGATTCAAGCATGTATGACCGCCAATTTATTGAAAATATCAAAGGCCATTTAGCACACATCGTCTCCCAGGTTCTCGACAAACCGGACATCACGCCGGACAAGCTTGAAATCATAACCCCGGAGGAAAAAGCGCAGCTGCTTGCACCGATTTCTGAAGAGACCGAAAAGCCTGTATATGACACGGTTCATGCAATGTTTGAACGGCAGGCCGCAAAAACACCGGATCAAATCGCGATTCGGTATGAAGGCGAGTCAGTGACGTACAAAGAGCTGAACGAATCGGCTAATAAGCTGGCCCGCCTGCTGCAAAAGCGCGGATTAAAGCGGGAGGAACCGGTAGGCGTCATGCTCGGCCGTTCCCCTTCTTTAGCGGCGGCTGTTCTCGGTATTTTAAAAGCGGGCGGCGCCTTTGTCCCGATTGATCCGGGCAGTCCAAAGGAGCGTATCCGATATGTTATTGAAAACAGCGGCTGCGTCCATGTTGTAACAGAGCGGCATCAGTCAGTCCCCGCGGAACAAGCGCTGCAAGTTACATACATAGAAGAGGCCGGGACGGAAGCGGACGGAAGCAATGTGCAATCCATTAATACGGCGGACGACCTCCTTTATATGATTTATACATCGGGAACGACAGGGAAACCGAAGGGTGTGCTGCTCGAACATAAAAATATGGCCAACCTGCTTTCTCACCAATTGACGAACACAGACATTGATTTTTGCACAAATGTGCTGCAGTACGCATCTGTGGCGTTTGACGTCTGCTATCAGGAGTTATTTTCAGTACTCTTGAGCGGCGGCACCCTTTGTATCGTGCCCGAATCAATCAAACGGGACGTTTCTCAGCTGTTTTCGTTTATTGATCAGCACAAAACGGAAGTTGTGTTTTTCCCGACTGCGTTTGTCAAGATGCTTTTCAATGAAGAAGGTTATGCACATTCTTTTCCCCGCTGTGTGAAGCATGTTATTACGGCCGGGGAGCAGCTGACCGTTTCGCGTTTGTTCAGGCAGACGCTCCGTTTACACGGTATGCATCTGCATAATCATTACGGCCCGTCAGAAACTCATGTGGTTTCAACCTATACGATTTCTGCGGGTGATGACATACCTGAACATCCGCCGATCGGGAAACCGATCCATCATAACAAAATGTATATTCTCAGCAAAAACAGACAGCTTCAGCCTCTCGGAATTGCGGGAGAATTGTATATTTCCGGGGCGAATACAGGAAGAGGCTATGTGAACAATCCGGCGCTGACCGAAGAGAAATTTTTGCCGGATCCGTTCAGAACGGACGCCGTCATGTACCGGACCGGAGATTTGGCAAGACTGCGTGCGGACGGCCAAATTGAATACATCGGCCGGACAGATGATCAAGTGAAGATCAGAGGGTACCGGATTGAACCGAAGGAAATTGAAACCGTCCTGGCAAATCATCATGCCGTGAAAGAAGCTGCTGTTCTGATTCAAACGAATGAGTCGGGCGAAAATGAATTATGCGCCTACTGCAGCGTCTCACAAGCGACTGATCCTTCTCAGCTGCGAAGTGATTTGGCTAAAGAGCTGCCTGATTATATGATTCCGGTCAAATGGGCTTTCGTTGACTCGATTCCGCTCACTGCGAACGGAAAAGTCGATCAGCGGGCCCTTCCGGAAGCTTCGGCGTACACCGCAGTCCGTCGATATACAGCTCCCCGGAATGTGACGGAGCTGAAACTTACCCGCATATGGGAAGAAGTGCTTCAAAGCGGCCCGATCGGCGTTCACGATCACTTTTTCGAGCTTGGCGGCCATTCATTAAAGGCGACGGCACTCGTTGCAAAAATAGCTAAAGAGTGCAGTGTGCAAATCCCGCTGAGCGATGTCTTCAGCCATCCGACTGTAGAAGAACTCGCCAAAATCATCAGTGAAGCAGAAGAGAACCCGTTCGCATCCATAGAAAAGACAGAAATGAAAGAAACATATCCTGTCTCATCCGCCCAAAAACGGATGTACGTCCTTCACCAGCTTGAAAATGGCGGTGTCAGTTATAACATTCCAGCCGTTTTAGAGGTGAAGGGGCCGTTTGACCGAGACAGGATGGAAGCCGTGTTCAAGGAACTGATCCGGCGGCATGAACCGCTCAGAACGTCCTTTGAAGAAAAAAACGGCCTGCCTGTGCAGAGGATTCATGACGACGTGCCGTTTGCATTTACAAAAGAACAATCAGCCGAAGCGTTTATCCGGCCGTTCGATCTCGGCAAAGCGCCCCTTTTCCGGGCGGGATTTGTCCAAATAGAAAAAGACCGGCATCTGCTTTTAGCTGACATGCATCATATTATTTCAGACGGCGTATCCGTCAATCTTTTGATACGTGAATTCAGTGAGCTGTATGCTGAGAGAAGTCTGCCGCCGTTACGGATTCAATACAAAGATTATGCCGTCTGGCAGCAATCATTTATGGCGGGCGCCGCATATCGGAAACAAGAGGAGTACTGGCTGAACCGGCTTGCCGGTGAGATTCCCGTGCTTGAATTGCCGGCTGATAAGCCGCGTCCCCCGGTGCGGAGCTTTTCCGGAGACCGGGTGTCATTTGTCATCAATGAAAAACATACAGCACAGTTGAAAAAGCTGGCGAAAGAAAACAAATGCACACTGTATATGACGCTGCTCGGTGTGTACACGGTTCTGTTAGCCCGTTTAAGCGGACAGGAAGATATGATCGTCGGGTCTCCGATTGCAGGAAGGCCTCATGCCGACCTTGACGCCGTTCTGGGCATGTTTGTCAATACGCTTGCTTTCAGGACGCGTCCCGACGGAAGCATGACATTCAAAGAATATTTAAAGGAAATTCGCCAAACAGCGCTTGAGGCTTACGAACATCAGGATTACCCGTTAGAAGAGCTCGTCGATAAGCTCGGTGTGCCGCGGGACATGTCCCGAAATCCGCTGTTTGACACAACATTTGCGCTGCAAAATATGGAACAGCAGAAGCTTAGGGCAGCCGGACTTGAACTGCAGCCGGCAGACGTCAGCCTGCCGATTTCTAAATTTGACTTATCGCTGTACATCTCTGAAAACGCCGGTGAATTATACTGCCAGTTTGAATACAGCACCGATTTGTTTAAGAGAAAAACGATTCAAAAATGGGCGGGATTTTTTACGACACTTGCCGAAAACGCCGCGGCTGATCCGGGCTTGGAATTAGACGATATTTCTGTTTTGACAGAAAAAGAAGAAGCGTCTCTGCTTCAAGATTTCAGCCCCTTGCAGAAAACAGCGTTTCCGATTCATCAGTCTCTTCATGATCTGCTGGAACAGCAAGCGGAAAAAACGCCGGACCGTCCGGCAATTTTAACTGATGACATTTCGATTACGTATCAGGAACTGAACGAAAGAGCAAACGAGCTTGCGCATCAGCTGATCAAGCGCGGGATAAGGCTGGAGGATAAAACTGCCATTATGGGCCGGCGTTCTCCTGACATGATGATCGGCATTTACGCTGTCTTAAAAGCAGGCGGTGCATATCTGCCGATTGATCCGGATTATCCGGAAGAGCGGATTCGCTTTTTACTGAAAGACAGCGGCGTGAAATTCTTACTGGCAGAACCAGAACTTTTCGCACCAGATCTTTTTGAGGGAGAAACGCTCTCTCTGAAAAGCGGACAAACAGGAAACCCTGAAGCTGCGGCCAACCCTAACGTTCCGGTAAAACCTGATTCATTGGCTTATATCATCTATACATCCGGTTCTACGGGACGCCCAAAAGGCGTGCAGGTTGAACATCGGTCAGCCGTAAACTTTTTATACTCACTGCAAACGCGTTATGGATTAAGTGATTCTGACATCATTTTGCATAAAACATCATACTCTTTCGACGCTTCGATTTGGGAGCTGTTTTGGTGGCCGATCGCGGGAGCTTCTGTTTTCCTCCTTCCGCAAGGCGGCGAGAAAGACCCTGAAATGATACTGAACGCATTGGAGAATAACCGCATAACGGCGGCTCATTTTGTGCCATCCATGCTTCATGCTTTCTTGGAATATATAAATTCCAGAAAACAGCCGATCAAAAAAACCTGCTTAAAAAGGGTTTTTGCCGGCGGCGAACAACTGGGCCCGCACCTGGTTTCCCGTTTTTATGACCTTCTGCCGGGAACGGAATTGACAAATTCCTACGGTCCGACGGAAGCGACAGTAGAAGCGGCGTACTTTGATTTGCCGCAAGGAAAAGAATTTCACAATGTTCCGATCGGCATTTCCGGGCATAACATGCGGCTTTATATTTTAAATCAAAAGAAACAGCTTCTGCCGCCGGGCTGTATCGGAGAGCTGTACATCGCGGGGACAGGGGTGGCCCGGGGCTATCTGAACCGGCCCGAGCTGACGGAGGAGCGTTTTCTCGATGATCCGTTTTATCCGGGAGAGCGCATGTATCAGACGGGCGATATCGCA
>NZ_JBXARS010000019.1:0-3047 GCF_058808515.1 Bacillus sp. GW821-FHT11D08
TGTTCTTTGAAAACTAGATAACAGAAGTAATTCACATTCAATTAGTAATGCAAGATATCACGTAGTGATTCTTTTTAACGGTTAAGTTAGAAAGGGCGCACGGTGGATGCCTTGGCACTAGGAGCCGATGAAGGACGGGACGAACACCGATATGCTTCGGGGAGCTGTAAGCAAGCTTTGATCCGGAGATTTCCGAATGGGGAAACCCACCACTCGTAATGGAGTGGTATCCATATCTGAATACATAGGATATGAGAAGGCAGACCCGGGGAACTGAAACATCTAAGTACCCGGAGGAAGAGAAAGCAAATGCGATTCCCTGAGTAGCGGCGAGCGAAACGGGACCAGCCCAAACCAAGAGGCTTGCCTCTTGGGGTTGTAGGACACTCTGTACGGAGTTACAAAGGAACGAGGTAGATGAAGAGGTCTGGAAAGGCCCGCCATAGGAGGTAACAGCCCTGTAGTCAAAACTTCGTTCTCTCCTGAGTGGATCCTGAGTACGGCGGAACACGTGAAATTCCGTCGGAATCCGGGAGGACCATCTCCCAAGGCTAAATACTCCCTAGTGACCGATAGTGAACCAGTACCGTGAGGGAAAGGTGAAAAGCACCCCGGAAGGGGAGTGAAAGAGATCCTGAAACCGTGTGCCTACAAGTAGTCAGAGCCCGTTAACGGGTGATGGCGTGCCTTTTGTAGAATGAACCGGCGAGTTACGATCCCGTGCAAGGTTAAGCAGAAGATGCGGAGCCGCAGCGAAAGCGAGTCTGAATAGGGCGAATTGAGTACGTGGTCGTAGACCCGAAACCAGGTGATCTACCCATGTCCAGGGTGAAGTTCAGGTAACACTGAATGGAGGCCCGAACCCACGCACGTTGAAAAGTGCGGGGATGAGGTGTGGGTAGGGGTGAAATGCCAATCGAACCTGGAGATAGCTGGTTCTCTCCGAAATAGCTTTAGGGCTAGCCTCAAGGTAAGAGTCTCGGAGGTAGAGCACTGATTGGACTAGGGGCCCCTACCGGGTTACCGAATTCAGTCAAACTCCGAATGCCGATGACTTATCCTTGGGAGTCAGACTGCGAGTGATAAGATCCGTAGTCGAAAGGGAAACAGCCCAGACCGCCAGCTAAGGTCCCAAAGTATACGTTAAGTGGAAAAGGATGTGGAGTTGCTTAGACAACCAGGATGTTGGCTTAGAAGCAGCCACCATTTAAAGAGTGCGTAATAGCTCACTGGTCGAGTGACTCTGCGCCGAAAATGTACCGGGGCTAAACGTATCACCGAAGCTGCGGACTGTTCTTCGAACAGTGGTAGGAGAGCGTTCTAAGGGCTGTGAAGCAAGACCGGAAGGACTTGTGGAGCGCTTAGAAGTGAGAATGCCGGTATGAGTAGCGAAAGAGGGGTGAGAATCCCCTCCACCGAATGCCTAAGGTTTCCTGAGGAAGGCTCGTCCGCTCAGGGTTAGTCGGGACCTAAGCCGAGGCCGAAAGGCGTAGGCGATGGATAACAGGTTGATATTCCTGTACCACCTCCTCACCATTTGAGCAATGGGGGGACGCAGGAGGATAGGGTAAGCGCGGTATTGGATATCCGCGTCCAAGCAGTTAGGCTGGGAAATAGGCAAATCCGTTTCCCGTGAAGGCTGAGCTGTGATGGCGAGCGAATTATAGTAGCGAAGTTCCTGATTCCACACTGCCAAGAAAAGCCTCTAGCGAGGTGAGAGGTGCCCGTACCGCAAACCGACACAGGTAGGCGAGGAGAGAATCCTAAGGTGATCGAGAGAACTCTCGTTAAGGAACTCGGCAAAATGACCCCGTAACTTCGGGAGAAGGGGTGCTCTGTTAGGGTGCAAGCCCGAGAGAGCCGCAGTGAATAGGCCCAGGCGACTGTTTAGCAAAAACACAGGTCTCTGCGAAGCCGTAAGGCGAAGTATAGGGGCTGACGCCTGCCCGGTGCTGGAAGGTTAAGAGGAGCGCTTAGCGTAAGCGAAGGTGCGAATTGAAGCCCCAGTAAACGGCGGCCGTAACTATAACGGTCCTAAGGTAGCGAAATTCCTTGTCGGGTAAGTTCCGACCCGCACGAAAGGCGCAACGATCTGGGCACTGTCTCAACGAGAGACTCGGTGAAATTATAGTACCTGTGAAGATGCAGGTTACCCGCGACAGGACGGAAAGACCCCGTGGAGCTTTACTGCAGCCTGATATTGAATGTTGGTACAGCTTGTACAGGATAGGTAGGAGCCTTGGAAACCGGAGCGCCAGCTTCGGTGGAGGCATCGGTGGGATACTACCCTGGCTGTATTGACCTTCTAACCCGCCGCCCTTATCGGGCGGGGAGACAGTGTCAGGTGGGCAGTTTGACTGGGGCGGTCGCCTCCTAAAAGGTAACGGAGGCGCCCAAAGGTTCCCTCAGAATGGTTGGAAATCATTCGCAGAGTGTAAAGGCACAAGGGAGCTTGACTGCGAGACCTACAAGTCGAGCAGGGACGAAAGTCGGGCTTAGTGATCCGGTGGTTCCGCATGGAAGGGCCATCGCTCAACGGATAAAAGCTACCCCGGGGATAACAGGCTTATCTCCCCCAAGAGTCCACATCGACGGGGAGGTTTGGCACCTCGATGTCGGCTCATCGCATCCTGGGGCTGTAGTCGGTCCCAAGGGTTGGGCTGTTCGCCCATTAAAGCGGTACGCGAGCTGGGTTCAGAACGTCGTGAGACAGTTCGGTCCCTATCCGTCGCGGGCGCAGGAAATTTGAGAGGAGCTGTCCTTAGTACGAGAGGACCGGGATGGACGCACCGCTGGTGTACCAGTTGTTCTGCCAAGGGCATCGCTGGGTAGCTATGTGCGGACGGGATAAGTGCTGAAAGCATCTAAGCATGAAGCCCCCCTCAAGATGAGATTTCCCATTCCGCAAGGAAGTAAGATCCCTGAAAGATGATCAGGTTGATAGGTCTGAGGTGGAAGTGTGGCGACACATGGAGCTGACAGATACTAATCGATCGAGGACTTAACCAATTTGAATGTATGCTTACTGTTATCTAGTTTTGAGAGAA
>NZ_JBXARS010000020.1:0-1714 GCF_058808515.1 Bacillus sp. GW821-FHT11D08
TCCTTCAAAACTAAACAAGACAGGGAACGTTCTGTTTATAAGACCCAAGGTCTTATATTCCGTTAAAATCCTTAGAAAGGAGGTGATCCAGCCGCACCTTCCGATACGGCTACCTTGTTACGACTTCACCCCAATCATCTGTCCCACCTTCGGCGGCTGGCTCCATAAAGGTTACCTCACCGACTTCGGGTGTTACAAACTCTCGTGGTGTGACGGGCGGTGTGTACAAGGCCCGGGAACGTATTCACCGCGGCATGCTGATCCGCGATTACTAGCGATTCCAGCTTCACGCAGTCGAGTTGCAGACTGCGATCCGAACTGAGAACAGATTTGTGGGATTGGCTTAACCTCGCGGTTTCGCTGCCCTTTGTTCTGTCCATTGTAGCACGTGTGTAGCCCAGGTCATAAGGGGCATGATGATTTGACGTCATCCCCACCTTCCTCCGGTTTGTCACCGGCAGTCACCTTAGAGTGCCCAACTGAATGCTGGCAACTAAGATCAAGGGTTGCGCTCGTTGCGGGACTTAACCCAACATCTCACGACACGAGCTGACGACAACCATGCACCACCTGTCACTCTGCCCCCGAAGGGGACGTCCTATCTCTAGGATTGTCAGAGGATGTCAAGACCTGGTAAGGTTCTTCGCGTTGCTTCGAATTAAACCACATGCTCCACCGCTTGTGCGGGCCCCCGTCAATTCCTTTGAGTTTCAGTCTTGCGACCGTACTCCCCAGGCGGAGTGCTTAATGCGTTAGCTGCAGCACTAAGGGGCGGAAACCCCCTAACACTTAGCACTCATCGTTTACGGCGTGGACTACCAGGGTATCTAATCCTGTTCGCTCCCCACGCTTTCGCTCCTCAGCGTCAGTTACAGACCAGAGAGTCGCCTTCGCCACTGGTGTTCCTCCACATCTCTACGCATTTCACCGCTACACGTGGAATTCCACTCTCCTCTTCTGCACTCAAGTTCCCCAGTTTCCAATGACCCTCCCCGGTTGAGCCGGGGGCTTTCACATCAGACTTAAGAAACCGCCTGCGAGCCCTTTACGCCCAATAATTCCGGACAACGCTTGCCACCTACGTATTACCGCGGCTGCTGGCACGTAGTTAGCCGTGGCTTTCTGGTTAGGTACCGTCAAGGTGCCGCCCTATTTGAACGGCACTTGTTCTTCCCTAACAACAGAGCTTTACGATCCGAAAACCTTCATCACTCACGCGGCGTTGCTCCGTCAGACTTTCGTCCATTGCGGAAGATTCCCTACTGCTGCCTCCCGTAGGAGTCTGGGCCGTGTCTCAGTCCCAGTGTGGCCGATCACCCTCTCAGGTCGGCTACGCATCGTCGCCTTGGTGAGCCGTTACCTCACCAACTAGCTAATGCGCCGCGGGTCCATCTGTAAGTGGTAGCCGAAGCCACCTTTTATGTCTGAACCATGCGGTTCAGACAACCATCCGGTATTAGCCCCGGTTTCCCGGAGTTATCCCAGTCTTACAGGCAGGTTACCCACGTGTTACTCACCCGTCCGCCGCTAACATCAGGGAGCAAGCTCCCATCTGTCCGCTCGACTTGCATGTATTAGGCACGCCGCCAGCGTTCGTCCTGAGCCAGGATCAAACTCTCCGATAAAGTAGTTTGACTGACTACGCACATCGCTGTGCGATTTATTTAAAACTTTGAATTAACAGGTACGTTTTGTCTTGTTTAGTTTTCAAAGA
>NZ_JBXARS010000021.1:0-1107 GCF_058808515.1 Bacillus sp. GW821-FHT11D08
GGGACTGCCCCCCGTTTTTGAGACAGGGGTCAAAACACCTTTTAAACAGCCAATTGCCGATAGTTTATCGGTGATTGGTTGTTTAGTTTGGTTTGAATACGAATATTGTTATAATAATGAATGTATTCTATGACAGTGCGTTCTACGATGGCAGTCGTAGTTCGATCAATGCTGTTAAGATAGAACGTTTCAGACTTTAGCGAGGAATGAAACGATTCGATGGAGGCATTATCAGCGGGCGTCCCTTTGCGGGACATGCTCATGGTAATGCCTTTTGTTTTAACAGCTTTTTGATACTCGTAAGATGTATACACAGAACCTTGGTCACTATGTAACACGCAGTTCTCAGGCAGCATTGGTAGCTGATCAAGTGTGTCTAAGACAAAGGCTGTGTCCTGCTTATCCCCAATAGTAAAAGCAATCACTTCTCCATTGTATAAATCTAATATACTGGAAAGGTACAATTGTTTCTGTCCATAAGGCAAATATGTGATGTCCGTTACTAGTTTTTCAAGAGGACGATCAGACTGAAAGTTCCGATCCAATATATTATCGACCACGGCATATGGCTGCCCATCCTTCTTGCGCTTTTTCACCTTAACCCGACACTGCCATTGATTTTTCTGCATAATACGTTGAACCGTTTTATGGTTAATACACATTCTCTTTTTTAGTATGGCTGTGATTTTTCGATATCCATATCGATACTTGTGCTCTCGGCACAACGTGCCGATTTGTTTTTCCAAATGGCGCTTGGGATGATCCTTCATCAGATTCTTCTTCCAACGATAATAAGACGCTCGAGAGATACCTAAATGAATACAGATATCCTGTACGGTCATTGTGCTGTGCAATATTTCTACAAGTTCGACTGACGTTTCGCTATCAACTTCCTTTCCAATTCGTTGTACTTTTTTAAAACTTCATTCTGTTGTCTCAGGTAACGAATCTCTGCCTGCAGTTTCTCTAAATCGGAAGAATACTCCGGACCTTTTCCGTAAGTGTATTGCTTTCCAACAGGCTGTTCGAATCGATGTGTATCACCAGCCTTATACCATCTAACCCATGTCTGAACCTGTGTCTTATTCTTAATATTCAACTCCTGCA
>NZ_JBXARS010000022.1:0-890 GCF_058808515.1 Bacillus sp. GW821-FHT11D08
TGGTCGGGAAGACAGGATTCGAACCTGCGACCCCATGGTCCCAAACCATGTGCTCTACCAAGCTGAGCTACTTCCCGATTTTTAAATATATTATGGCGCGCCCGAGAGGAGTCGAACCCCTAACCTTTTGATCCGTAGTCAAACGCTCTATCCAATTGAGCTACGGGCGCAATCAATTTCACAATATCCCGTTGGGATAAAATGGAGCGGAAGACGGGATTCGAACCCGCGACCCCCACCTTGGCAAGGTGATGTTCTACCACTGAACTACTTCCGCAAGTAAAAATGTAATGTACAGCCAGAATACAGCATCAGATAACCCAAAAACTGTATTGTTATTTATTCAGTAA
This sequence comes from Bacillus sp. GW821-FHT11D08, assembly GCF_058808515.1. Lineage (NCBI taxonomy): Bacteria > Bacillati > Bacillota > Bacilli > Caryophanales > Bacillaceae > Bacillus > Bacillus sp. GW821-FHT11D08. The sequence continues at coordinate 351 of NZ_JBXARS010000022.1, forward strand.
AACTCCAAACGGTATAACCCGCAGAATAATCTAAAGGATACTGTTCATTATGACAAAAGTAATTATATCAAGGTTTTGATAAAAGTCAATACCGATTAACAATTAATTATGTTAATCTCTTTTGCACCCTTGAAGAAAGGCTTCATCAGAAGACGCGCTAAATACCTATACCTTAACTGGTACAATCAGTAACAGATTTTTACTGAACTGAACAAAAAAATAACAGTTCCATAACATGCGGAAACTGCTTCAGATCAACGTATTTAGATAAGCTTCCAAGCGGGCTCGAACCGCTGACCTCTTCCTTACCATGGAAGTGCTCTACCTGCTGAGCTATGGAAGCAATGGCTCCGCAGGTAGGACTCGAACCTACGACCGATCGGTTAACAGCCGATAGCTCTACCACTGAGCTACTGCGGAATATTATAAGCTTCATAAACAAAAACATGGTAGATAAAATAAAAAAGCTTGGCGGCGTCCTACTCTCACAGGGGGAAACCCCCGACTACCATCGGCGCTGAAGAGCTTAACTTCCGTGTT
>NZ_JBXARS010000023.1:0-602 GCF_058808515.1 Bacillus sp. GW821-FHT11D08
TTTCTGCCGTTTGCCCTCCAGGATATGCAGGTGTTTTCTGCGTGCCGGGAGACGATGTGGGCGGTGCTTTCCTCAGCGGACGGCGCCTATCATATTGAGCTGTGTGATGAAAACGGCGCGGTATGTGTCCGATTGACGGGGCTCACCGCCCGTTTTCTGGAAGAGGAAACGGAGGAAAAACCGCTCTTGCTTCAGCCAAAGTGGCAGGAATCACCGCCGGGTGAAGGCGGCGGACAAGAAGAGTCTTTCAGATACGTGACGCTGTATGGCGGAATGAACGCTGAGGACATAAGCGGCGCCGTATGTGCGGCTGACGGCGAAGGTCCGATTGAAGACCGTTATGACGCCTGCGCGGCGGAGCTGTCAGCGATCGTCACGCGTCTTATCAAAGAAAAACAGAAGAAAAAAACGCTGATCCAGCTTCTTGTCCCCGACAGGGGGGAAGACAATGTATTGGCGGGGCTGGCCGCTTTCCTGAAAACGGCTCACCTTGAACATCCGAAGCTGTACGGCCAAGTCATCCAAGCCGATCCGGACGAGTCAGCCTCGGCGCTTCTTGCCAAGCTGAAAGAAAACCGGGCGCATCCTGAACAAGCGGAAAT
>NZ_JBXARS010000024.1:0-564 GCF_058808515.1 Bacillus sp. GW821-FHT11D08
GACATCTTCGCCCGGCCGACGGTGGAAGAGCTCGCTTCGGTTATTCAGGACTTGGAAGAAAGCCCGTATGAAGCGATTCAGCCTGCGCAAACACAGGACACCTATCCGGTGTCTTCGGCGCAGAAACGGATGTATGTGCTCCAGCAGCTTGAAGACGGCGGTGTCGGCTACAATATGCCGGCTGTGCTGGAACTGACGGGCCCGCTTGACCGCGGCCGGCTGGAGGAGACGTTCCGGCAGCTTGTGGAGCGGCATGAGTCGCTCAGAACGTCCTTTGAAACGGGGCCTGACGGCGAACCGGTGCAGCGCATCCATGACAGCGTACCGTTTCAGCTGGATGAGGCCGAGTCAGCTGACGCATTCGTCCGGCCGTTTTGTCTGGAGGAAGCGCCGCTCTTCCGTGCGGCCCTCGTGAAAGAATCGGACGAACGTCATCTTTTATTAACGGATATGCATCATATTATTTCTGACGGTGTGTCCGTCAACACCTTGATTAAAGAATTCGGCGAGCTGTACGCAGGCCGTTCGCTTGCGCCGATGCGCCTTCAATATAAAGACTATGCC